>NZ_JAALXT010000007.1:300000-503075 GCF_011634775.1 Thalassoroseus pseudoceratinae
CGCTGGCGATGATGGCGTCTCCGTCCCACACCACGGTGCCGCAGGTGGCCATCGTCGTGCCGGGAACCGCCCAATTCTGCTGGCCGGTTTTTGGATCGTACGACGCAACCATCTCACAACCGCTGAGGAAAATCTGTTCTTTGCCGCCTACATCTGCGATCACCGGCGAAGAGAAACTGAGCATTTCTGGTCGTTCGGTCTTCCAAACCGGTTCGCCGGTTTTCCGATCGAACGCCGTGATGTAGCCGCCTTTTTCGTAGTCGGCGGAAACGACGATCAACGAACCGAACAACAATGGTGACGGAGCGTAACCATACTCGTAACGTCGCGGAGCGTACGGCCCAACGTCACGCTTCCACACTTTGTTTCCCTCGAAATCCAACGCATACAGCGTGAGTTGGTCGTGATGGTGGAACGTCGCGAACAAACGCTCCCCATCGCTGGCGACGGTGGTTGAAGCATGTGTGTTTTTGCGGTGGGTTTTGGGAAATCCGCCTTGGCTGACTTCCGTGATCCATTTTTGCTTGCCGGTTTTCCGATCGAAGGCAATCACCGATTGCGTTTGAGCAGATTCGTCCGCGGTCGCCAATACGACGAGCGAACCAGTCACTGTAGGGGAAGAGTGGCCGCGTCCCGGCACGTTCGTTTTCCACACCACATTTTTGGATGTGCTCCAACTCGTGGGAAGGGTTTGCCCATCCGCCGCTTTCCCGTTGCGGTTCGGTCCGCGCCACCACGACCAATCGCCCATCGGCGTTTCGAGCGGAGCGGCTTCCGGTTCGGTGAAGGATTGCGTCTCCGGTTCGGAGATTTCCGCTGGCACGCCGTCCGCACAACCGAATCCCAAACCACAAACCGCCAGCAACAACAAACCGCGACAAATCATGACACGTGATCCTTTTCCGTATAAAAAGCCCATCACTCGCAGTGAGTGTATGCCGCTGGACGCCAGGAGACAACACGCCGCATCAGTGTCTTGCCATTCGGTTACGCTGGGAATTTTGGAGCGGTCCGATATCATGAACCGCTCATGATGTCGATGGCGGACCTTAATCCCTGGAAGCACACACGATCATGGCGAACTTGAAGAAATACGATCCCCGGTTGGAATCCCTGGTGATGGAAACCCGCACGAGATGGGCGGACGACATCGGCGAGTTGGCCCCGGAAGATCGGCGGTGGCTCACCGAGGCTGTTCATCGCAATCCGCAAGATGCATCGAACATTCTCTACGAACGTTCACACACGGGTTTCATCCGAGAAATCACGGTGACGGTTGAAGACATCGAGCGACTCTATCAAGAACGCTTGACGACTTAACCAGTCACCAAAGACCAGAATATTGTCACCGTTCAACCGTCTAGGACTTGGCGTCTTCCGCGACTGCGGGACCGTCGGATTTGGTCGCGGGTTTCGAGGTTTTCGGCTCGGTGGTGGATTTGCCATCGTCAAGCATTTTCTTGACGATCGACTCCAACGCCGAATACGGTGCCGCACCGACGAGTTTCAACTCCACTTCGCCCTCACGGTCAATGAACAACGTAGTTGGGAAGCCGTTGAAGTCCGGAACCTTCGCCTGGGTTTCCTCGTCACCTAACACGAGCGGATAATTGATCAAATAGTCGTCGGCAAATCGCTGAATAATTTCCCGCTCTTTGGCGTCGGGAATTTGATCTTGGAGATCTTCGTAGTTGATGCCGACAATTTGCAGACCTTGGTCGCCGTATTCTTCTTGAAGTTTCACGAAGTGGGGAACTTCCATTTTGCACGGCCCGCACCAAGTGCCCCAGATATCGACAATCACGACTTTGCCGCGGAACTGCTTCAGTGAAATCGTGCTGTCATCCATTGCCGATGGCAACGCGAAATCGAACGGAAACCCACGAAGGCCAAGCGATTTCGCGAACTCCGCGTACTCTGGCAATTCCCGGACCGGTGCAAAAGAATCAATCTGTTCGACCATCGCGAATTGCTGAAAACCCATGTCCTGCAATTCCATCAACAAATCGAATGATTCGTCCGCCTTCCCATTTTCGGCGGTGATGATGGCCTTCTCAAACATCAACCGGACCAGCAATTCCTGCTTGATCTGACGGTTCGGGCCGTTCTCTCGGTCCAGCGTTTTCGCAATGTCGTAGGCCTGCAACACGAGTTTGTTGGCCAACTCACTCTTGGCTTCGCTGAGATTCTGAGCAATGTGATGAATGGAAACCGCAGCCGCCAATTTCACGTCTTCATCATCGGGAGCAGATTCCCGAGCTTTTTCAATCTGAGCCAATGCGTCTTCGTACCGGCCCTCTTTGGTATCTTTCTGGGCCTGTAAGAACAACTTCTGAATGGCTTTTTGCTCGTCGGTGAGTTCGGACTGTTCGTCCTCCGACGAGGTCAATGAGTCGGTGTCCGACGACGAAGAGGTCGTGTCGGTCGTCTGTTCTTCGGTTTTCTTCGCGCAGCCTGCAACGGTGAATACGAGCAAAATCGCAAGCACGAGCGGCGAGATTCGGGATGGCATTCCGTTTTCCTCGGGTGAGAGTTCCGTTCACGAATCGTCCGCATGACGGCAAACTTGCCGACCGAAATTGCTAACCAGAGCAACTCGGCCCAATGTCATCACGTGACGACCGGTAAGGCGTTACTCTGACGGCCCGCTCTTGCGAACGCAAGCGTTGGTAACCCGGAGAAAACATCATCCTGCTCGAACAACAACCGGAAACGACCGTCCTGGCCGACCAGCTGTCGCGATCGAATTTCAAATTGTCGATCGATTAGGGATCAATACGGAGCAACAGCCGGGACGTTGCAATCACAGCCGGTTGCTGGAGCTGCGGCATAACTCATCGGCGCCGCCGAAGCGACCGAAACCGGCTGAGCCATCGCAGTGGCATAACCAGGTGCCGCACCATACGGAGCGGAGGCACACGGTCCGCACGGCCGCGTCAAATGGTGACAGCACCCCGTGCCCATCGTCAAAAGGGCCACAGCAGCGAAAGTTGCGAAGAAACGTTTCATGGGAACCTCGAGAGTTGGAGTGTCCACGGTTAAGGAAAAGGGGAGAACCGTTTCGACAGAACAGAGATGACACACAGACAGTGTTTTGAGTCGACAGACTCATCAAGGGGGCGGGACTTTAGACGAATTCCAAAAATCTCACAAGACCATTCAATTTTGATTTCAGTTCGAGCGAATTTCGGCCGATGAGCTGAAAGATTGCGTAGTCCGAAATATCGAAACACATCTTGTAATCTACCCAACTTCACCGAACTCACCTTGACGGTTCGACGCAAATTCATCATTTCATTCATCCCGAAACTGTTCTCAAGGAGGGGAACAATGCCGATACGATTACTATCGCTCGCATGTCTCGCCAGCCTCGCGGTCGGATGTGCAACTGCGAAAACCACCAACACTGCCCGGACTGCCAAAGAACAACTGCTGATTTCGAACTCGATCGATCAATCGCTCGATAAAGTCGACTTCACAGCGTTCACTGGCAGCGCAGTGTTCTTTGATGACAAGTACCTCGATTGCGTCGACAAAAGTTACGTCGTCGGCTCCGTTCGGCATCGCATTTTGCGTGGCGGCGGCCGGTTGGTCGGCAGTGCCGATGATGCCGATATCATCGTGGAAGCCCGAAGCGGTGGCGTGGGCACGAACACCTCGGAAACATTCTTCGGAACTCCCGAACTTGCAGTCCCCGGTCCACTGCCGATCAGCATTCCCGAAATCAAGCTGATGAGCAAACAAGAGCAGACCGGCCTCGCTAAAATTGGTTTGGTCGCCTACGACGCGAAAACTCGACAGGCTCTTGGCGGCGGCGGAACATCGCTCGCTCAGTCGAACGACAGCAACTGGTATTTCTTGGGGGTTGGGCCCTATCAGTCAGGTTCGGTCTTGAACGAAGTCAAAGACGGTTTGAACACACGACCGGCTCACCAACCGGTTCCCAACTATGTCGCATTTGACAGCCCCGTCAACGTGCCCCCCGGTCCCGATGACGTTCAATGGGCCAACGGCGAAGGAGAGTCCGGTCAAGTGATCCCAGCCGGCCGCTAACAATCTGACACCCTACGATCGAGCAAAAACATCGCCGGCCTGGCGTAATGCGAGGCCGGCGTTGCTGCTTGAAACAGTCGACAATTCCGGCCAAGAGTCGTTACACTCTGACGATTCCGTTCCAATGCTATCCTATCTTGCGCCGGATCGACTATGTTTTTCACGCTCGCATCCTTTCTACTCTTCACTGTACTCGTCGCAATCGGCACTTGGTGGCTGACGCGGAACGACGTGCATACCACATCCGCTGGTTATTTCCTCGGTGGACGATCACTCACCGGAGGATTCATCGCCGGTTCGCTCTTATTGACGAACCTCTCGACGGAACAACTGGTCGGCCTCAACGGTGCCGCCTACGCGGATGGTCTCAGCGTGATGGCTTGGGAAGTGATCGCGGCTTGCTCGCTAGTCGTAATGGCTTTGATATTCCTGCCACGCTACCTCAAAAGCGGCATCGCCACTGTGCCTCAGTTTCTTGAGGAACGCTACAACGACACCACACGAACAATCACGACTCTCATCTTTATTGTCGCCTATGCAGTGATTCTGCTGCCAATCATACTCTATACCGGCGCGACTGGTTTGATTGATATTCTCGATCTACCCAATCTACTAGGTATGGAATCGCGTACGACGTTGCTTTGGATCGTCGTTTGGATGATTGGTATTATTGGTTCTCTCTATGCGATTTTTGGTGGTCTGCGGACTGTGGCCGTCTCGGATACACTCAACGGTTTTGGGTTGTTGATCGGTGGATTTCTCATCGCGTATCTGAGTTTGCAAGCCGTTAACTCCGATGGCATCGGAGCGGCGATTACAGAACTTCGCGAAGCGAACCCAAAGAAGTTCAATTCACTTGGCAGCCCGGATCAGTCGGTACCGTTTTCGACTTTGTTCACCGGTGTGTTGATCATCAACTTGTTCTACTGGTGCACTAACCAACAAATCATTCAACGAACCTTCGGAGCTACAAACCTCGGTGAAGGTCAAAAAGGCGTCTTGCTAGCCGGACTATTCAAAGTGCTAGCCCCGTTAATCTTAGTCCTTCCTGGCATCATCGCGTTCCACATTTACGGACGTGCGCCTGTCGACGACGACTATCGACCTGTCGTAGATATCTCTGGAAATCAAGGCACGATCGTCGCTAGTCTTGCGTCTGAAGACGCCCCATCAAACCCCGTTCTGATCCATGATGGCGATGCCCTTAACGCTTTGAACCTGGAAAGTTGGGATGAAGTCGATCAGCAAGTTGGTGAGACATTCACCCACAATGATCAAACCTTCCAAGTTTCGAAGGTTATCCCGCCAGAAGTCGTGATTGTCTCCGACGGTGAAGCTGGCTATCAATACCTCGAAAATCTCGACACAACACAATACGTCAGTCCTCGGCACAAAGACCAAGCCTATGGAAAGATGGTGCAGCGGGTCCTGCCAAACGGACTTGTGGGTTTCTTCGCCGCCGCGTTGATGGGGGCAATTTTGAGTTCATTCAACTCAGCTCTCAACAGCACCGCGACGTTGTTTAGCTTAGGCGTCTATCGAGACCTAATCCATAAAGATGCAACCGATGAACAAGTCATCCGTTCGGGGAAACGATTTGGCTGGATCATTGCCATCACTTCAATGTGTGTGGCGCCGCTACTAGCGAATCAGAAAAGCATCTTCGGATACTTGCAAGACATGAATGCCTTGTACTTCATTCCGATCTTCGCGGTGGTTGTCGTCGGATTTTTTACGAAACGCACACCAGCTCTGGCCGCCAATATCGCACTCATTCTTGGTGTGGGTATTATCTCTGCAAAATACTTTGTTCCGCCCGTCGCCGAAGCAATGCAAGGATTGAATAACTTTCATTTCCTCGGCATCGTGTTCGTCGGTTTGATCGGTTTGATGCTATTGATTCAAGCACTAGCACCACGAGACACGCCTTGGGAACAACAAGCGAGCGGTGATGTTGATCTCACTCCATGGAAATTCGCGAAACCTGCTGCGGCAGGATTAATCCTTGTTGTACTAGCGATCTACCTTTACTTCGCCGACACTTCAGTCCTAACTCAATAACGGAGCGTTATGGACGAATTGTCCGCAAAACCCATTGCGATCTGGCGTCATCCCCGCAAGTGGGTCCTGCGTGTCCTCTCGTTGAACGACACCCCACATGCGAAAGCATTGGGAATGGCCATTGGCGTGTTCATCGCAATGACGCCAACCGTCGGCTTGCAGATCGTTATTGTCCTAACACTAGCACTGCTTACCGGGCGGCTCTTTTACTTCAACAAACCAGCCGCCTTGCTGATGGTCTATGTTTCCAATCCATTGACCATCCTACCGATCTATTGGACCGACTACAAAATCGGAACCCTATTCTTCAAAGGCAACCTCACCCGTGAGATGCTAGCCAATGTCTTGAAGTACGAAGGCTTTGAACAATGGTGGCAAGCACTGGTGACATTGTTTGTCGAAATTGGCCGTCCGATGCTAGCAGGCTCACTGATTCTCGGATCCGGCTGTGGCCTAGCGACCTACTTGATCACACGTTGGTTTCTCAAGACTAATGGGCCAGTTCCAAACCCGTCGACAGAACAAGATCAAGTCTAAACACCAATCAGAATCGAAACGATCTAGCGTTGCCACGCGAGTAATCGTCGAAAGATTGATTTCACGAACGGCGTGAGTCGGCTGCGATTGTATTGATCGCCAAGTTTGCGGATCGCTTCCGCTTGCGTAGGGTAGGGGTGAATTGCATTCGCAAGTTTGCCAAGTCCGATCCCGCCTTGCATCGCTGTCACGATTTCGCCAATGAAGTCTCCCGCGTGTTCGGCAACGATTGTCGCTCCAAGAATTCGGTCGCTACCAGCTTTGGTATGCACGCGAACGAAGCCATTCGTCTCGCCGTCCAGAATCGCACGGTCAACTTCGGCGAGTTCTTGAGTGTACGTATCAATTTCGATGTTTTGAGATTCCGCGTCTTCGGGTGTGAGACCGACATGGGCGAGTTCGGGGCTCGTGTAGGTACACCACGGAATCGTCAGATCGCTCACTTTTGAACGGCCCCAAAACAAAGCATTCCGCACCACCGTTCGAGCCATAAAGTCGGCGGCGTGCGTGAACTTGAACTTTGAACACACATCTCCGGCGGCAAAGACGTTGCGGTTCGATGTTTGCAGACGGTCATCCACTTTCACCCCATGACGGTCATCGTATTCGACTCCCACCGATTCCAAGTTCAGCTCCTCGACATTAGGTTGCCGACCGGCTCCGATGAGAATCTCGTCAACGACGATTGAATCGGAACTGGTTGCGGTTTTGAGCTCTAGTTGTTTGCCGTCGGACACTGTCTCAATACGAGAAACCTCGGTTTCGAATCGAATGCTGACTCCGTCTTTTTTGAGGGCGTCTTGGATAATTTGGGCGGCGTCGGCTTCGTCTTTGCGAAGTATGCGGGACGACTTCTCTAGAAGTGTGACGTCGCTACCGAGTCGGGCAAACGCCTGGGCCATTTCGCAACCGATCGGACCGCCACCGATGATTGCCAATCGCCGTGGCAGTTCAGTCAGACTGAACACCGTTTCGTTTGTCAGACAACCCGCGTCTTGTAATCCGGGAATCTCCGGAATGACGGCGCGTGCTCCGGTCGCGATTACGGCCTTCTTGAATGAAAGTGTCGTACCAGCCACTTCGAGTTTCCCGTCGCCTTGGAACTGGCCGTCGCCAAGGTACACATCGACACCAGCATCTTGAAATCGTTTGGCCGAGTCCACATGGGCGATGTCCGCTCGCAGCCGACGCAGACGTTCCATGACTGCGGGAAAGTCGATTTGAACGTCGTCGATGCCCTGCATGCCAAACCGGTTTCCGTCACGGACCGTAGCAGCGACCCGAGCCGCCGCGAGAACCGCTTTCGATGGTACGCACCCCACGTTCAGACAATCGCCGCCCATGAGATGACGCTCCACGAGCGCGACTTTCGCCCCCAACCCGGCGGATGCCATTGCCGTCACGAGCCCGGCGGTCCCGGCACCAATGACGACCAAATTGTAGCGGCCGTTCGGCGTAGGGTTCGTCCAATCCGGTGGATGCACATGGGATTTGAGACGGCGATTGTGCTCGTCGTCGGGACGAATTTCGCCGAAAGACGGTTCGCGGGTCGGGTCGTCAGTCATTAAGTCGGTCCGCGTTCAGAGAAAGAAATTGGTCCGCCCAATAATAGGAATCGAGCAGTCCGGTGGTGTCACGTCCCAACGCGATGTAGGCGGCGAAAATGGCTTCGATCGTCGCCAAGCCGGTGTCGGGATCGTCGAAGACTTTCGAGGTCCGTGGGTAAGCCGTTTTCCATGGTGGCAAACTTCGCACGGGCAAATCTTCGTATTGTTGCTCCATTTGAGCGGCGTATCGCCAGGTTGCATCGAGCACGAGCAATCCCCGGTCGGCGTCGTCGGTACTCAGTTCCGGTCCGCCGATTCCCAGTCGCACGTAGTTTTCGAGCGAAGTATCCGGGCGTCTGGGATACTTCCAAAAGATGAAGCCATCCTGGTTCCGCAGCGGAGCGACGGTGCATTTACTCGGGCGTTCCTTGGGGTGAACGACTATAATGGTGGGGTCAAAGTTGGTCATCGTTTTCAATGGGGCCAATGATCGCGAAGCGTTTTCGATCGTTCTTGTCACGGATGGAGCAGTTTACGGCTGATGTCGTTTTTCCTCTGTCATCATTGTTACACTTGGGTGCGACCGCAACTCGAACGCTGCCCGGAATGCCGATCCGGGTTGGATACGCTCACCGAAGATCCCACCCCCGAGGAGTTGCAAAGCGTCATCGGGGGAATTCGTCGACCATTGGGTGAAGTGCGGGTGCGACGGCCAATCTTGCCGGACTTGGGAACACTCTATCTCACCGAGAATGGTCTTTTCTTCGCACCCCATGCGGTGGAGTTCATCGACCGCACCGTCCCCGCCGATACTTCCAATTCGATTTTCTGGATGATCGGCAGCGTCTTCTGGTCACCGTTGGCGGTGCTGTTGCCGATCCTGCGAATGCGGTCCCCAGACACACAACTCGTCCGCGTGCCGGTCTTGAAACCACGACATCTCGCGACCGACAACCCCGAATCCACCCGTGAACTGCCGGAATTGCTGATGAGCAATCCCGGTGCGTTTTTTCTTGCCCAGCACAATGCCGATCGGCTCCGAAAACGTCGTCAATGGTGGGTCATCGAACGTCATTTGGCCCCATCGATGCTCATTCGATCCCTGGATGATCGACCAACGTTTCATCAGCAGATGCGGGAATTGATCGATCTCGACGGCTGGCGAGAGTAATCCCCGCAGGTTTCACCCATACGGAACCGAAGAAAACTGGCATTTGCGGAAATCGCTGGATGATTTAGAGTCCCAACGTCTTCCGTATGAATTCCTTGCCGGAGCTGCCGCGATGAAAATTCGCAGTCGTTTTCTCACGAAACTCATTGCCCTCGCGATTGCGATCGTCGGCCGAACGTTGTTTTGGACGTGTCGCAAACAATTGGTGGTGGTCGGTGATGATCAAGACATCAGTGCTTACGGCAATTCTGACGGAAGTCTTTACCTCTACAGCATTTGGCACGATCAAATCGTGATGACGCTGTTCACGGGCAAACCGCAACGGATGTCGGGTTTGGTCAGCAAACACCAAGACGGCTCGTTTGTCGCGGAGACGATGAAGCTCCAACACATTCTGCCGGTTCGTGGTTCGACCCGCCGTGGCGGCGCGGCGGCGATGCGGCAGATGCTCGAAATTGCTCAAGACCGTCATGTCGCCATCACTCCAGACGGTCCACGTGGTCCGCGACAGAAGTTGAAACCGGGGATCGTGTTTCTCGCATCGCATTCGGGACGAAAGATCATTCCCTGCTGTTACGCCTGCAAACGCGGTTGGCGAATCCAAGGGAATTGGACCGATATGCTTCTGCCCAAACCGTTTACAACAATTTTGGCACTCGGTGGCCCGGCTGTTTCGGTACCGGCGAATCTCTCTCGAGCCGAGATCGACGAATACGTCAAGACCGTCGAAACTCGGATGGAAACCTTGCAAGGCTATGCCGATCGCATTCTCGCTGGGGAATCGGTCGAAAGCGTGCTACCATCGACCGACGCGACGGAATCCACGCACCGACAAGCCGCCTGATCCACAAGCGAGGCCTTTTCGTAGTCCGAACTACCGTCTTCGGTGTCCGCTGAGAGTGCGAAAAACCGTTGTGCTTGGCCGCCACGTGACTGACCCACGATGATCAAGCGACGACTGCGTTAGTCAAATTCTCCGTCGGCCATGACTGATTCATCAGTCAACTGTGCCAACGCGATGGCCTCTTTGAGTGATCGACGAAGCCAATCCTTCTCCGCACCATCGGGCACTTTCCCACCAGCGACATACCCTGCATAAATTGTCGCGGCCGCATTCAGGATGGCTTGTTCGCTGGGCTTCAGTGTAACAAAGGGCTTGGACACGATTGTTTCCCAAGGTTGAACTACGGAACGTGTGTCTCACCGTGACCGAAGCCGCCTGGGAAATCAAGCCGAAATGAATCCGCGCCCCCGCTGCATAGACCGCACGCCATTCGTCGCCTAAAATCGCCTGTTCGGCAAACGGTACGACGGACCCGCAGGAGCAACGGCATGCAGGAGCAGACGATTCATACCCACACCTTCGAGAACGGTTTGACGCTACTCGTCGAACCGATGCGAAGCGTGCAATCGGCGGCGTTTTCGTTCCTTGTGCCCGCTGGGTGTGTATACGAACCGGATGGCCAAAATGGAACTGTCGCCGTGTTGTCCGATTGGATTTCACGTGGTGCGGGGGATTTGAACAGTCGGGAATTGTTGGCGGCTCTCGATAATCTCGGTGTACAAGGGAGTGAAAGTCCGGGAGTGAGTTTCCTGACGTGCTCCGGTGCGACCCTGGCAGCGAACTTGCCGGAAGCGTTGAAACTCTATGCCGACATCCTCCTGCGACCGCATCTGCCCGACGAAGAGTTTCTTCCCGCAAAAGCCGGAATTGAACAATCGTTGCGTGCCAACGAAGACGATCCGCGTCAGAAAATCATCCCCGAATTGCGACGGCGATGTTACGAACACCCTTGGGGCCGTCCCTCCGATGGAACACTCGAAGAATTGCCGAGCGTGACCGCCGACGGTGTCCGCGAGTTCTATAAACGGTTCATGCGTCCGAACGGTGCGATCCTGGGAATCGCCGGTAACGTGGAATTTGAGCCGATCAAAAATTGCATCGGGGAACTCTTCGGCAGTTGGGGCATACAGTCCGACCCCGAATTGGCCACACGTCCTAGCGGACCGGCGATCGACCACATCACTCACGAGTCGGAACAAACACATATCGCATTGGCATATGACGCCGTTTCACTGCCTGATCCTGATTACTACACCGCCTGGGCCGCGGCGGCAGTGTTAGGGCAGGGGATGAGTTCTCGACTGTTCACGGAAGTCCGTGAGAAACGGGGATTGTGTTATTCAATCTCTGCCAGTTATGGCGGTTTGAAACATGCCGGTCGCGTGACCTGTTACGCAGGGACATCAAGCGAACGGGCTCAGGAAACACTTGATGTCACACTCGCGGAAATTCAACGCCTAGCCGACGGCGTCACACAAAACGAACTCGATCGGTGTAAAGCCATGTCGAAAAGTTCGCTGGTGATGCAACAAGAATCGACACGTCAACGGAGTTGGTCGATTGCAAGTAACTGGCATATCCGAGGTCGCGTGGTACCGTTGCAAGAAATCAAAGATGCGATCGACGCCCTGACGATCGACTCGATCCAAGACTACCTCGAACGCCACCCCGCCAAAAGTTTTACCATCCTCACACTTGGACCGACTGCTCTCGAAGTTCCGGACACTTTATCCTCCTAGTCTTCCACTTGTTTCACGGCAACGCGGATACTCCTTACTGATGACGCTTGTTCTCATCTATAGTTTTGTCGCCGGTCTTTCGATGCTCGTGGGCGGAGTGTTGGCTCGGTATTCGTCGTTGCCATCAAAACGATTCGACGGTGTCATTCTCCACGCGGTCACAGCCTTTGGCGGTGGAGCATTGCTAGCAGCCATTGCATTGGTCCTCGTTCCCGAGGCAACGGAACAACTTGCAGCCTGGCAATTTGGGCTGGCTTTTGGTGGTGGTGCGGCCGCGTTTATGGAACTCGATCGTCGATTGCAAAACCAAGGCGGAACGGGAGCGCAAGTCGTTGCCATGCTCTCAGACTTTCTCCCGGAAGCCATCGCCTTGGGTGCAGCGTTCGCACGAGGTGATTCTTCAGGACCGCTGTTAGCAATGTTGATCGCACTTCAGAACGTCCCTGAAGGGTTTAATGCCTATCGGGAATTAGAATCGGTGATGCGTGCTAGGAAAGCGTTGCTAATCCTATTCGCGCTTGTTTGGTTGGGACCACTCTCAGCGGGAGTGGGTTATCTTGTGCTAGTCGATTATCCAGATATTGTCGCCTACGTGATGTCATTTGCGGCTGGTGGGATTCTATACCTCATCTTTCAAGATATCGCACCAGAAGCCAAGCTCACGAATCACTGGGCGCCACCACTAGGAGCCGTTGCCGGCTTCCTGCTTGGAACGCTCGGGGACTATATGGTTCACTAATAGTCAATCGCGACTACTCGTTTAAGTTTGCGATTGAAATATCCATAAGGAAATACAATGCAATTTCATCAGGCGACGCTACCAAACGGATTGACGGTGATCGCGGAACTGAACCCGAACGTCTATAGCGTTTCGCTCGGGTTCTATGTGCGGACCGGAGCACGAGACGAAACGCCCGAAGTATCCGGTGTGAGTCATTTCCTTGAACATATGGCATTCAAAGGAAACGAACAGTTTACCGCGGATGATATCAATCGAATGTTTGATGAAATCGGAGCCGACTACAATGCTTCGACGAGCGAGGAAGTCACGACATTCCACGCCGCTGTACTGCCTGAGTACTTGCCGCAAACTTTTGAACTCCTATCCGCCGTCATGACGCCTTCTCTCCGAAAAGAGGATTTCGATATCGAGAAGCAAGTCATCCTGGAAGAAATCTTCATGTATCAAGACCAGCCAAGTTGGGTGGTTTATGACAACCTAATGGAGTACCACTTCAAAGGACATCCGCTCTCACAAAGTATTCTTGGCACGGCGGAGAGCATTACCGCACTGACTGTCGAACAGATGCGTCAGTACTTTGCCGATCACTATCAAGCCGGCAACATCACACTAGCCGTTGCCGGGAACACGAGTTGGGATGAGGTTCTGAAACTTGCCGAACAAAACTGTGCAAGTTGGCCGAGTGGTTCACTGAATCGCAACACGGTTGAAGCACAGCCGAGCGGCGGGGAGTTAGTGCTCACTCGTGAGAATAGCCTTACCGAGTATGTACTCTCGATGGCTCCCGCACCGGCCGCAGCGCATCAACTATGTTTTGCAGCCCAGTTATTGTCGGTTGTGGTTGGTGATGGTGTGAGCAGCCGAATGTTCTGGGACATTGTCGACCCAGGACACGCGGAGACGTGTCAACTTGGCTACTATGATTACGATGGCAGTGGAGCTTGGATGACGTATCTCAGTTGCGATCCAAGTGAAGTCAAAGCCAACCGCGATCGTATTGCGAAGATCTATGATGACATCAACACGAACGGCGTCACAGAGACCGAGCTGCAACAGGCAAAGAACAAAGTCGCCTCAAGAGTGGTTCTTGGAAGCGAACGCCCTCGCGGTCGTCGGGCGGCACTCGGTGAGAATTGGCTTTACCGTCAGACTTATCATTCCGTCGAAGATGATCTTAGAACCGTGCAAGACCTAACAACAACAGATATGCGCAACTTGCTAGACGCCTACCCGCTAAAAGAGTCTAGCGTTGCTGCCATCGGTCCTTTAGAGCACGTCTAAACCACAATGCAGTCTAAAGCCGATTAGGCGCTTCGTATTTGGTGCTCGTCCTGGTCAGTGCTTTCTTCGGCGGCGTGCTGTGTTGGCATGGGGTTGAACAATGCGTGTGCGTCGACGCTGCGAATGTGCAAGTCGCGTTGCGGGAACGAGATTTCAATGTTCGCGGCACGGAAGGCTTCATCGATCTGTGTATGCAGTTCGTGAGTCGTCGGCAATTTGAGGTCGGCACGTGGAAGGTAGCATCGCACTTCAAACGTCAGTGCGCTATCACCGAAACCGTTGAAGGTCACGTTAGGAGCCGGATCATTCATCACCGCGGGATGATTCTGCATCACTTCGTACAATAACTGAGTCGCTTTTTTCGTGTCGGAACCATAGGCGATGCCGACGGAAATGAAGACCCGTTGCACTTGATCGGACAGAGTCCAGTTAAGCACGGTTCCGGTGATCAAATCCTTATTAGGAATGATCATCTCTTTGCGTTCCCAGTTAGTAATTGTCGTCGCTCGCATCCGAATCCGGCTGACGATCCCATCGGTGCCGTTGACAGTCACAATGTCACCCACACGCACCGGACGTTCGAGCAGCACGATCAAACCGGAGAAGAAGTTCGCAAAGATTTCCTGCAATCCAAAGCCGAGCCCAAGCATCAAGGCAGCGGCCAACCATTGCACATGTTCCCATCGAAACCCGATGGCGTAGAACGCGGCTGAGATTCCTATGAAGGTCAGTGCGTAGCGACTGAGCGTGGTGATGGCGTAGCGGGCGGCGTTGTCGATCGGCAGGCGTTGAAGCACCATTAATTCGAGCAAACCGGGTAAGTTCCGAACCGCCGCGATTGAGACGATCACAATCAACAATGCGAGGGTCAGGTCGGCCAATGTAATGGGAACCGCCACGGTTTTCGCGGCGACTGCGGTCTCAGTGTCCGAGGCGGTCGCCGTGTCGACGGGTGTGGTTGGTCCTGGCGACGCGCCGTTGCTGTCTTCCGTAGGGGACACAACGCGATCAATCGTCAGAAATGGGACTTCAACTTTCTTCAGCACCGAGAGTGCCGGCAGAACATCCGCCCAAGTGAACCACATTCCCAAAGCAACACCCATCGTGATGAAACTTCGGAGCAGTTGCCGAGTTTGCAAGTTCATCTCGGACAACGCCATCTGTGGATCGTCAATGATGACATCGGGTTGGCCAATCGGAAGCGAATCCGACTGAGCAGCTTCACGACGACGACGGTATTGCTCCATCGCCACGCGGCGACGTGTCACCAGCAACCAGCGTTCGGCGATTGCGTTCGCCGTCACGAAGGCAAACACAATCCACAGCGTGCCATACAAACGGGAAACCAACTGCGTCGACGTGTATTGGTATCCCATCACCGCCAAGACAGCGAACGTGATGCACACCGCTAACGCACCGTAGGACCACACGTATTTGGTGCGTTCAATCCACGTTCCGCTGTGATTCTTGAGGAAGTCTCGCATCGTCGGCGAACCGGGTCGCAACACCCGAAACACAAACACACTCGAGATGATCAATGCCGCCACGAGACACAACCGCCCCAACGACTCATGTTCGTCGCTGCGAACGAATGAGGCCGCCGCCAGCGTTGCCGAGATAAACGTGAACGGCAAGCCGATGAAGATCATCCATTTCAAACCGCCCCGAAGACACCCCAGCACATCCTTTGGCCAATCGAAATGAGCTTGGGCCAGTCCTCGGTTTCGGCAGATCTGGCGAAACAATTCCAATGGGAAAAACGTTAGGCCCATCGCCATGAAGCCAGATGCAACCGACGTTACGAACAGCGGCGATTCCAAGTGACCCGACAATCGCCAACCGATGAAGTACCAAGTGGCCGGCCACATGCCTGCAATGAGAATCGTCAAGCCAAGCGTTTCCGCTGTCGGGCGGAACTTGTTGCACGACTTCTTCTGTGCCGCATCGCCTAATGCGTGAACTTGTCTCCGCATGCGTCGTCCACGCATCAGTAACAGGACGAACGCAATTAACGCCACGCCCCACAAGAATGGGTTTTGGACGATATCGTCTTTCCAGTAGATCAGCACGTTCTCCCAGCGGCTGGGATTCGTGAGATATCGGATAGCGCTTTCGTAGTTGGCCGGTTCCTGATTCCACAGTTCGTTGGTACTGCGAATCCACAGAATGTTTTCCGAGATGAACCGCAGATAATCCTGAGTCTCTTCGACGAGGCGTTTCTGAGAGTCATCCAGATCCAACAACTTATCTTGATAAATCCCATACTCAACATTCAGATCTTCAAGGTTCTGCTTCTCTGTGTTGAGGAGTTTTTCGAGCAGCGGTCGCAGATCATCACGCTTGTCTAAAGGGATACTACATTCCGGATTCTCGTAAAACAGAGTGCAAGCTTTATCAATGACGGCAAGTTCGTTGGCTCGGTCGATATTGATGCTCTGTTCGACCTGCACTTCTTGAATCTCATCTTGTCGCTCAAAGATCTGGATGTAGAGTTTCCGAACGTCCGGCAGACTATTCCGCCGCAACCGCAGCAGTTGACCAACGTTGTTATTACGACCGGAAATCTTGACTCGTTCTCGACTTGCGTCGTGATCACGACGGACGTCTTCGAGCAGAATTTCCGTTTTCTCCAATTCCGCGACGATCTCCGGAACACGTTCGGCTGCTTGCGACCGTAAACTTGCAAGCGTTTCGATGCGTTCGCTTAGTCGTGTGATTGTCGGGTATTCGGCGTACGCAACCGCAGCCTTCGTAAGACTTTCGGCTTGCTTGGACTGGGTTTTCACTTCCTTGGCTAACGCCTGTTCCACTTCGGCTCGGCGTCGCTTGATCTCCTCCTCAAGCTGCATGAGCCGACGCGCAGCGATGTCGCGTTTCAACGGCAACACTTCCGTTTGCGACTGCAACCAAGGACCTTCCTTGTCGATACGACCCAACGTCGCTTGCAGCAATTGTTTCTTGGCTTGCAAGCGAACACGCTCTGCGGTGTTGCTAGGGGTGGCGTCGGCTCCGTTCGGTATTTTTTTCAGTTGCTCTTCGAGTTGCGTTAGTCGTTCTTGGGTGTCTTTGCGTTCTTTCGCCAACTGTTCCTGGGCCGCCGCCTTCTTGAGCGCCGAGATCAACTCTTCCAGCTTGGCTTTTTGGTCGACCAACTTCTGTTCGCGTTCAAGCAGCTCCTGCCGGAGTTCTGTGAGACCTTTCCCGGCAGTCTCGATGACGATTTGTTCGTTCGCCACCGCTTCTTTCTGCTGCTTCAGATCCTTCACCAAAGCCGGAGTTTCCTCAATGCTCTTGGTAAAGTTTTCCCCTTTGGCAATTTGTCCCTCGGCTTCTTTCAAATCTGCGAGGGCTTGCTCATACAGACTGACAATCTCCTTTTGAACCGCTTCATCGAGCTTGTCTCCTTTGACCTTTGCGATCGCGGCTTCCACGGATGCGATGGTCGGTTTGTCGTTGGTCAGCGTCGCTCCCTGCGGTTTTGTCTCCGTGGTTTCACCCGCAGGAGTTGCCGGCATTGGTTGGGCCGACTCCGTGGTGTTCGCTTCAGGTGGATTCGGATTCGCTGGCGTCACCACCGGTTGCGGAGACGGTTGCGGCTGTGGCTGTGCATCCACTGGAGCCGGGTTTTCCGCCGTCTTTGGCGGTGCCATCGGAGTTTGATCAATCACCCGTGGCGTAATCTGCGACGGTTTAATCGATTCCGGATCCGGCGGCTGAATCTGGAATAATCCCCAGTTCAACGGAGGCGGAGACTGCGGAAAAAGTTCGTCCACCGACCGAATTTGGGCCACCGCCACCGGAGCCGATAGCAAGCCGGAACCCAAACCCACAAGTGCGATTACGAAGATACGGATGAACCGTGAATTCGACATCGAATCCATTCAACGTCCCAACAAAATCGAGAAAAATGTTCTTCTATTTAAAACCAGTCCGATGGAAGTTTCCCAGATTCCTTCGATCGTGGCAAGACGCGACCAGGGGGTAGTTATGTCCGATACCCCACAGACACGCCGGCGAAATTATGCGAGAATCCTTGGAATCATTCTCCCTGGCTCCCGAAAGTTCCCATGAATTGGTTTCGTTCAGAAGTTGTGACTGTCAAAAGAGTTGCGATCGCGGTGTTGATTGTTGGTGGATTGTTACTTCTTCGACTGCTTCCCACCGATGAACTCCGAAACACTCTGCAAACCTGGCTGGACGACCTGGGATTCTGGGGGCCGGTGGTGTTCGTCGGTCTGTATATTGTCGCGACAATCTGTTTCCTACCCGGTTCCATTTTGACGCTCGTCGCCGGTGCGATTTTCGGTTTGGGTCTGGGTTTGGCTGTGGTTTCGATCGGTTCGACGATCGGAGCCGCCTGTGCGTTGCTGATCGCCCGTTACTTGGCTCGCGCGAAAGTCGAACAACTGGCAGAAACGTATCCCACATTCCAAGCCGTCGACGAAGCCATCTCCGAGGCCGGATGGAAAGTCGTGGCGATGCTCCGGCTCTCACCGGCCATCCCGTTCAATGTGCAGAACTATCTGTACGGACTCACCAACATCAAATTCTGGCCCTGCGTGCTGACCAGTTGGATCGCCATGCTGCCGGGGACATTCTTATACGTCTACATTGGCCACATCGCCGACTCCGCTGTCGCCGGAGAGGAGAAACCGGTCGGTCAATGGATTCTGCTCGGCGTGGGTTTGATCGCAACCATTGCGGTCACGGTTTACATCACTCGGTTGGCTCGTCAGAAGTTAAAATCACGAAACCGCGAGCTGTAAACATCACCTTCAATGCACCGAATGCCAAGCAGAATCACACCGCGGAAATTACACCCCGAGTTCTTCTTTCACCGCTCGGAACTGTTCGACGGCGAACTGTAAATCGTCGCGAGAATGCGCCGCGGAGACTTGCGTGCGGATACGAGCCTGACCTTGCGGAACAACGGGGTAACTAAACCCAATGACATAGACACCGCGTTCGAGTAACCGATCCGCCATCCGACTTGCGAGAGCAGCATCACCAAGCATCACCGGCACAATCGGGTGTTCACCGGGCAGCACATCTAAACCGGCTTGTTGAATTGCTTCCCGAAAGTAGCGAGTGTTGTCTTCGAGCTTGTCGCGAAGTTCGGTGGAACTCATCAGCAGATCGAGCGCCTTGATCGCCCCTCCGACAATCGGTGGAGCCACCGTGTTACTAAAGAGGTAAGGTCGTGATCGTTGTCGGAGAAGTTCAACAATCTCTTTCCGCCCGGATGTATAACCCCCGCTCGCACCACCGAGCGCTTTACCGAGTGTTCCAGTGATTATATCAATCCGACCAATGCAATCGTGATACTCATGCGTGCCACGCCCAGTCGAACCGAGGAAACCAGCGGAATGACAATCATCGATCATCACCAGCGCATTGTATTTGTCCGCTAGTTCACAGATGGCAGGCAGATTGGCAATGTAGCCATCCATACTAAACACGCCATCAGTTGCAATCAGACGAAACCTTGCATCTTGCGATTCTTTGAGTTTTGTTTCTAAGTCTTGCATATCACTATTGGCATAGCGATAGCGTTGAGCTTTACATAGTCGAATTCCATCAATAATACTCGCATGATTCAATGCGTCTGAAAGAATCGCATCTTCCGGTCCTAGCAGTGTTTCGAATAGCCCACCGTTGGCATCAAAACAACTAGGATAGAGAATGGTATCTTCGGTACTCAGAAACTGTGTTAGCTTGGCTTCGAAGTCTTTGTGAATCGACTGCGTACCACAGATAAACCGCACGCTCGCCATCCCATAACCGTATTGATCCAACGCCTCCCGAGCCGCTTGAATCACTTCGGGATGCTCAGCTAAACCAAGATAGTTATTCGCACAAAGATTGAGGACATCAGCCCGATTCGTCGTCTGAATATGGGCATCCTGCGGTGACGTAATAATTCGTTCACCTTTCCACAACCCGGCCGATTCAATGTCTTGAAGTTGACTCGCTAGATGCTCTTGAAATTGCCCGTACATCGAATACCTCAACTCATAATGTAAGCTGGGACAAGTCCCAGCATCTTCTAGAGACTCAACATCGTAGAAATTGCTGGGTTACGCTGTGCTTACCCAGCCTACAAGTCTTGCTCATTTCCAATCTGAAATGAATTCGGCCCAGGCGTTTGCAGGCACCATGATTAATTCATTGATTCTCGATTCGTCAACCCGACCGTTGACGACATCATACAAAATTATTCCAAGCTGACCGTCGATCGGGCGATGTTTCAATACCTGCTGCAACCAGACCCAAAACGTCTTCGCTAGTTCTGGATTCGCTTCGGTCCAAGCAATCCAATCATCGTGATGACTGATCAGAGCCTTAAACCACTCTTCGGTCCCGTCGCCGGCCCACCAATGTCGTCGATGTAGAGCCGGAATCCATTTCGGGTTTTCTGTTTCTTCAACTTGCCAAAAGTCGTCGTCCTTGAGAAATTGCGCTATTGGCAGAGGTTGTGTTGTCCATGCGGAATAGTATACCGGAATGTTGAATATTCTCGTTTCAGTTCGCGTACGCAGTTCTAACACTTCTGGCGAGAACTCCCAGCGTTCTCCAACACTAGATAATGCGACTAGCAAGACGACGCCTATCGAAATGTAAAATCTCTTTCGCATTTGGCGTACTCATTGCTAGTCCAAGTAGGCTGGGGCTAGCCCCAGCATCTCTAAACTCTCAACATTTTAGAGGATGCTGGGTTACGCTACGCTAACCCAGCCTACAAATCTACGAGTTATGAATACTAGTCCTTCCAGTGTAGTAAGACTTTGCCGCTTTCACCGCTTTTCATGGCTTCGAAACCTTTTTCGAATTCGGTGTAATGGAAGCGGTGGGTGATGACGGGGCTAATATCTAGACCGCTTTCAAGCATCACGGTCATCTTATACCACGTTTCATACATCTCACGACCGTAGATACCTTGGATGTTAAGCATATTGAAGACGACTAGGTTCCAGTCGATCGCGATCTCTTTCTCCGGGATGCCGAGCATCGCGATTTTGCCGCCATGACACATATTGTGCAGCATGTCACGAAACGCACTTGGGTTGCCACTCATTTCGAGACCGACATCAAAACCTTCGTGCATATCGAGTTCTTTTTGCACGTCGGCTAGTTTTTCCTCTTTCACATTGACGACCCGAGTCGCACCGAGTTTCTGCGCCAACTCCAACCGCCAGGGATTAATGTCCGTGACAACCACAAATCGAGCACCCGCGTGCTTGGCAACCGCGGCGGCCATGCAACCGATTGGGCCGGCTCCGGTGATCAACACATCTTCGCCGAGGACATCAAATTGCAGAGCCGTGTGAACCGCATTGCCGAACGGGTCGAAGATCGAGGCGATATCCTTGTTCACGCTTGGACGATGATGCCAAACGTTCGACATTGGTAACACGACATATTCCGCGAACGCGCCCGGCCGATTCACTCCGAGACCTTGCGTGTCTTTGCAGAGATGCCGACGCCCGGCTAGACAGTTCCGACAGCGACCACAAACGATATGACCTTCACCGCTGACAATTTCACCCGGATGAAAGTCGGTCACGTTCGAGCCAACTTCCACAACCTCGCCGACGAACTCATGCCCGACCACCATCGGCACTGGAATCGTTTTGGCCGCCCACGCATCCCAATTGTAGATGTGCAAATCCGTGCCACAAATCCCGGTGCGGTCGACGCGAATTTTCACATCGTTGATCCCAACGGTGGGCTCGGGCACGTCGTCCAGCCACAAACCTTCGCGAGACTCCTTCTTGACCAACGCCTTCATGACTCGATTCCTTCATTGTGGATTCAATTTCCAAGATACTAGACCACCAATCTCCATTTTACAAGAACAATTATCCAATATTATGGATTCTGAGTACGAGGCATTTCAGCCAGCGCAACGAAAAACGCTCCTGGACGAATCAAGGAGCGTTCGAGGGCCAACGAATTGATGTGTGCTGAATCAGTCGATGCCGTCATCGGAGAGTAACCGTACGTCGCTTTGGCTATCGGAATTGGAGAGTGCCGGGGGAACGTCGTCGGAGTCATTCCAGCCTCGCACGACCGCTGAGGGGAATTCCGCTTCACCGGCAACACTATCATTGTCGGAGTCTCCGATGTCGACGATCGGTTCGGTGTGGAATCGCTCGACCGAATCATCCTCAGACGGCGGTTGGCCCGGACCCAAGTGCACACGATACTTCACACTCGCGAAGGCGAGTTCGTCCCCTGGTAACAACGCCCCTCGGGTGACTCGTTGCCCGTTAACTTTCGTTCCATTGGTGCTGCCAAGATCACGGACGAACAGTAACCCGTCGGTTTTCACGATTAAGCAGTGCAGCTTAGAAACGCTGGCTTTCTCCAGAATGAGGTCGCAGAGGCCGTGTTTACGACCGACGAGAACCAGATCGCTATTGATACTGATGGGCTTGCCACCAAGAACTGGAATCAGCTTGGCTTCCATATAACTCTCGGATACGGCATCACGGTGTTTTGACGTCAACTTTGTCCAATAAACATAACTGAACACCTTTGATTGTCCGCTCTTGATTGGAAAGAGTCAAGAATTGATCCTCTCAGCGGGTCAACTCGGGCGGAATGCGGACCGATTCTTAACGTTTTCTGGTTTGGAGCGGTGGCGAAGCACTCGACGCCTCTAGCGGACATTCCTATACTGAGGTGCTTCAATTATTAGGTTCCGCCAAGCTGAAACGCGATCATGGAAATTGTTCACTATCCCCACCCCGTTTTGCGGTTCAAGTCGCTACCGATTACACGAATCGATGCCGACTTGAAGGCCAAGATCGCGGAAATGTTCGAACTGATGTATGCCGCCAAGGGGATTGGTCTGGCTGCTAATCAGGTCGGGTTGCCGTTTCGGTTCTTTGTGATCAACCCGTCCGGCGATCCCAAGCAGAAAGAGTTTGAGCAAGTTTTCATCAACCCGGAGATCATCAGCAAAAAAGGCAGCGAAGAGGGTGAAGAAGGCTGCCTCAGCTTGCCGGATGTCTACGGACCCGTGAAACGAGCCGCGAAGATCAAAGTGGTTGCCTACGATTTGACCGGCCAGGAATTCGAGTGGGAAGTCGACGATTTGACCGCCCGCGTGATCCAACACGAAAACGATCACCTTGACGGTGTGCTGTTCATCGATCGCATTCCTGAGCAGAGTTTAGCCGAAGCAGAGCAGTTCCTGACCGAATTCGAAACCGTCTTTCGACGTCGGCAAGCAGACGGGGAACTCAAGTCGGACGAGGAACTCGAAGCCGAGCTAAAAGGGATGGCACAAACAGCTTAACCGTCATTGGAGTCTGAGTGTCCGATATGGAATTGGTTCCGCTGTTTGGGCAAATGATCCGTCGGGACTGGGCAGATGCCTTGACGGAAACCCAGCTGGAGACACATTATCGAGACGCGGAAGGACAATATCGGCGGATTCCGTTTGGCGAAGAAAACTTTCTCAATCCGCGAATCGCGGAAGCTGGGCCGTGTCGGCATTGTCGAACTATCAAAGGCAAGTTGCACTTTCACGCCTGCGACTACGAACAATGCCCGAAATGTAACACACAACAAATGGGATGTGATTGCGAGTTCATTGGCCATGAGTGGCGTGAAGAATGAACCGAGATTGTTCCGTAGTTCCAAATTCAAAGTTGAATTTCTAATCGAATGCCAGGAGACACCGCTTTCTACAATCCACTTCGTCTTGTGATGATGGGCACGGGCACGTTTGCTCTGCCGACGTTTTTGAGTTTGTACGATTCGCCGCACGAAGTGGTGGGGTTGTTCACGCAACCGGATCGCAAGGGACGTGGGCACCATAACCATCCGCACCCCATGCGGGAAGCCGCCGAAGCCCATGGCACACCGGTGTTTCAGCCGGATAACGTGAACACGCCGGAATCACTCGCGGATCTGCGAAATCTGAACGCTGATCTGTGCGTTGTGGCGGCGTACGGGCAGATTCTTTCAGCGGAACTCCTTCAGACGCCGAAGTTTGGGGCAATCAATCTCCACGCATCGTTACTGCCGAAGTATCGCGGAGCGGCTCCGATTCAGTATGCGATATTGAATGGTGAGACATCGACCGGCGTGACGATTTTCCAGATCGAACCGAAACTTGATGCCGGTCCAATTCTGGGGGTCGACGCCATCAAGATTGGTTCCCGAGAGAAGTATGGAGCGGTGCAAGAACGGTTGGCAGCACTGGCGGTGCCGTTGACATCACGGGTGTTGGGCATGTTTGCCCGTGAGGAAGTCATTGGGCAGCCCCAGGATTCCACCGGCGTCACGAAGGCCCCGAAACTCCGTAAGGAACATGCGGCGATTCCGTGGGAGAAACCGGCGGCAGCGGTCGCAAACCATCTCCGAGCGATGCAGCCGTGGCCGAATCCGTTCACGTTCCTCAATCAGCCGAACAAGAAGCCATTGCGGCTAATCGTCATGCAAGCGCGGCAGGCGATGAATGTGGAACGGTCCCATGAAGCCCCCGGAACGGTGCTGAAATGCGATCGAGGACGTTTTTTAGTGCAAACTGGTGACGGTGTGCTGGACATCTTGGAAGTCAAACCGGAAGGCAAACGAGCGATGCCAGCGGCGGCGTTCCTGAACGGTCACCAAATCCAACCCGGTGATCGGCTGAGTTCGCAGCGTTCGTGATACGTATCGTCAAAGCCGAAAGAACCGGAATCTATAACGTCCACTCCATCCCCGCGGATCCGGCGTTGACGACGGGAGTGGAGCCCAGAACCTCGGTTTGGCCGCCGCTGGCGTGAATGTGGCCACAGACAACCAATCGCGGCACGGTCCGTTCAATGCACTCCCGCACCGCTTGACTTCCCAAGTGTTGGCGTCGGGAAGACACATCGAGCACCCCGAACGGCGGGGAATGACTGATCAAGACCGCACCTTCAGGACACGACGCAAGGTATTCATGGGCTTGATCTTCGGTCAAGTCGTAACTCCAACTCCCGAACGGAGTCACCGGCACACCGCCGCCCAACCCGAAGAACGTCTGTTTGGCAATGGTAACGCTTGATCCGTGCAGTACGAACGTCTGCGGCCAACCTTCGCAGACGGTTTGAAGTTCCTCTGTCGTCTCGTTATTCCCCGCCACAAGAACCAACGGCGTGGCGGTCGATTTCAGCGGAGCCAAACACCGTTCCAACCCACGATGAGCATTGCAGAAATCGCCCGCCCCGATGATCACATCGAAGTTATCAGCACATGCGGCCAGCCGTTCGGCGGCGTCACGATCACTGTGCCAATCACTGAACAACCAGAGTTTCATCGCGAAATTTCACCGACGAGGAGTGTGTCTAACTTGTTGAAAACCGGTTCATTCGTGGATGAGTGTGTTTGAGAATTAACGAGCGACTGCCCGCGTTGTGGGAAACGTGGAAACTGTCGACACCTCCTCCACCACGCACCAACGCCAAACCAACAACTTATCCGCACGAAAATCTCACGAAACCATCATCGTAACATCTTGTCATTTCGGCAGTAACGGAAATAATTCCTTCGTGAATCCACAAAAAATGACGTCCCTAATAATAAGACTTCTATGAAATACTTTTTGAAGAGAGGAGAAGAATGTTGATTGTGCTTGTTGACCGGGGCATGAACCCGAATCTCCTGGGAGAATGGTAGTGCATTCTATGTTTTTTCAGTGAAATGCGGTATAATTCCCATTCGAAAATTTCCGATTTGAATCACTTGGCCCCACTTGTCGGCAACCAAGCCAGACCGGCTCCGAATCCATGAAACTGCACTTCCATCGTCCGTCCTTGATGACGGCATTTACGATCGTCAACACGGTTGTTCCTTCGCGGACGCCTCGTGAGATTCTCAAGAATGTCAAACTCCATGTTGCCGACGGTGTGGCGACGTTGATTGGAACCGACCAGGAAGTGGGAATTCGGTATCAGATTTCTGGCGTTGAGACGCAATCCGCCGGGGAGACACTGTTGCCGACGGCTCGGGTGTTGTCGATCCTGCGGGAGTTGCACGACGAGAGCGTGGACTTCGAAATCGAAGACGACAAGGTTTGGATTCGTTCCGGGCACAGTGAATTTCGTCTGTCCGCCGAAGACCCCGCCGAGTTTCCCACGGTGGCTGAGTTTGCGGAAGAGAAGTTCCATGTGGTCGATGGGAATGTCTTCAAGGAAGCGATTCGCCGAACGATCTTCGCCACCGATGTCGAGAGCACTCGGTATGCCCTGGGGGGCGTGTTGCTCGAGTTGGGCACCGACAGCATGGCTCTTGTTGCGACTGACAGTCGGCGATTGGCGTTGGTGAAAGTTCCGTGCAAATCGAACGGGGCCGACGATCCCGAAAACAACGCCCCGGTGGTTCCTCGGGCCGCGATGAGCTTGATCGAAAAGAGCATCGAGGAAGGAACCGAAGTTCAGTTGGCCGTTCATGCCAACGATGTGCTGATCAAGTGCGGCAACTCGACGATCTACAGCCGTCTGGTGGATGGACGTTTTCCGAAATACGCCGACGTCATTCCCAGCAGTCCCGAGCACTCAGTGGAACTCGTGACCGGCCCGTTCTACTCGGCGGTTCGGCAAGCTCAAATCGTGACGAATGAAGACAGTCGCGGTGTTGATTTCACTTTTAAAGACGGCACGCTAACGCTTAACAGTTCCGCCGCGGAGATCGGAACCTCGACGATCGAACTTCCCATCTCGTACGAGGAAGACGAACTGACCATCAAGTTCGATCCGCGATTCGTCGCCGAGTTCCTGCGTGTGTTGGAGCAGGAAAAACAAGTGAAGTGGGACCTGATCGACCCTGAAAGCCCCGCTGTCTTGCGGACCGACGACGAATACACCTACGTCATTATGCCGTTGTCACGAGACTGAACGAAGACCCGGGAGGGGTAGATGTCGAGTCCACGTCGTGAACCGCAACCGCTTGCCAAAGCACTTTCGGAATTGATCGCTGCCCGAGGGTTTGCCCGTGTTCGTGGGAAGACTCAACTTAATGAAATTTGGCGGGAAGTCGCCGGGGAGCACATCGCCGAATTCACGAAACCAATCGAAGTCAAACGCGGTGTGCTTCACGTTTCCGTTAGCAACTCCGCAATGCTCGGCGAACTCGTGTCGTTCCATCAGATGAATCTGTTAGCCGAACTCACGAGCAAACACGCGGACCTGAAAATCAAGAGTTTGAAGTTCAAGCTGAGCACAAAGACATCGTAAAAGAATCGCTGGATGCGTTGGCACGCATCGTGAGCCCAATACCATTTTCGAAGGTGCGTGACGACGCACTCGACGAAGTTCATAGGAATATGCCGTGAGTGAACCAATGGATTCGGATGCTTTGGAAGACGACAACGAGGATGTGAATCCGGAGGACATCAAGAAGATGTTGCCGGAGGATAAGTCCCTCGACGACTATGGTGCCGAGCAAATCAAAGCTCTGAAAGGGATTGAGGGGATCCGCACGCGGCCGGCGATGTACATTGGCGATGCCGGCACGAACGGGTTGCATCACTTGGTTTTTGAGGTCGTCGATAACAGTATCGACGAAGCCGTCAACGGCTATGCGACGACGATCAATGTTGTGATTCACAGCGACAACAGTGTGAGTGTGTCCGACGACGGTCGTGGAATTCCCGTGGGACCAATGGCGGGAATGGGCGGACGATCGGCGTTGGAAGTCGTGCTGACCGAAATCCACGCCGGTGGTAAGTTCGGCCGGGAAAGCGGCTACAAAATGGGCACCGGCGGTCTGCACGGTGTCGGGATTACGGCCGTCAACGCGGTGAGTGAATGGCTCGAAGCCGAAGTGCGTCGCGAAGGGCAAGTCTGGACGATGTCCTTTGCTTGCGGGGTGCTGACCGATCCACTCAAGAAACTCGGCAAGACCGATCAAACAGGAACGAAACTTACCTTCAAACCCGATGCCGACATCTTCAGCGACACCGTTTTCAGCTATGAAACGTTGCATCGACGATTGCAGGAACTGGCGTTTCTTTCGCCGGGCGTGCGAATCCACATCCGCGATGAACGTACGGAACAATCCGACGAGTTCCATTACGAAAATGGTCTCGTTGAGTTCGTGAAGTACCTCAACCGCGCGTCCACTCCCGATTACAACGATGTGATTGATATCCAAGGCGAAGGCGAGGGCACGAACGGCAAAGTCTTTGTGCATGTTGCGATCCAGCATAACGATACCTTTACCGAAAACGTGCGGGCGTTCGCGAACAACATCTACAACCGCGAAGGTGGTACGCACCTCTCCGGGTTCCGGGCGGCGATCACACGGACCATCAACAACTACGCCAAACAGAACAACTTGTTCAAAGATGTCTCCCCCAGCGGTGAGGATTTCCGCGAGGGATTGACGGCTGTTGTAACCGTGCGTGTGCCGGAGCCGAGTTTCGAATCGCAAACGAAAGTGAAGCTCGCTAATAGCGATGTCGAAGGGATTGTGGCCTCGCTTGTGGGCGAGAAGCTGTCAAAATACTTTGAAGAACACCCGCAAGTCGCGAAGTCGATTTGCACCAAAGGCGAACGTGCCGCCGAAGCCCGCGAAGCCGCCAAAAAAGCCCGCGAGATGGTCCGGGCGGAGAAGGGCACGACGACCGGTGGGCTTCCCGAAAAACTCCGCGACTGTCGCAATCATGATCTCGATGTGTCTGAACTGTACCTGGTGGAAGGTCAGTCGGCCGGTGGTTCGGCGGATACCGGTCGCGATTCCACCACGCAGGCGATTCTTCCGTTACGCGGGAAGATCTTGAACGTCGAAAAAGCCCAGATCGTCAAAATTCTCGGCAATGCCGAAGTTGCGGCCATGTTCAAGGCGATTGGTGTGCCTCCCGGTGCGGAGTTGGAAGACGTCGAAAAACGTCGGTACGGCAAAATCATTCTGATGACCGACGCCGACGTGGACGGCAGCCACATCCGCACGCTGCTATTGACGTTCATGTTCCGGCACATGCGAGAACTTGTTCGCAATGGTTGCATTTACATTGCCCAACCGCCGTTGTACCGCGTGCAACGCAAAAACCCGAAGAAGGGCGAACATCCTCGCTATGTGCAAACGCACGAGCAGATGATGAGCGAACTCATCGAGTTGGGAACTCGTGATAGTCGGCTAAAATACGAATCCGACGGCACGATCTTTGAAGGTGACCATTTCGAGAAAGTTGTTGGCTTGGTCAACGACTTGGAAGAGCCGTTCGAATTGCTGGAGCGTCGCGGAATCGAACTGCGATTCATCGTGCAAAATCATCTGTCTCCCGAAGGTCTGTTGCCAAGGTATCGCCTGTTCTTCGCCGGTGAGCAGCGGTACTTCTTTCACAAGGAACAATTGGAAGAGTTCCTTGAGTACCAAGAGAAAGAGCGGGGCAAGGAATTGCGTGTTGCGGACGACGAAGATCAAGCTCCAACCGACGCAGACGAATCGGCCGAAGCCAAACCCGAGGATGCGGAAGTCGAAGTCGAGTTGGCATTGCAAGTCGTCGACATGCACGAAGTTCGGCAGATCAATCAGACGCTGAAGAAACTCAAAGAGTATGGGATTAAAGCGGAGAACTTCCTGTCCGGCGTGAACCGTGCCGGCGAATCCGTGTTTCCATGGATTATTCAGCACGGCGAGAATGGCGAAGTCCTGCTAACGAGCTTGCGGGAACTCATCACGGAAATCCGCAAGCTGGGGGAAAAAGGGCTTTCTCTTACACGGTTTAAGGGGCTCGGTGAAATGGACCCCGAAGAATTGTGGGAAACCAGTATGGATGTTGAAAGCCGACTCCTGTTGCAAGTTACAATGGAAGACGCCGCTGCGGCCGATGAAATTTTCCGCGTGCTGATGGGCGACCATGTCGAACCGCGACGCGAATTCATCGAGAAACACGCCTTGGAAGTCAAAGACCTCGACGTGTAGCCCCGCCGGGGATCGCCAACCGCATCGATCCCGCATTACGCTTCAAACAGGAGTACCGATGCATTCTTCTGCACTTGGTTGCATGGCGATTGTGATTGTCACGCTGTGTTCCATTCCTGTGTCCGCGGAGGACAAGACCGTTCATGAAGGGATCTATTATGGTCCTGAAAACGGCACGGAATATCAAAAGGAACGCTGCCAACTCGACATCCATGTGCCAACGAATCAGCAGAAGTTTCCAGTGCTGATCTACTTTCACGGTGGTGGCATCGTCGGTGGCAGTCGTGGCGGTCCGGATTTGACGTCCCAAGGGGTGTGTCTCGTCGCACCGTCTTACCGACTAAGCCCAAAAGCGCAATGTCCGGACTATCTAAACGACGCTGCGGACGCCGTCGCCTGGACGTTCAAAAATATCGAGAAGTACGGCGGCGATCCGGACCGCATTTTTATCGGGGGAATGTCGGCCGGGAGTTACCTGGCGGCGATGATCACCATGGATAAGAGTTGGCTCGATAAGCGGGGAATCGACATCGATCGGATTGCTGGACTACTACCAATTAGCGGTCACATGATTACCCACTTCACCGTGCGAAAGGAGCGAGGCGTCTCCGCAAGCACGGGGCTATCGGACGAATTCGCCCCGCTCTACCATGTCCGAAAAACGCCGTTCCCTATCTTTATTCAATGCGGTGATGACGACTACCCCGGACGGCAGGAAGAAAACCGACTCTTTGTCGCGATGATGATCAAATACGCCAAGCAACCGGCAAGTGACATCATCTACAAAGAGTACCCTGGAACACATGGGACCTTCGGACGGGACAAGCAAAAACAAGAAGACTTCGCCCGGTTTATCCTCGAACGTTCCCAACTTGCAGAGTGATTACAATTTCTCAAATTTGATCCCTAAGCAGCAGACGCTCAAGAGCCCACTTGGGGCTTGATGAAATCCCTGAGCCGTCTGGGTATGATCGGTTGGTGAGAACTGTCGTTCGACACACCGATCATATCTAGAGTCGTCGCTCATGAAACAATTCTTCATTCTCTCGGTTTGGTCAATACAAGTTGCCACAGGCATCGTACAGGCGGAACATCCAAATGTTCTTCTTATTCTTGTCGATGACTTGAAGCCGACACTCGGATGCTATGGCGATCCGATCGCAAAAACCCCGAACATCGATCGACTAGCATCGTGGGGGATGCGTTTTGAAAACGCATACTGCAATCAAGCCGTCTGTGCACCGTCGCGTTTTACCTTGATGTTGGGTTCGCATTCGACATCAACCGGCTTGTACGGTTTGGGAAGTCAACTGCGAGAGACGATTCCGAACGCCGTCACGATGCCACAGTTCTTTGCCAAGCATGGCGGGTATCGAACTGAGTCGCTCGGCAAAGTTTTTCACATTGGACATGGGAACAATGGTGACCCAGAGTCCTTTCATGCCCCGCACTTCAAAGAAAAGGTGATTGAGTACGTCGATCCGGCTAGTACGGAAGGCGGAAAACTAACTCGTGAAGAGGCCTATTTTACCAATCAGAAACTCGGACAGATTCGATCTCTGCCACGCGGGGCAGCCTACGAGTCACCGGATGTTTCGGATATCGAATATGCCGATGGTCGAGTCGCAATGGAGACGATCAAGCGACTTCAATCTGCAAAGCGACGACGCGACAACGACGATACTCCGTTCTTCATCGCCGCAGGCTTCGCTCGGCCACACCTCCCGTTTAGTGTGCCCAAGAAATATTGGGACCTCTATGATCCGGCCATGTTGCCGTTACCTCAACATGAGGAACTTCCACAGGATGCACCGAAAGTTGCCGGGAAGCGGGGCGGTGAGATCACGAACTATAAACCGGTCCCAACCGATCGCAATGCGGTCTTCAGTGAGGAACTCAAACGAACACTCATTCATGGATACTATGCTAGCACGAGTTTTGTCGATACGCAGATTGGCAAGGTATTGGATGAACTGCAACGTTTAGAACTCACTGAAGATACAATTATTGTCCTTTGGGGTGATCATGGTTTTCACTTGGGTGACCTCGGTATTTGGACAAAGCATACGAACTATGAACAAGCCAATCGGATTCCGATTCTCATTGCTGCTCCTGGTGTTACGAAACGAGGGACTACGACTGGTCAGTTAGCGGAAAGTGTAGATATCTTTCCGACACTTGCAGAACTAGCCGGTCTCCCGAAACCAAAAAGGGTGCCGCAATCAATTGACGGTGTGAGCCTAGTTCCGGTCTTGAATGATCCCATGAAGAGAGTTCGCACCCATGCCTACCATGCCTATCCAAAACAAAAACTCGGACGCGCGATCCGAACAAAACGCTACCGTCTCGTCGAATGGCGGGACTGGGACGGTGCTGACGAGTCTGTTGAGTATGAACTCTACGACTACCAAACCGACCCGCATGAAACTCGCAATCACGCTAGCGAAGAGCCAGAGGTCGTTCAAAAGCTAGCGAAGATCCTCGCAACATACGCTAAACCGGTCAATCGAAACGTAAGTCGTGCAGATCAGGAACCGCCTAAGATCGCGAATCGTCCTGTCACGATCTCCGCGAAAGTTCAGGGTGCTCATAAGGATGGCGTTATTGTGGCGCAAGGAGGACGTGAACAGGGATATGCCGTCCATCTGTTGAATCGGCGACTTATCTTTGATGTTCGGGTCAATGGGGCCGTCACTCGACTCAAGTTCAAAGAGCCAGTGCCCAAGAGTTTCAACTTTGAGGCGAGGCTAACGGCCGATCGAATGTCGCTTTCAATCGATGGTAACCATCTTCAAGAAATGGATTCACCAGGGCTAATTCCGGTTCAACCGAAAGATGGCGTGAGTATTGGCCGCGATGATTTATCTGCCGCTGGAAACTATGAGTCGCCGAATACATTCGAGGGGAAAGTTAGTTACCTGAAAATCACGCCGGGTGGGAAGTCAGACAACTAAGTTTCAGCGCTAGTTATTGAAAGCCAATCAACGTCTCCCATATGAAGGTGACTAACAATGAATTGTTGCCGGCTACTTCCTCTATATTTTGTTCTGCTCAATGGAGTCGCATTGCTGGCATCTGAACCACCTAATATTGTGCATATCATCGTCGACGATTTGGGGTGGAACGATGTTGGTTTTCATAATCGCAAAATCAGTACGCCTGTGATCGATGAGTTGGCCAAAGAATCGGTTGTGCTGGAACGATTCTATGTGACACCGATTTGCTCTCCGACACGGGCGGGGGTGTTGACTGGTCGATATCCATTTCGTTTCGGGATTTGGGGCGGCGTTGTTTCCCCTGACAAACGTCACGGTTTACCACCAGCCGAGCAAACCACGCCGGAGTTACTTCAACAAGGCGGATATCAAAATCGTGGACTGTTCGGCAAATGGCATCTTGGTCTCAGCTCAACTCGATTCCATCCGCTCAAACATGGATTCACGCATTTTGTTGGGCACTATAACGGTGCAATTGACTACTTTAGTCGACATCGGCATGGAGAACTCGATTGGCATACGAACTATGAAAGTCGTATGGAAAAAGGATATTTAACCGACTTGATTGGCCGAGCTGCCGTGGAGTTTATTGATAACCAATCTAAGAGTTCACCGTTCTATATGTTTGTAGCCTTTAATGCTCCGCACTCGCCACTTCAAGCGAAACGAGCGGATTTGAATGACTATGGTTTCGTGCCGACGGCTGACTTGGCACCGAATACCGTGCGTCGTTTGGCTCGTCGGGAGAACGCACCGAGCTATGGCATGCGAGGCCGAGGAAACACCATCCGACAAACGTTCTCTGCGATGGTATCTGCTCTTGATCGGAATGTTGGTGACATCCTTGAAGCGTTGAATCGGAAAGAGTTCGCACAGAATACAATCGTTATCTTTCATAGTGATAACGGTGCCGACCCCAAGCATGGTGGGGATAATCAACCGTTACGAGGGAACAAGTTTACCACTTGGGAAGGCGGTGTTCGCGTGGTTGCCATGATCCGTTGGCCACGGAAAATTGCAGGCGGACGGACAGTCAAAACTGTTGCAAGTTATGTGGACTTGTTACCCACACTTCTCGCGGCTGCAGGTCAAGAGTTGCCAACGAATCTTGATGGTATCAATCTCTTGCCAATGCTGACGGATGACAGAAGCGTGGCGGAGCGTGTGATTCTGCTGGGAGATGATACGGCCGTCTCAAATCGATGGAAACTGAAAGCTGGTCAGTTCTATGATCTGCTCAATGATCCGACGGAGATCTCCCCGGTGACTGATCCACCGCTTGCGGTGTCTAGGCTTCTTCGAACCGAACTGGCAAGGTTCACTGATTTCGTCGGCCCGAAGACGGAAACATCATTGCCGTTGCCAAAACAATGGCCGCCACGCGAATGGAAGCTTCCCGAAGAACCTCGATCGAAAAACTAGATCCAATCTGGTGTGGAGTTCTTGCAGAAGAACAGGTCTGCAACGCACCTCTCCTTGGTTTTTGCTCCTGAATCATTTCTCTGTTAGTGAGAATACTGATACTGCAAGCAGGCTGAGCAGGGTTTCTAGTAATCAATACGCGGTTAGGTAGGTAGAGATACTGTGTGGTGGCTTATACTGCTTGATCCCACGGTGTCTGGTGTTTGAAGATTTCTTGAGCATGCATTTTGACACCTTGCAAGGGCTTCGCAGGCTGCTTAGTTTGAACGGGTTCCCTTTTCTTTCCTAGCCCATTCTCCGAGTTGCGCTCGACTTGGATATCCGTGGCGATAGGCGTCTATCCACACGGGGATCTTTTCGGAGTATTGCTCAGATGCTGGCTGGACGGTCTTAATCTTTCGATGATTCAAAGGTGGAGAGTCAATGGTCATTCAGAATTGGTTGAATCCACTGCGTTGGCGATCACATGGACGGAAACTCGTTAACTCACGGCATCGCCGTCGTCGGGAGAGCGTGTTTCATGCGAACGAGAAGGCCGACATCCGGTTAGTGGAGGCGTTGGAAGACCGCACACTGTTGACCGTCGACGTGTCTGGCATCATCGATGTGGATACCGTTTGGAATGATCCGATGGGGTATCGACTGACGGGTGATGTCATTGTTCAAGATGGCGCGACGCTAACGATTGCCAATGGCGTCACCGTTTCCGCAAGCTCAGCGAGCAACGAGTTGTTTATCGGCAGTGGTAGCGCCGGGGGGCGTATCGATGCCGATGGTGTGACTTTCACGGCCGATGTGGTCTTAAGGAGCGATGCCGGTTTGATTCAGCCGAATGCGCTCGCCAACAACACGTTTCAAGCGGATCTGATCGTCCAAGACGATAACCCGAGCACCACGAATCTCACCGGAAATACATTTCAAGCGGATCCGACTGTGCATCCGGAAGCGATTCCGGTCTTGGCTGGCAATACCTTTGACGCGGGAACGACCGTCAACGTCAGCGGTGGAACCGTCAATGTCGACACCACTTGGCCGCTTCTCACGAATGTGGTGGCGTATTCGCTTGCGGGCGATGTCTTGGTGAGCGGGGGAGCGGAGTTGACAGTTGCGACGGGGAATCGAGTCGATCAGGCGAATACCTCGCAAGAATTCTTCATCTCGAACGATGGTTCCGGAGCCGGGTTGAACGCCAATGGCGTCACGTTCACCGCCGATGCGTTCTTTGAACCGTCCGCGACGGGAGTTTTGACTTCGAACACCATCATTGGTGACTTTCAATTCGAAGGTGATAGCACCACCGGGTTGAATGTTAGTAACAATGATTTCCAAGGCGTCGTGTCGGTTCATCCGGAGTTCGTTCCCTTGATTGCGGGGAATACATTCGCCAGTGGGACGACGTTGACGGTGCAAGGCGGAACGGTCGATACGGACACCACCTGGCCGGTGATTCCGAACGTTGTGGCTTATCACTTGTTCGATAGCGTGTTCGTGAGCAACTCGTCGACGCTGACGATTGCATCCGGCAACCAGGTGACTCAACGGGACTCAAACCGGAATTTCATTGTTTCAAACGATAGTTCCGGTGCGGGTCTTGTTGCGGACAATGTAACGTTAGGAGCGGGGGCTTTACTGAGAGCGTCGGCAACGGGTTCGCTGACGAACAACACGATCGTGGCGGTCTACTCCTTTGAAGATGGTAGCACATCCGGGCTCACAGTCAGTGGAAACGACTTCCAGACGGCTCCGTCGGTTCATCCGGAATTCATCCCCTTGATTACGGGGAATACATTCGCCAGCGGGACGACGTTGACGGTGCAAGGTGGGACGGTCGATACGGATATCACTTGGCCCGTGATTCCGAATGTTGTGGCTTACCACTTGTTCGATAGCGTGTTCGTGAGTAATTCGGCAACGCTGACGATTGCGTCCGGCAACCAGGTGACTCAACGGGACTCAAACCGGAATTTCATTGTTTCAAACGATAGTTCCGGTGCGGGTCTTGTTGCGGATGGTGTGACGTTGGGAGCGGGGGCTTTGCTGCGATTGTCGGCAACGGGTTCGCTGACGAACAACACAATCGTGGGGTTTTACTCTTTCGAGGGCGACAATTCTTCACTGCTCACGGTTAGTGGGAATGATTTCCAGACGGCCCCGTCGGTTCATCCCGAGTTCATCCCAAACATGCCGGGGAATACGTTTGCCAACGGCACAACGCTATCCGTGCAAGGTGCGACGGTCGATGTCGACACCACTTGGCCGGTGATTCCCAATGTCGTGGCTTACAGCTTGTTCGATAGCGTGTTCGTGAGCAACTCGTCGACGCTGACGATTGCCTCGGGCAACCAGGTGAATCAACGAGACACAAACCGGAATTTCATTGTCTCGAACGATGGCTCCGGAGCGGGTCTCGTTGCAGACGGTGTCATGCTGGGTGCAGGGGCTTTGCTGCGAGCGTCGGCAACGGGTTCGCTGACGAACAACAACATTTTGGGCGTCTACTCCTTCGAAGGTGATAGCACATCCGAGCTAACGGTCAGTGGGAATGACTTCCAGACGGCTCCGTCGGCGCATCCCGAGTTCATCCCGAATCTATCAGGGAACACGTTTGCCAATGGCACAACGTTAATCGTGCAAGGCGCAACGGTCGATGTCGACACCATGTGGCCGGTGATTCCGAATGTTGTGTCCTATCAATTGTTTAATAGCGTGTTTGTGAGCAACTCGGCGACGCTGACGATTGCCTCGGGCAACCAGGTGAATCAACGGGACACAAGTCGAAACTTTATTGTCTCGAACGACAGTTCCGGAGCCGGTTTGAATGCCAATGGGGTGACGTTCGCCGTGGGAATCTTTTTCAATGGCGGTGCGGCGGGTTCGTTGTCGTTCAATCGGTTTGTTCGTCCGATTTCGATTCATGGCACCACGACTGCGTCCATCCATTGCAACGATTTCTCCGCCGGGACTGCCACTGTGGAAGCCGTTGCGAATACGGGTAGCGGTCCGCTCGACTTCACAGACAACTGGTGGGGCACGACGATCGCGTCCCAAATTGAAGATCAGATTTTTCATAACGCCGATGCGAGTAACCGGCCGGTTGTGGTGTATGAACCCTTTTTGAACGCCACGCCGCAAAGCATTTCGGTGGGTGTGTCGCCAGCGGTTGTGGACGAAGACGGTTCTACGAATCTGGTGTTCACATTTACTCGCAGCGGGTCGATCGACCAAGCTCTGGACGTGGATTTCGATGCCCTGGGTACCGCCGTTCCGGGTGTCGATTACATTTTGAACGGTGCGACCACCTTCGATGGCAACACGAGCGGTACCGTCACATTTGCAGCTGGAAGCGACACCGCGGTTCTGACGGCCGATCCAATTGACGATGGTCTTTTCGAAGGCAGCCGAACGGTGCGGATCGTTGTGTTCGCTGCCGATGAATATAAAGTCGGTTTCAATGACCAAGCGACGGGAACGATTCTCGAAGACGAAAATCAGGTGACGATTTCGGTTTCGCCGAACAGCATTGCGGAGGATGCGCCCGGCAATTTGGTCTACACGTTCACACGCAGCGGTTCCACGGATTCCGCGTTGACCGTCGGTTTCAGTACGAACGGATCGACGGCGAGTTCCGGGGCGGATTATTCTTTGTTGAACGCAACGAGTTTCAACGGTTCGATGGGAACCGTGACGTTCGGTGTTGGGGTCAGTCAGGCCACGGTGCTTGTCGATCCGTTGGCCGACTCCGAGAGTGAGCCCGATGAAACCGTCGCATTCACGTTACTCGCCGGAGCCGGCTACGTCATTGGTTCACCGAACACCGCAACCGGGACCATCACGAACGTTGAGCCAACGGTGAGTGTCGCGGTTTCGCCATCGGAAGTTGCGGAAGACGGACCTGGCAACCTGACCTACACCTTCACCCGTGCGGGCGACACCACCGGCGCGTTGACGATCGCATTCAGTGTGCTGGGTGATGCGGTCTTCAATAGCGACTACACACAAACCGGAGCCGACACCTTCAACACCAACTCTGGTACGGTGACCATTCCCGATGGCGATTCGTCCGTCACCGTGACGATTAATCCCATTGCCGATACCTCTATCGAAGCGGACGAAACCGTTCAGTTGAGCATCACGTCTGCTCCCGGATACGACATTGGCACGCCTTCCACGGCGACCGCGACGATTCTCGATGACGATACACGAGTCACTGTCAATGTTTCGCCCACCGCTGTTGCCGAGAACGGCGGAACGAATCTGGTCTACACCTTCACCCGCGTCGGCGTTGTTGATGCTCCGTTGACGGTCGATTTCAACTACACCGGCACCGCAACGGCAGGTGTTGATTTTGCACCGAGCGGCGCGGATGTCTTCAACGGTGGCAGTGGGCAAATCACATTTGCCGGCGGTAGTAGCACTGCCGTTCTCACAGTCACACCGATTGACGACAACCTTCTCGAGCCCGATGAAACTTTGCAAATTTCCGTTCTCAATGGAGCCGGGTACACGGTCGGCACTCCCGCGATGGTCGTCGGGACAATCACAAACGACGACTCCGAAATCAGTGTATCGGTTTCACCAGCATCGGTTCTCGAGGACGGTTCGCAGGATCTGATCTACACGTTCACCCGCATCGGTGCGTTGAACTCTGCGTTGACGGTGGATTTCGCCGTCAGTGGGAATGCGGTCTTCAATACCGACTACACACAAGTTGGCGGCGCGAGTTTCAATGCAGGCAGTGGGAGTGTGAACTTCGGTGCGGGAAGTTCGATCGCGACCGTGGTCATCACACCCACGACGGACATTTCTTTCGAGCCCGATGAAACCGTGCAGCTACTGTTGCAATCCGGGACAGGGTATTCGTTGGGATCTCCGAGCGTAGCCACCGGGACGATCGAAAATGACGATCAAGTCATCAGTGCGACGGTTTCGATTAACGACGTCACTCGTTCGGAAGACAACGGCCCAGCGGTCTTCACAGTTTCGTTGGACCAAGCGGTCGATGTCGACGTCAACATTGACTTTAGCACTTTAGCCGATACCGCAGACTCGCTCGACTACACCGCCGCAACCGACACCGTCACCATTCCTGCGGGTCAAATATCGACCACGATTTCTGTCGATATCACCGCTGATGTCATCATCGAAGCTAATGAACAATTCTTCGTGCAGCTCTCCAATGTGCAAGCGAGTGGTCGTGATGTCACGATTGCTGATGGTCAAGGCGTGGGCACGATCTTCAACGACGACGGTACCGTTTCCGTTTCGATCGGCAACACCGCCCGTGCCGAAGACAATGGTTCGATGACATTCACTGTCTCCCTCAACCAACCCTCGGCTCAGGAAGTGGCTGTCGACTTCAATACCGAATTCGATACCGCCGGGGCCGCGGACTTCACGCCCTCCTCGGGAACGGTCACGATTCCGGCCGGCGCTACCACGGCCACCATCAACGTCCCGATCACGAGTGACGCAGTTGTGGAACTCGACGAACAGTTCTTTGTTCAAATCTCGAACGCTCAGACCGGCGGTCAAGCAGTGCCGATCACGAGCAACCGGGGCACAGGGCTGATCATCAACGACGATAGCAGCGAGGTGTCGGTTGGCGACGTGACACAACCAGAAGGTGATCAGCCGTTGGTGTTCACCGTTTCCCTCACGCAGCCATTCGATGTGAATGTGATGGTGGACTTTGTGGTAACCGACGAAACAAGCGGTTCCGGCGGGGGTGCCGGATTTGGCGGTTCGCTGTCGGAACTCAATGCGTTCTCGCAATTGCAACTGGTGAATGGAATGGTCGCGGGCACGGTCACGATTCCCGCCGGATTCACCTCGGCAACGGTCGAAGTCGATGTCCCACGCGACAACGTCGTGACCCTGCAGAAGAGTTTCAAAATCAAATTGGGGGATATTGACACCGGGAATCGCAATGGGTTTGTTATCGACGACGAAGCAATTGGAACCGTGACGAACGTCGATGTCGGTTCGCTGACGATCAACGATGTAGCCGTCGATGAGAATGCCGCCGAGTTGGTGTTCACCGTTTCCCTGAATGCCCCGGTGGACGTCGATCTTTCGGTCGACTACGCCACGCAAACCGATTCGGCGGGGGCGAATGATTTCACATTGGCACCGGGAACTTTGGTCATTCCGGCGGGAAGCACCAGCGTCGTCTTGGTGGTTCCGATCACCGAAGACAACATCGTGGAATTGGATGAGCAGTTCTTCATCAACCTGAGCAATCTGCAAACCGCCGGTCGTCAAGTGAACCTCGACGGCATGCAGGGACTCGCCACGATCCGCGACGATGATGCGGCTACGCTGTCGATCAGTGGTGTCTCGCAGGACGAGAATTCCGGACCGATGACGTTCACCGTCTCGCTTGATAATCCCGTGGACCAAGCCGTGTCTGTCTCGGTCGCTACCGCTACCGATTCAGCAGACGCCAGCGACTTCACCGCGATTGATCGTCAAGTCGTGATTCCATCAGGGAGTTTGACTGCCACATTCAACATCAATGTGCTAGGCGATGAAGTGGTCGAACTTGATGAAGAGTTCTTGATCAATCTCGGCAATCTCAATGCGGGTAGTCGCAATGTCGGCTTGGGAGTGGCTCAAGTTTCCGGCGTGATTCGGAACGACGATTTTGCGAGTCTCTCGATCGGCGACGCAACGGGTTCGGAAGACGCAGGCATGCTGTCGTTCCCGGTAACGCTTAATCGGCCGTTGAATGTGGATGTCTCGGTCGACTTCGCCACCGTGGTCGACTCCGCCGGGTTGACGGATTACTCATCGCGGACCGGCACGCTCATTATTCCCGCCGGCACGACGTCCGCAATGGTCGATGTTACCCTCACGATGGACGGCAACAACGGGGAATTCGACGAGCAGTTCTTCGTGGACCTCAGCAATGTGAATAGCAGCGGACGCGGCGTCACACTCAACGATTCCCGAGCGACTGGCACCATTCTCGGCGATATCGATGCCGGACCAGCGGCGTTGTTGTCCATCGACGACGCCAGTCAAACCGAGAGCAACGGACCGATCACCTTCACCGTTTCGCTCGACAATGCCGTCGATCAAGATGTGACGGTCGACTTTGAAACCATCGCCGATACTGCCGACAACAGTGATTTCACAAGCCAAACGGGCACCGTCACGATTCCCGCCGGGGAAACGTCCGTCGTGTTGTCCATCAATCTCACTAGCGATGCGGTCGCCGAACTCGACGAACAGTTCTTCATCAATTTATCGAACATTCAACCGGGTTCCGCTGGCGTGCTGTTGGATGATGGTCAGGCGAGGGGCACCATTCTCGACGACGATTCCGCGACGATTTCGGTCAACAGTGTGGAGACGTTCGAAGGCAGTCAAGGAACCCGTCTGCTGGTCTTCACCGTAACGCTCGATGGCGATGTGGATTCCGAATTAACGGTCGATTTCGCAACCGTGGCTGGCACTGCCACCACCGACGATTTCGTATCACAAAGCGGGCAACTGACGTTCCTCGGCAGTTCCGGCCAAACGCAAACCGTGATTGTGGAAGTCAACGGTGACCTCGAATTCGAAGCCGACGAAAACTTCCAGTTCGCTCTCTCGAATATCGCCGCTGGTGGGCGAGACGTGACCAGCACCAACGGAACCGGCACGATTCTCAATGACGATCTTCGGGCCAGCCAAGCCGAAATCGTGAGCGAATCCATTCCGAACGGGTCCATCAACGGGACCTATCAAGAGGTGGTCAGTGGCAACTTCGACGGGGTACCGGGAAGAACGGACGACGCTGACGATCTGTTCTTTTGGGACCCGATCTCCGGTGCCAACCGGATTATCTTTGGTGACGGCCGATTGCAGAACAACCCGATTGCTCCCGGTTTCCTCAACGGGAACGATTTCACGGAAATCCTGGTCGGCAACTTCGACGATGGCGGTGGCGACGATTTCTTCTTCTGGAACCCACGCAGCGGACGCAACCGACTAATCCACAACACGGCTGGTGCCCAGGGGATCTCAACGACCATCGAAACCAATTTCATCCCAGCGAATGCAATCAACGGAAATGATTTTACAAGCATCGTCAGCGGGAATTTCGACGGGGGTGGGCCGGACGATTTGTTCTTCTGGAATCCCACAAATGGACGCAACCGTCTGGTTCACCTCGCCGCCATTCAACCGGGGATCGAGACCGATGGCTCCGTTTTCCAAACGAATCTGGTCGATACAACGTTAGTGAATGGGAATAGTTATCAAAACGTGCAAGTCGGCCAGTTCACAGGTGCCGAACCGGACCAATTGTTGTTCCTCAATTTGACCACTGGCGGGAATCGGCTTGTTACCTTCGCTATCGATACTCCGGGCGGCTTGACGAACTTTGGAGCGTTCCGCACCAACTTCGTGACCGACACGACGTTCAACGGAAACGACTTTGAACAGGTTGTTGTAGCGGACATCAACGGCGACGGTCTGGATGACGTATTCGCCTGGAACTCGCGGACCGGTCGGAATCGGATTGCCGTCTCCGACTTGAACTCAACAAACTCGCCAAGTGTAGTTTCCAACTTCATCACTCCGGGCGCGGTCAACGGGGATTTTGATCGTGTGGTGCGACTCCGCAATGAACTGTTCGGATCCGGTTTCGCGGACGAACTGTTCTTCTGGGATGATGCCGCCGGGCTCAACCGCATCGGATTCGCCTAAACCATCGGGCGGTCTCGGTCGCAATGACTCGCGGTCTTTCTTACAGTTCGTGAACATCGAGTTTTTGCGATCGTTCAGAAAGGCCGCCGCCGGTGTCTACTACGAGTCATCATGCTGAACTCCTCGTCATTGGGGGAGGAGTTCTCGGGACGTTTTTTGCCTATCATGGTTTAGAGCGGGGAAAGCGAGTTGTCCTGCTGGAACGGCACCAGCGGCCACAAGGTGCGACCGTCCGAAATTTCGGGCAGGTCGTGCCATCCGGTCTTGATCAGCATTGGCAACAGTATGGTCGTGAGAGTTTGCAGATCTATCAGGCCATCCAATCTCAATTCGACATCTCCGTCCGGCAGCAAGGCAGCATCTATATTGCTTCCGATGACGATGAACTCACGCTGCTCGAAGAACTCAGAGACATCAATCAATCCACAAACTATCCGTCAGAACTCTGGACACCTCAACAGTGTCTTGCCCATTATCCTGGGCTTCGAAGTGACTATTGTCGCGGTGGGTTGTTCTTTTCGAACGAAGTCTCAGTGAATCCTCGGGCAATGATTCACCGATTGCATGAATACCTTGCGGAGCAATCGAATTTCACCGCTCACTTCCAAACTTGCGTGAAAGAACTGAATTCCAGTCGCAACGGTTTGGTCGAAGTCACAACGACCGATGACCGTGTGTTAACAGCCGAAAATGTTGTTCTATGTTGCGGTAGCGAATTCCAACTTCTCTACCCACAGCGATTTCAACAGAGCGATCTCAAGCTAGTCAAACTGCAAATGCTCAAGCTGAAACCGCAGTCGGGTGTCACGTTGCCAGGGAATATCCTCACGGGGCTGTCGATTCGTCGATACGAAAGTTTTTCCCAATGCCCGTCGTGGACCGCAATCAAATCACGTGAGGAGCCAGACACATTTCATCAGAGGTGGGGCGTTCATATCCTATTCAAACAGGAAGAGGACGGCGGAATCATCCTCGGAGATTCCCACGAGTATGCACCCGCAAACGAACCTGAGAAGATCGACTTTGATCTTCGCGGCGATATCAATATTTACTTCATCGCAGCCGGTAAGAAGATTTTTGATCTGCCGAACTGGGAAATTGATCACGCTTGGTATGGCGTGTACAGCCAAACTTCTCATCCACAAGGGATCTACACAGAAACCATTGACGAGCGGATCCATATTGTGACTGGCATTGGCGGCAAAGGAATGACGAGTAGTGCCGGCTTTGCAAAGCACCACTTGAGAGAGATTGATAGTAACTAAGCAAACTTTCACAACGCGTCGCTTTTTAGATCCTCAAGTGAGAACATAGTGCGAGTCACAAAAACGACAAGATCTTCGAAATTGAATACTTCGCTCACGGATTCTTCAAATGGTGCCCATAAACCTTGGATGCAAGGATTTCTTTTTAAGATGACCATGTCGCAGGAACTCAGAATTCTTTCGCGATGCCAACTCGAAGGGTGATATATCGAGTTGCGATCATTGGTCGATACTCCATTTGATTGATCGAGTGACGTGACTGCACCAATATTGCCACATGAGATTGTCCCAGTCGCAGTTCTCGGTGCGGGGCCTTACGGTCTCGCGATTGCCAACGAGTTGCAACGCCGTGGCATTCCATTCCGAGTCTTTGGCCAACCTTTTCATCTCTGGCAAGAACGAACGCTGTCGGATGTTTTCTTACGATCTGACCTTCAAGCAAGCGAGATCTACACGCACGACGGTCGATTCTCGTTGCAAGGTTTTCTCGCCGATCGGCCATCCGACTTGGCTACGATTGCATCGCACCAAGGACGAATTCCGGTAAGTGCGTTCCGGGATTATCTGACTTGGGTTCAGTCTCAGTTGACATTCAACATTGAACGCACACAAGTGGTCAATGTCGTGGCGGATGGGCATTATTTCCGTATCAAAACCAATCTTGATGAGGAATTCGCCGCAAGAAACATTGTGATCGCAACAGGAATCGGAGCCTTTGCAACGCTGCCAACCGCGTTAGGACGCTTGAATTCGCCACGAGTGATTCATGCCTGGTCAGTCGAGAAATACGCCGATCTAAACAGCTCCCGTGTGTGTGTCGTGGGGAGTGGTCAATCGGCCGGTGAAGCAGTTGAGCAACTCCGCAAGCACAATGAGACAACGTGGATCTATCGATCGGAGCCGATCTTCCATCTCGACCCACTCAATCTGCCACGACCAATCTTTCAGTTTGTGCTTCGAGCCTCTAACAAGGCTTGCTACTTTCCGCGAATCCTTCGCCGGGCCGCCAAGAAGGTGTTTGTCGGATCTACTATGACACCTGATCTAAAACCAAGTGTATACGCGGATGACGTGGACCGATTCAAAGCAGATGTCAATTCGCTAGATTGGATCGATCGACAATCGGACATCTATAGTGCCAAACTTGATCGGTGTTTCGACGCTGTTGTTTGCTGCACAGGGTACCGATTGGATGCCAAGAGACTGCCGTTCCTTGAGCAGAAATTGCGAGATCGTTTGATCTGTGAAAACGGGATGCCACGGTTGTCAAAAGATTTCGAGTCGAGTGCTCCCGGGATCTACATCGCCGGTGCACTCGCCGAAGGAAGTCATGGTCCCGCCCAACGATTCTTGATCGGAAATCGACACGCTGCCATCGCGATTAGTCAGGGCATTGCCCAAAAACTTGATAGCAATGGCCCAGGCAACATTGTCAAACCGACGACTAGCGTTTCTTGAGAAGTCGAGTTGTCGCAAACGATACTCAATGAAACCATTCCATCTTAGACATGCTCATGATGAACATGTAATGCGAGTTTGGAACCCGTCATCTGACTTCGCCCGGTAAAAACAAAGATCCCAATCCACAACACTTGCAACCCTAGAATCACTTCTGGCTGCCAGAGGACTTCCAGACCGCTGCCGATCTGTCGTGGCACACTCGGGGTACTCGAAGGCTGGAAAGCAATCACAAGCAATATTGCAATTGTGATTGGTGTCATCAACTGATACACACTAATTCGTCCCGGTCCGCGATTGTCTTTCCGTAGGAGTTCTGATCCGAAACGCCACATCTGGCTCGTCACAGCTACCGTAATAAGAGCGGCGGCATCAAATCCATGTAGGAACAGAGTCAAGCCAACGACACCAATCATCGACAGCACGACACAAGTGATTGCCTGGATTGGCACAAGTGGCACGTCCATGAGCTGACCTTCATAGCTAGCCTTCTTGGTTTCACCGACGAATCGAAAATGTCTGCGACCGAATAATCGCTGAATCCAAGTCGGGGAGTCTTCAAGAGATCGGCCATAACAACAACCATAACTCACACATGCCAGTCGTCCCACCCCTTCACCAAAGGCATAGGCGATTACGATGGCTGCTAGCCAGGTCTTAATGGGTCTTTGCGGCATTTCGATGAGACTCGGCATCAGTGTGATTGCCAGCGGCGCAACTAGTACTCCCACAAAGGTTGCGCCCCCGATCGTAAAGTTATACCGCTTGCCATCGATCAGCCATGCGAGGAGCCGAGACGCCGGCACACAGATCACAAGAATCGTCAAGATCACAGCTGCACTCGAACCGACAGGTATATTGACAGTCGCCAACATGACTAGCAACAGCGTGACACCAAAGACGTAGGCACATGCGTTGAAGAAACCATACCATGTCAAATTCAGTCCGATCCACGTACCCGTTTCATCACGGCGTCTTGGTAGGCAAGCCATTATCTGCCAGTCTTCTCTTGGTAGGACCCGAAATGCCCAGGTAAACAACATGCCCAGAATTGCAACAATTGACAGAACGAAGATCCATGATTCAGATGTGACATTCATATCAGAATATTTCAGCTTTTGAAGGCGGTGTGTTTGGTAGGTCGAAATTGATAACAGGTTCTTGAATTTGGGGTGTCTTCGCAGTCGCGATGAGTGATCGAACACGGACATCTGTCTCAACGAGTGGTTGGCCGAAACCTTCACTAAACCGACTGTCCAGACCCCGTGACATATTCCTGACAAGGTCGGTTGCGAAGCGGATACGTTTCGGTTCAAACAGAAGCACGTCGGTGCTGCTTCCAGGCTCATACAGACTTTTCGGTTGGCCACGACGAACAAACATCCCCGCACTCACGTTTTGCGGTTGATCGTAGCGTTTGGAGGAATAGCATTGCGTGATTCCTCCAATCATTAACGCGACGACTTCGATCATGGCGACAAGACCGATTCCCGTTCCACCGGGGACATCTGTGTCAATGATCGTGACGACTCGCCGGTTCTTCGAGTAGGGAGTCACAATGGAGACCACAGCGGACGGGTTACAAGAATGGTAACTTCCATCCAATGTATAGATGTCGCGGACAATTCCCGAGACGGGAACATGATTGTAGTGATACTTGTCTGGTGTTAGCCGAAAGACGGCCAAGTCTCCGCCTTCAAAGTGCAATCTCCAATTGTGATCGCGATTGCCTAGCAGTTCATCGAGGCTAAAGAATTTATCTTTAAGTCGGATCGGTGAGCCGTTCGCGAATGACCCGACGAGCGTCCGTGCGTCAGCGGGAGAGACAACAGCGTCCGCTTCCTCGGGCATGGGACGCGTTTCCCAATAGCGAATTTGACGTTGGAACCACTTCTTTGCCGTATTTAAGGATTCGGGAGCTTCCACACACTCTGCCACATCGATTCCGAGTTCTTTGGCAAATCGCTGGCTGCCAGTGAGATATGATCCGACTCGAAACTGATAGTTCAAAAACCCGAGTAAATGAGTCATGCGTCGTGAGGCTAACGCACGACACATTAGAGATGCGTTCTCACGATAGCGAGAATACAGCATTCGAACCATACGATCGTGGTAGAGTTTTTCTGTGCGAACTTCGCCGGTTTCACGGTCAATGTATTGATGCTGCATGGAGCCCTGTTAGCCTTGTCGATTGATGGTCACGAGAGGTTTTCGTTGCCGATTTGCTAGGAATGCCTTCATATGCTGCTTCACTTTGATCAATAGTGATCAGGATCAAACGAATGAGGGTGAGTAGGTCGTCTCGTGAGTAGTTTTCGTCGACCACTTTCCCACGCAAACGTTTCAAGAATCGAACCGGACCCGACACCCCCAGCCCAATGAGTCCGAGTTGGCGGTTTATATTGGAGTCAAGTTTGACCTCGTGAGTCCAATAATTCATTAGCATTTTATAGGCTTCGAGTGTGTGATTCTGGCGGAGTTGCGTTCTTAAGTAGCTGTCGGAAGCGACATTGAATACTTCGCCGGACGTTTGCATAGGATTGGAACGTCCAGAGATTGAATTGAGGACTTGACGAGTTAACCGTCCGGCTGCGCTGTTCTGTTGAGTTTGTTTGAGTCTAGTAGAGAGATCATGCAGCAACTCGGTCTGTGAATCCTTGTTTGCAGTGTGAGACATTTCCGCTGTGAGGATGTTGACGAGCGCATGTCGGTATTCCGTGACGGGAACCCGGAAGAATCCCGGATAGCGACGACTCATACGCGTTTTCGCGGTTTGGGCGAGTACGTGGCGGAGGAATTGATTCTTCGTGTGACTTCGCACATAAACGGTAGGGACACCCGCCGCGGATGCAAACACGAATTGCCGCCGTTCGCTTTCCTCAAAGGGACTATCAGGGATGTCGTCGTGCGTGAGTTCCCCGGTCAGAGCCTTGGAGACGGCGAAACTTGTGACAAGAGCTTGTAAATCGACAGCGGGAGCAAAGTCGTTACGCCACGAAGGGAACAAGCTGTAGTGTCGTCCTTCAAAGCCCGAGTAACCAACCGCGTCGACAAAACGTTGACGATACAAGGAATACAAGGGTAATCGGGTGTCATAGATTCCCATCTCGGCGAGATCGTTCTTCAATCGTTCATCGCTGCCGACTCGACCAGAAAGGGCGGGACTTTCATGGGTGCTCAGGGGACTCACAAAATAGTCGAGGAGTCGAAAATCAGGAACATAGTCACCCCTGAGCCGAAAGAGTTTTGCTAGAAGTCGATCGAAGCGTCTGAAGCCACTTGGTGATAGGGTCTTCCGAAACACGCGATTGCGTGCCTTCTTCTTCCAGCGTCGCCAAAACATCCGCAGATGCGTTGAATGAAGCTGGTGGGGTAAGAATCCTAGGACTTTCTCTGCGTGGAAGTTTTCAAAGTCGATGCGATAAGGTGCTGCACTATATGTGCCGACAAACAGCGGAAGAAAGTGCTCGACGATTTTTGTCGTCAAATCGCCGATTCGTTTTTCATCGACATGTCGATGGTTACTGAACATCTCGCCTAGCATTCGGCTGCCAAGTGTGACATGGACCCCGTTGTTGGCTAGACTTGCATCACATAGGTTGGGTAGGACGACTAAGTCGGTATGAATTGCGCCATGCTCGCGAAGTTTCGTGATGGCGTGCCAACGGCTGCGGCTGAGGATTTCGTGACATGACCGCATATAGTGTTGCTTGTCCTCGCCGATATCCCATCCGGAAAGACATGGACTCGTAAATAATTCGCGATAGAAGGTGTCGGGTAGACATTCGCTAAACCGTTGTTGCGTGACCGGTGGACGAGCGGAACAATAGACAACGACTTCCTGTCCCGAGTCGCGGAGTCCCAGTGGTCCATTCGACCACGAAACTAACAGTTGTGTCAGTAGATAGCGAATGGCGGCTTCATGAGCGACGAGTTTTCCAAGGCTTTGCTGGCTCGTTGGTGCGGAAACATAATACGATAAGATTTCCGGCGAAACATTGTCGTTCAAATAGCACTGCTGAAGACGTCGACCAACATTCTGTATCGAGTTCTCTAGAGGTGGTGTGCAGTTTGTGGCATCGGCTAGGGCTAGTTTCAACAGGTAGCTTACGGGAATGCGAAGCATCTTCCGACCGTTTTGATCAGTCAAGAAGAATCGAGAAACGTCGGTTCGTGGTCCTTTGTTCGGGGACGACTTGTCATGTCGCAGGTCGTGTTCTAACGTTCGGCGAGCGGCTTCGCTAAGGTTTGCAATCGGCAGACGCACCCAACTGTTGGGCCAGACTTGTTGCGATCGATCTCCAAAGAGTTCTTCGATTCGTTGCAGTGATGAGGGTGAAGCCTCGCCGGATTCAAACTGGCGTTCAAGATTGGTGTAGAAGTTGGACTCGCGAACAACTTGTGGGAGATCGACGGAGTGTGCGGGTCCCTGCACAACCGCTTGCATTTCAAATTCGGAACCCGCGGTGACGTCACCAGACGCGAATGGTGCGATGTCACCCTGCAAAACGGGGGCGATGTGTTGAGTCACTTGTTTGGTTGCGATGACCGCATCCTCGACAGGCATGGGTGTTGGGTTCGCTCCATAGGGTTCGGGAAATGTTATGTGTGGATCATGAAATCCATGTAATGGACTTCTGAAATCCCTGCGAATTCTTTGATTCCCGAATGAAGCTAGATTTCTGACTAGGGCGGTGAAGAGGAGTCGCTACAATCGGCGCTCTTGTGGTCTGAGTTTGATAGTAATTTTTCGACCAGTGGTCATCGCTTAGAGGCAAGTGCTACCCGATCGGATACACGTGAATACTCTGAGTTGTGACGACCTAGTTTGATCATTTGAGGAACCAATGAGAGCATGGTTTTGTGGATTTTTGACATTGGTCATCAGTTGGTCGATGACCAATGTCGAGGCGCGGGCTTGGAATCCGAGCGGGCATCAAACGATTGCTTCGATTATCTTTCGCGAGTTGTCCGCTGAGCGTCGGATGGAGTTAGCAGAGTTACTAACACATCACCCACGTTACCGAGCGGATTTCCTGTCGGATTTGCCGAGATTTTTGCAGGATGCCGATGCGGAAACCTTGGCCGAATGGCGGTTTCAACTGGCATCGATTTGGTCGGACATTGTGCGTGGTGGACCGGCTGATCGAACGGCGTTCAATCGTCCGTTTTGGCATTATCTTCCACGGGCCTATTACCTGAGTCCGCCGACTGACCGCTTCCGCAAGCAAGTGGAATCTGGATTCAACAGCCGTTTGGAACCGGTTGGTGGCACCGAGAACGAAAAGTTGAACGGTCCGCAGGCGTTCTTGGCGAACCTCGAAGTCCTGAATGATGACGAAGCGTCGAAGGCGGATCGAGCGGTTGCGTTGTGTTGGGTGCTGCACATTGGACAAGATCTTCATCAGCCCTGTCATACCGCGAGTTTGTGTGATCCGGTGTTGTTTCCTCGGGGAGATCGCGGAGCGAACGACATCAAGACGAAGCAGCTTAGGAATTTGCACGCGGTCTGGGATGGTCCATTGGGGCCGGATAGCCGATTCATTCGCTGTCGGAATTTGGCCATTCAACTCCGTGGTGATGCGTCGAAGGAAATGGTGAATCAAGATGTCACCGATGCTCGCACGCAAATGGCTGTTTGGTTGTCCGAGGGGTTGAAGTTTGCCGAAAGTGATGTCTACTCCGGTGAAGTTCGCGCCGCCGTTGAATCGGCTTCGCCTTTAAAGACGGTCGATCTCTCGCCAGATTACCTACGAAATGTGCGGCGAGTGGCCAATGGGCGGATTGTCAACGCGGGCATTCGGTTGGCGAGATTGCTGGAATCAAACCAGTGATTCGTCGGCGCAATGTTGACGTTGAGTTCTCGTCTGTCGGCAACCTGCTTGCGTCAAGCGATGAGTGGCGACATACTTTTCTTTAACAATTTCGCCCATCCGAAGACCGCCTCTCTTTTTGGGATGGATTGAATAATACCTCGGAAATCCTTCGTTGTGATGTCGCAAGTTTCGATTGTCGATCATCCGTTAGTGGCTCATCATCTCAGTTCATTGCGTGATCGACACACGCCGCCGGATCAGTTTCGAAGTCTCGTTGCGCGGTTGACGACGTTGCTTGCGTTTGAAGCGACGAAAGATCTGCCGACGCAACCGATGTCCGTCGAAACTCCGCTGACAGAAATGACCGGCCATCAACTCGCTGAGCGAGTGGGTTTGGTGCCGATCTTGCGAGCGGGGTTGGGAATGGTCGATCCCTTTTGGAATCTCATCCCGACTGCGGAGGTGTGGCACTTGGGACTTTACCGGGATGAGAAAACGGCTCAGCCAGTGTCGTACTACAATAAGTTGCCGGACGAGAACCCCGTTTCGCGGGCGTTCATTCTCGACCCGATGCTTGCGACGGGTGGTTCGGCGTTGCACACGATTTCCGTTCTGCAAAGTTGGGGTGTGCCGTTGATTCGGTTGGTCTCGCTGATCGCCTCGCAGTCGGGGATCGATGCGCTCAACGAGGCGGCACCCGATGTTCGCATCTTTTGCGCTGCTGTCGATCCAGAACTGAACGCCCAAAAATTTATCGTTCCTGGACTCGGAGACGCCGGGGATCGCATCTTCAACACGTGAACCGGCCTCGACGGACGAGGGGAGCACGCGGCGGCGATAATCCGATATGTTGCAATCCATCAGTGCGTTGGGACTGCTTGTCTTTGTGTTCCTGGCGTGGCTTTTGAGTTCGAACCGCGGGGCGGTCCAGTGGCGATTGGTTGTCAGCGGACTGATGTTGCAGTTGGTTCTCGCGGCGTTGATCTTGTGGACGACTCCCGGACAGTGGATCTTCGAGCAACTTGGGGCCGGCTTCAACTGGGTGCTAGGGTGCGTCAACGAGGGCTCACGATTTGTGTTCAGCCTTCATCCGAGTGGCACACCGACCGATCCAGAGCCCGGTTGGTTGCTGGGCAGTTTCGCCTTTGGAGTGCTGCCGACGGTGGTTGTGGTTTCGTCGTTGATGGAGGTGCTTTACTTCTTCGGGGTGATGCAATGGATTGTGTCGGCGTTTAGCTGGGTGATGCGATGGACACTGAAAACGTCCGGTGCGGAAAGTCTGGCGGCGGCGGCAAACATCTTCGTCGGACAAACCGAAGCGCCGCTGGTGATTCGCCCATACATTCCCAATATGACCAATTCCGAGTTGCACTCGCTGATGGTCGGCGGGTTCGCAACGGTTTCCGGAGGTGTGCTGGCGGCCTTTGTCGGGATGGGGATTGATCCAACGCACTTGCTGACGGCTTCGGTCATTTCTGCACCGGCGGCGCTTGTCATTGCGAAGATCATCCAACCGGAAACTGAAGTGCCGGAGACCGCCGGCACGGTCGAGGTGGATTACGTCTCCGAAGGCAGCAACCCGATCGAGGCGGCGACGATCGGTGCAAGTGCGGGGATGAAACTGGCGTTGAACATCGGTGCGATGTTGATCGCCTTCATTGCACTGATTGCCATGGCGGATGCGGGGCTTGCTGGGATCGGTTCGCTGTTCGGTTACACCGGAGACTCGGCGTGGTCGCTTTCGTCGCTGCTCGGTTATGTGTGTGCTCCAATCGCTTGGGTTATGGGGATCGCCTCGGCGGATTGTCTTTCCGCGGGTGAGTTGCTGGGGCTCAAATTGGTGACGAATGAATTCATCGCCTATGAACGGCTCGTGGAATGGATGCAGCCAGATTCCGAAATCGTCCTGAGCGAGCGTAGCAACACCATCATGATCTATGCCCTGAGTGGTTTCTCGAACTTTGGTGCGATCGGTGTGCAGATTGGCGGCATCGGTGAGATGGCCCCCTCGCGGCGAAAAGACCTCGCTCGACTCGGACTCAAAGCGATGTTTGGCGGCGCGATCGCATGCTGTATGACAGCCTGCATCGCGGGGATCCTGGTTGCGTGATGAACGGAACTGTTTTAATCGGAACCAGAAGTCTCCACCAGCGGCACTTGGACGGGGTGCATCAAGTAGCCAAGTAGATCACGAATTTGGTCGGCATTGAGATTTTGTAGCAGACCGTCGGGCATGGCCGACTTCGTCGATTGTTTGATGGCTTCGATGTCGCGTTTCTGGATGGTCAATCGTTCGGTCGCTGTGCGTAACGTGAGGGTTTGTCGGTCCTGCGACATCACCAAGCCATTCAAAACCCGACCGTCGGCCAGTTGCAGAATCGACATCCGGTAGTCCTTACCGACGACGGCACTCGGATCGATGATATTACTCAGGAGGTATTCCAAACTCGATCGTTGGGCGCCCGTCAGATCAGGCCCGACTTTTTCGCCCTCACCATAAAGTTGATGACACCCACTGCATGTCTTCGCGAACAACACGCGACCACGGGAAAGTTCCGCGGAAGCCAAGCGATCGGGGGTCAACTCGTCTTTGAGCTTCGCGATCAGCACAAGTTTTTCCTCGGAGGACTCGCGAAGTTCGCCCCAGACTTCAGACAGTTTCGTAGACAGTGTCGGGTCATTGTGGCTTTGAATTTGTCTTGCATGCGAGGCGGAGATTTCCGCCAGCGGTATTTGGCTGCGGCCGACGGCCAATTCATCGAGCAAGATCGACGCCGACATCGGGCGGGCTACGAGTGTTTCGATCACGGCCGGTCGGTCGTTGGGATGAAAACGACGGTATTCCCGCGAGAGCAACTTGGGAATGGTCGGGTCTTCGAACAACGCCAACCCCTTGAGTGCGGTCGCATTGAGGCCGCGAACCCGAATTAACGATTCGCAAAGTGTCCGCAAGTTATCGGCTCGGGCATCGATCAAGGCTTGCAACGCACTTTGCCGGGTTTTCATGTCAACTCGGGAGTTGGTCGCCATACGACGGAGTTCCGTCAACGCACGACCATCGCCAAATAGCACGCCTAATTCCCGCACGGTGTCCGATGATTTTTGGATCTCCGGGAGTGATGCAAACGCTTCCCAGGCGGCCGGTTTTTTCGCTTTCCGCCACCCACGAAATGCATCTTGCATGCCATGAAGAATTTGCGTTTGCGACTTGGGGTCGAGCTTCTTGGTGATGCTCAGGAGTTGATTCAAAGACTTCGGATCGGACTGAATTCGTGAGGCAAGATTGCGAGCAATGGAATACGTCAGCGACGGCCACCGCGATTGCCGTGCAACGTCGACCAATGCCAGCGGACTCGTGTCACCCACGGGGATCAAACCGTACCAGGTGAGCAATGCAAGATCGTGGTCGTCCGCGTACTTCGCCTGTTTGACGAGTTCAATCGCCAATTCAGGACGATGTTCAACCGGCAACCGTTGCAACGTGGAGGCGAGTTGACGATGCACCAGTCCAGAAGCATCTTCGCGAGCCATCCGCACAAGCAACGCGCGGGTGGTGGGATCGTCGGGATACTTCGCTTTTGGGTTTGGGCCCGTAACCCAGTCCAATGGCCAGAAGTCCGTGAGCAACCGAATTGCCCACACGCGAACGTGTTCGTTGGGATCGTCGGCCAACGCTCGTAATTGTTCCGGTGTGGTGCGACCGGCTTGGTATTGTCGCCAAAGTTGTTGCAACGGTCCGGCACCCGCGAGACACGCCGGTTTCACGATCGGCTTGTTCACACTCTGGGAACCGTACTCGATTTTGAAAATCCGGCCGCTGAGCCGATGCACGCCGGTATGGTCGTGACACTCGCCGGTGTCGCTCCAGTCGATCACGTAGACACTGCCGTCCGGTCCGGTCTGCAAATCGAGACCGCGGAAAAACGGGTCCTTCGCAATGAAGAAGTCCGGTTCATGCCGACCGACGTATCCCGTGGATGTGCGGTCCAGGCGTTCGACATTCGCCCGCAGTCCGTGCATGTTGATCGTGAACAGCTTGCCACGATACCGCTCCGGCCACTGATGTCCTTGGTAGATCAGCATGCCGATGTGGGCGTGTCCGCCGCCGTAGTCGTTCGCTTTCCCACCGCGACTGGCGGTCCAGCTGCCTTTGGTGTCGAAGTGGTAATGATCGGCGATCATGTCCATGCGTTCGTAAACCGCCGGGTTCAAACTTTCACCGAACGACTCTTTGAAATGACATCCCGGAATTGAATGCCACAAATGGCCGATCACCGTGTTGATGAAGAACAGCTCGCCGTTCTCGTCCCAATCGTGCCCCCACGGATTCGTTGTTCCATGACAGAGCACCTCGACGGTTTTGTGATCGGGATGATACCGCCACATTCCACCGTCGAGGGGAATTCGTTCATGGTCCGGCGTGCCGGGCAGACCGATGCGACCGGGGCACGAATGCCCACATCGACCGTACAACCAACCGTCCGGCCCCCATCGCAACCCGTTGGCGAAGTTGTGATAGTTACTTTCGGCGACGTCGAACCCGTCCAACACCACCTGCGGCGGGCCATCGGGCACATCGTCACCGTTGGCGTCGGGAATGAAGAGCAGGGCAGGTGGGCACATCAACCACACACCACCGCGACCGGTTTCCACACTGGTCAGCATTTGCACGTTATCGGTGAAGACTTTCCGACGGTCGGCTTTTCCGTCGTTATCGGTGTCTTCAAAGACCAATACGCGATCTCGAAGCGACAAATCAAACCGCTGCGTACGGTCGGAATAGGTGTAGTTTTCGGCAATCCACAATCGTCCCCGTTTGTCGAAGGCCATGGCAATCGGGTTTTGTACATCCGGTTCCGCTGCGAACACGGAGGCCCGAAATCCTTCGGGGAGTTTCATCGTCGATGCCGCTTCCTTCGCGGGCATTGGAGAGAATTTGTCCTCCGCCAGACTGTTGAAGACTGTTGGAAAGTCATCCGAAGCCCCGGTCTTCTCCGCAGCTTGAACATCCGAGCAGACTGCTACCAAGAACAAGGGGAGCAATATCCGGGAAGTGTGTTGTTGTCGAACGCGCATCGATTCCTCTCCGCTTGTGTCGCTCCAATCCATTCCATGGACGAAACGCGAGCCAAAACTCAGAATCTTGAGAAACGAGAAAAGTTCTCCAACAGTTTACGGTTTTCAGCCGACGTTGACGAACCAGTTGGGGCAATCGGTTCGACAACCGTGACAATCGAACGTACAATCTGTTTCACTCGAATTCCGCGACGAATGAAGTGACACCCATGACCGAACTTGCCGACGTTCCGATGCTTGCTGCCGAACTTCCTGCAGCATTGGCTCCACTTCGCGAGGAAATTCTCGCGGAGTTGGTTTTGCTCAGCCAGATTCCTTCCCCGACCGGTGAGGAAAGTCGCCGCGTCGAGCATATTCTCAACCGTTTCGTTGAAGCCGGCGTGCCTGAAGCGGGTCAGGATGAGAAGGGCAACGCCGCCGGATTTCTTCCCGGGCGTGTCGGCGACCGCACGATCATGGTGGTGGCTCATCTCGACACCATCGTGCCCAGCAACATCGATCACAATGTCGAAGTGTCCTCCGATCGGATCATCGGTCCGGGCATTAGCGACAACGCCACTGGCGCGACGGTCATTTCGATGTTGCCGAACTGTCTCGACCATCTCGGTTTGAAGTTCGATTCAAATATTTCGCTGCTTGGAACGGTCAATTCGCTCGACCGCAGTCACGACAGCGGCTTGCGGTTCCACCTGGAAAACATGGTGCACCCCGTGGACGCCGGTATTTGCGTCGAGGGTGTGCAACTCGGGCGACTCAACTATTTCTCGATCGGCACACTCCGAGGCCGCATCGATTGCGATGTGCGGTTCGAAGGGAACTATCAGTCTCGCAGTTACGGGTCGCAAAGCGCGATCGCCGTGCTGAATCATATTATCAACCGCATCCTAGCCATCGAAGTTCCACAACGGCCGTTCACGAAAATCAGTATTAATCGCGTTCGGGCCGGTGTGAGTTACGATGTGGAACCCGACCACGCGGAACTTGGTTTCGAAGTGAACAGCCACGACGACGCCCGCATCGATCGTATCGAAACGGAGATTCAAGAAATCGTCGCGGAAGTTGCCGCCCGCAATGCCGTGGATGCGAAGCTTGATAGTTTCTTCCGACGCCGAGCTGGTGGGATTGGGTTTTCCCATCCGCTTGTGAAGTCCACGATTGAAGTGATGGAAGCACTCGGTATTTCGCCCGATCAAGGGCATAGCCCTTCGGAACTTTCCGAGTTCATCGCCCGAGGAATTCCCGCGGTCACGCTCGGCATCACCACCGGCGAGAAAAACCGCAAGAAACCCGACTATGTTTACATCGACCCCATCCTGAAAGGTGTTGCCCAAATCGTGGGTGTGTTGCTAGCAATCGATCGGGGAATTGCAGAAGAGGTCACGTAGCAGGAATAACCAATACCCCGTTGCGTTTCCTCGGAGATTTTGCTCGGTTTGCAGGTGCGGCACTTCTTATCCTGATTGCCTTGCCAGCAGCAATGCTTGCGTACAATGCTGGAGACTTCCTGTATTCTCAACCAGACTCGCTAGGAGATTATGGGAACTATACAGAAAGACTTTATATCGTTGCCGGATTCTATCTCAATCCGAATGAGGCACTCATAGGTGATGTACTTTGTTGTGTTGTTTGTTTGATATCTAGCTCACTTCTCATGTATTCGCGACGTCGTTCTTTCTAACTCTCTCAAGACTTTAGCCCCTAGCCGATCATGACTCCCGAACAGTGGCTCCAAGACCGCACTTATCATCATTCCAATTTTTGGAACTTGCGTTGGCTCGTCGAAGAGAAGAAACGCCAGGGACTCACGATCTCACTATGTTTGCCGACATTGAATGAAGCGAAAACCGTCGGCAAAGAAATCATTCTGCTCAAGAGCGAACTCTATGATCGCTATCCTTTGATTGATGAGATTGCCGTCATCGATTCGGGGAGTACTGATGGCACCCGAGAAATCGCGGCGAGTTTCGGAGCCGATGTCTATCTCGCGGAAGACTGTCTTCCCGAACTGGGCAACCGACGGGGGAAAGGTGAGAACCTATGGAAAGCTCTGTATCTACTCAAAGGTGATATTATCGTCTATGTCGATTCGGACATTAACAATATTCACCCGCGGTTCGTCTATGGTTTAATCGGTCCGCTCATCAAAGAACCCGAAGTGCAGTATGTCAAAGCGTTCTATGATCGACCGTTAGCGTTCTCGCAAGGCATTCGTCCCACCGGTGGGGGCCGTGTGACGGAAATCCTAGTTCGTCCGTTGTTTAGTCTGTTCTATCCGGAACTCACGCCAATCATTCAACCACTATCCGGTGAATATGCAGGGCGGCGAAGCATCTTGGAACAGATTCCATTTCCCGTGGGTTATGGTGTCGAAACAGCGATGCTGATTGATATCTACGAGAAACACGGACTCGCAGCTTTTGCACAAACTGACCTCGATACCCGCGTGCATCGCAATCAAGAAACGGTCGCTCTTGGTCGGATGGCGTTTGGGATTCTGCGAGCCTTCTTCAACCGCTTGACCGCTCGGGAACGTGCTCAGTTTCCGTATGAACTTGCAGATATCATGCGACAACCGAAAGTCGATCAAGGCAAGTTTGAACAATCCGAATACAAGATCGAAGAGTTTGAACGCCCGCCAATGGTGGAAATTGCAGCCTATCTGGAGAAATTCCATCAAGCGGCTCAATCCGAGTCCGAGTGAGCCGAGTGACCGATGAATCTTGCGATTCTGCATTACCACCTCAACCCCGGTGGCGTGACGAGAGTGATTGCGAGCCATTTGCTCGCACTGGATTCGATACTCGAAGCCGATGATCGCTGGCGTGTTGTCGTCTTCCATGGCGGACGGGCTGCCGGATGGCCGCCGAATCTTGCAAGCCAGCTCAAACACATCGATCTGGAACTGCATGTCATTCCTGAGTTGGAATACGACGCCGAGCGAACTCATTCCCTCGGTTCAGTTCTCCCGGCAATTGCGAGTCGTTTGAAGTCCTATGGCTTTGAGGCTAGCAATACGCTGTTGCATGTCCACAATCACTCGCTTGGCAAGAATGCGGATCTATTGCCGGCCCTATGCTCGTTGATTCGTGATGGCTACCCGTGTCTATTGCAACCTCATGACTTTGCGGAAGATTTTCGGTCGGCGAACTATCGTCATCTCGTTCACACACTGGGTAGGGATGTTTTCGAGCAGTCGGCATATCCCATTGCCGAGAATGTTCACTATGCTTTGTTGAATCGGCGTGACCGAACAATCTTGCAAACTGCCGGGGTGCCTAGCAAGCAACTTCATTTCCTACCCAACCCAGTTGATGAGGTACCCACTAGCAACCGACAGGAGTCGCGTGAACAACTCGATCAGAAACTAGGCGTGCGAGATTCCGAGACTTATCTTTTGTATCCTGTGCGCGGGATTCGTCGAAAGAATCTCGGAGAATTTGTGCTATGGTCGGAAGTGCTACGAAAGCGAGCGATCAAACTTGGAATCACACTAACACCGCTCAATCCGATTGAGAAGAACTACTACGACTCTTGGAGAAACTACGCTCAAGAACATGCGTTGCCCTGTGTGTTCGGAGCCGGTGACGACAACGGACTCGCATTTGCCGATAATATGGCCGCTGCGGATGCGATTCTCACGACGAGTGTCGCCGAAGGGTTTGGGATGGTGTTCTTAGAGGCGTGGCTAGCGGGTCGTCCGTTGCTCGGACGGAACCTGCCTACCGTGACGGCTGACTTCGAGGATCAAGGCGTCGAGTTTCCAACTCTCTACGATTCTTGCGAAGTCAAAGTTGATTGGTTTGATTTCAAGCGATATCAACGAGTGTTCGGCGATACGGTTTTGGATCTATCAAAGTCTTACGAACGCCTACCACCGAATCCACGCGAAATTCAAACCGCAATCGAGTCACACATCCATGATGGTTGGATTGACTATGGTGATCTCGATGAATTGATGCAGTCTCAAGTGATTGACTTCATCCGCGAGAACAAACCCGCGTGCGAGGAATTTGAAGCCCGTCACGCCGAGGTAATCGAAAGTTTCACGAGTCTGGAGGTAGGGTCGCTCGTGAAGACTAATGCGAATCGGGTTCGAACCGCCTATGGTCTTCAGGCATCCGGGCGGAACCTGTTCGAGATCTATCAATCAGTGATATCATCCGACCCGACGAGTATTGTCGGTCATCTGCCTGCAGAAATGGTCTTGGAGCAATTCTTAGACTATCGAAATTTGCGTCTCATCCGCACGTGATGTTCGTCACTGTGAAGTGTCGAAAGGTATATGCGTCAGTGAGTAAACGCGATCGGCGTGTGAGTAACCGGGGAGCACAACGTCATCGGTATGCGTCATCCCGAGTTTTTCCGCGACACGAATGGATCGATGATTATTAGGATCGACTAATGCGATGAGTCGTTCGATGTTCAACCGCTCGAAGGCAAGGTCACGAACTGCGGTCGCCGCTTCGGTCGCATAACCTTGGCCCCAATACGCTTTCGCGAGTCGATAGCCGACTTCAATTTCCGGGCGACCGTTGATGTCCGCAAACCGCGAGAGACCACAAAAACCGATGACCTCTTGCGAATCTTTCAATTCAATCGCCCAGTGCCCAAATCCTAGTTGCTTGTAGTTGTCAATCTGTCGCTCAATTCGCGTTCGGACCCACTCAATCGACTGCGGTCCGCGACCAAATCGCATTACTTCGGCATCCCCGAAGACAGCCATCATGGGATCGGCATCCTTATGCGTGAACTGCCGTAGAATTATTCTGGCTGTGTCTAGAACAAACATCTGTATGTAGTCTGGACGAGTCTGCGAAGTGTCACCTCTATCAAACCGGCGATCGAAATAGCGCTTCGTTAGCTCTAGAACACCATGTGATTCGGATCAACTCCGTAACCGAGTGGTTTCAATCGATGTTTCAGAAGTTCGATTGGGCTGGTTTGATGTAGCCTGTCGAATACTAATTTCCATTGGTGGACGTATTTGACTTGCTTGTCTGGATCAATGTGTCTTGGGTTTTCTATTCGCTTAATGCCAAGAAACTTCGCTATTTCGTCAAGCGTTTCTTGCGGACGATCAAGCAATTCTTCGTAGCGAACTAGTTGACATTGCTGAAGACGTTTCTTGTCAGATTCAAATAGTTCATTGCAGTGAATTGCGTGGACGATTGCCTCGAATTCCCCGCACGAACACCATTCCTCCTTGGCAGTAGCATATCCGACGACGATTGGATGTCTGCGAATTACAATGAATTTTGCGTTGGGGAACAGTGCTTGGAGATAGCGAGTTCGAATAATATTTGGTGGCGATTTTTCTATCAGAAGTGGTTTCTTGAGATCCCAGTAATTGCGCCATTGCGTTAATAGCCTCGAACGAGCGTTAGCTGCTACCGTTGGGTGGGTTTCATCCATATATGCTGAAGGATTGAAACCGAACCGGCCTGGACCGCCAAAATCTGCTGCAGTCGGAAACACATTTTGCAGATGCTGTCCCTCATCTTGTGGTTTCCTAGTGTTCTTGAATCCGCTGATTTCCTTGTGTTCTCTAAGTATTTCGTGAATTAGTGATGTACCGCTTTTGTGCAGACCACATATGAATACAAATTGCTTACCCGTGAACAGTTTATCCATTCTCAGAACCTGAATGTAACGTGAGTTTTGCCGGTCGAGTTGATTAACGTGTTGAAACGGTTACTACTTCAAATAACTTCCCCCAGTTTTTCCCGGTCACGAACAGCCGTTTGGATTGTTCGTCCCAGGCGATGCCGTTGAGGACGGCTTCTCGGTGGGGGCGACGGGGGTGAAGACCGGTGAGGTTGACCCAACTGTTGACGGTGCCGGTTTTGGGGTCGATGCGGGCGATGTAGTCGGAGTGCCAGATGTTGGCCCAAATTTCTCCGTTGATGTATTCGAGTTCGTTCAAATTGTCGATCCGTCGGCGTCCATCAATGACACGAATCCGGCGGATGGTTTTGAAAGTCTTGGGGTCGATGAACTCCAGATTGTAGCCGCCGTCACTGAGTATCAGATGCGTGCCATCGTGAGTGATGCCCCAACCTTGCCCGCGATAACGGAAGCGATCGACGGGTTGGAGTGTTTTCGCGTCGTAAACGAAACAGATACCGCTTTTCCACGTGAGTTGGTAGATGCGGTCACCCATCACTGTGATGCCTTCTCCGAAGACACGCGGCGATAGAGGTTGCTGACGAAGAACCCGGCCGGATTTCAGATCGACTTCGCGGAGCGATGATTGACCGTATTGCCCGGTGCCTTCGAGGAGAACACCGTCCGTGATGACCAAGCCTTGCGTAAAGGCGTTGGCATCGTGCGGAAACTCATTGACGATGCGATATCCCACGACCGGTGCGGTTCCACTACCAAGACCCATCGCCCAGGCCGTGAAGATTCCGCCACCGACAAGCAGAAGCGAAGCGGCGAGGATGATCCAACGTCGCTTGGTGGTTGTGCCAATGTTGGCAACGTCATCGGGTGTGGGCGAAGCCGACGATTCCGAGGCAGTGATTGCATTTTCCATGAGCGTTCCGGCCATTCCGTGCGGGTCACGCGATTGGTGATTCGTTCCTTCGATGATACGCTTACGGATATCCGGGGATCAATGGCGGTTCGGTTGGCGATGACGCAAAGAAAAACCGCCGATTCTGGTCGGCGGTCTGAGTGAACGATGGAAATCGAAACCGGATTATTGAATCAATTGCTTTTCGCGTTCATACTCGATTTGGTATTTCTTCATTTTCTTATAGAGCGTCGTGCGGTTGATCCCGAGGGTACGGGCGGTGTTTTGACGGTTCCAACCGTTCGCTTCCAGAGCTTCCACGATGAGCTGGCGTTCCGGTTCGGCCATCGCTCGTTTGAGACTGCTGCCATTGGTGGGCAACTCGAAGTTCTGCTCGATGGTGCGATGACCGCGGATGGATTCCGGCAGATCGTTCATCGTGATTTCATCGGACTTGGACAGCACAACCGCCCGTTCGACGACATTGACCAACTCTCGCACGTTGCCGGGCCAATCGTACTGTTGCATGAGACGAATGGCCGCCGGGTCGAAACCTGAGACGTGCTTGCCGTTCTGCTCATTGAACTGGTTGAGGTAGAAATCCGCGAGCAGGGGAATGTCGCCAATTCGCTCCCGCAGTGGCGGTTGCACCATCGAGATCACGTTGATGCGGTAATAGAGGTCTTCGCGGAACTGGCCGGCTTTGACCATTTCTTCCAAGTCGCCGTTGGTGGCGAGAATCAATCGCACGTCGACTTTGTGCGTTTTGTTGCCACCGACCGGTTCAAACTCTTTGTCTTGCAGCACTCGCAAGAGTTTGACTTGCAAGCTGGGTGGGGCGGTTGCGATTTCGTCGAGGAACAAAGTGCCGCCGTTGGCCGCGAGGAATTTCCCTTCTTTATCCTGCGTGGCTCCCGTGAACGAACCCTGCACGTGACCGAACAACTCGCTTTCGAGCAGGTTCTCCGGCAACGCTCCACAGGCGACTTCCACGAAGGGTTGATCGCGGCGGTCGGATTGCTGGTGAATCGCTCGGGCGGTCATGGTTTTGCCGGTGCCGCTCTCGCCGAGAATCAGCACGGTGGTTTTCGTGTCGGCCACACTTTCGATGAGGTCGAACATCTTGAGCATTTTATAATCGTGCCCGACGATGTTCTTCATGCCGAACCGCTGATCGAGTTGGGCTTTGAGCGATTTGTTTTCTTCGACGATGCGACGTTGACCGATCGCCCGTTGGATGGCGAGTTGGAGTTCTTCGTCGATCACGGGTTTTGTGAGGTAATCGAAGGCCCCGAGCCGAATCGCTTCGACGGCACTTTCGATGGTTCCGTAACCGGTCAGCAGAATCACTGCGGTTTGTGGTTGTTCTTTGACGGCCCATTCGAGAAGGTGAAAGCCATCGGCGTCGGGCAGGTTGACATCGCAAATGACGGCTTCGAAACGGAAGTCCCGCATGCGGTTGATGGCGTCTTCGCAGGTGGTTGCGGTTTCGGTGCGATGACCGAGACTCCGCAAATAATCAGCCATTGCTTCGACGATATGACGGTCGTCATCGACGACCAGCAGCGAACCTTGGGCGTGTTTCATGGTGAATCTCTCAAAGGGTGTCGCCTCGCCGTCGGCAATCCGACTGGGCAAGGAAAATCAGGTGGTGTTAATCTTGGTGCATACGACATCCGAGCCAGGCGGCTAAACCGCCGGTGCGTCGTCCATGTTGTCTATCGTGCTGGTTGCTTTTCGAGAGGGTGCACAAACCTAGGCCACAGGTTGCGGTTGGTCAACAATTTTCTCTTTGCGCGCGTTGGGTTTCGCCAACAAGTTGCCGAAACGCACTCGATTCGTGTTGAATTGGAACCACATCCCGATTCGTGTATCGTGAGATGAGTCCTTCATTTAACGGATTGGAATTATGATTACACGCGCTCAAAGTGGTTGGTGGCTGGCTGTTTCCTGCTTGGTCTTCGGATCAACGTTAGCGGCGGGGGAGACACGGAACGTGGTCTTCTTCCTTGTTGACGATCTCGGCTATATGGACATCGGGGCGAACAACCCTGATTCGTTTTACGAGACACCGAACATCGATCGTTTGGCCGCCAGCGGGATGCGGTTCACGAACGGCTACGCTGCGAACCCGGTGTGTAGTCCGACGCGGTACAGCATCATGACCGGGAAATACCCCTCACGAGTTGATGCCACGAATTACTTCTCCGGCAAACGTAGTGCCCGCTTTGAACCGGCTCCGTTGCACGACCAAATGGATCTCGATGAAGTCACAATCGCCGAGACGTTGAAGGAGCACGACTATCACACCTTCTTCGCCGGCAAATGGCATCTCGGACCAACGGAAAAGTATTGGCCGACGAAGCAGGGGTTCGATGTCAACAAGGGCGGTTTCTCACGCGGCGGTCCCTACGGACCCGGCAAATACTTCGTGCCGTATGGTAACCCGCGACTCGAAGACGGACCGAAAGGCGAACACCTGCCGGATCGGTTGGCCAGCGAGACGGCGGCATTCATCCGCGAACATAAAGACGAACCATTCCTGACGTACTTGGCCTTTTATTCGGTGCACACACCGCTCATTGGTCGCCCGGATTTGGTCGAAAAGTACAAGAAGAAAGCCGAGCGTTTAGGACTAACCGACAAAGAAGCCTTCGGTCCCGAAGAACAAGTTTGGCCGACGAAAAAGCCACGCCGAGTCCGCACGTTGCAGGCTCATGCGGTCTACGCGGCGATGGTCGAAGCGATGGATGCGGCTGTCGGGAAGGTGTTGAAAGAACTCGACGAGCAAGGTTTGACGGATTCAACCGCGATCTGTTTCATGTCCGACAACGGCGGCTTAAGCACGTCAGAAGGTTCGCCGACTTCGAATCTCCCGCTGCGTGGCGGGAAGGGTTGGATTTATGAAGGCGGTATCCGTGAACCGTACATCATCCGTTGGCCCGGTGTCGCGAAACCGGGCAGCGTGTGTGACGAGCCGGTCACCAGCACCGACTTCTATCCCACGATTCTGGACATGCTCGGTCTACCGCTCCAACCAAAACGCCATCTGGATGGCGTGAGTTTGGTGCCGTTGCTCAAAGGAAAAGAGCATCTCGATCGCGAGGCGTTGTTCTGGCATTATCCGCACTACCCCAATCAAGGCGGCTTCCCCGCTGGTGCAATTCGCATGGGCGATTGGAAACTCATCGAACGCTACGAAGACGGACGACTCCACCTCTATAACTTGGCTAAAGATATCGGTGAACAAAACGATGTCGCCGACGAATACCCCGACCGCGTGAGCGATATGCGGCAACGGTTACACAAGTGGTATTCCGAAGTCGATGCGAAGTTCCTTCGAGCCAAGAAGAACGGCCCGGAACCTTGGGCACCGAAACTAAACTGAGTTTGGGATTCGCAATACAGTGTGCCACGGCTCACAGGGCCGTGGCACACTGTATTGTTTCGTTTTGACAGATCGTCAGCAGCACCATTTGCGGATGGCGTAGGAGAACGCGTTGGCTCCGCGTTTGAGCTGGTCCAGGGCGATCCATTCGTCACGGGTATGGGCCTGGGCAATGTCCCCCGGCCCCCAGACGACCAAGTTATCCAGTTTCTCCCCAAGAACAGAACCATCGGTTCCGTAAGAGACCGTGCTTGATCGTTCGCAGTCGGCCAAGTCGCAGAGTTCTTTCACGAATTCGGAATCCGGAGAGGTATAGAACGCCGAACCGTCCACGCGGACTTCGAATTCCAAACCGTTTTCCTCCGCGACCGCACGGGCACGGTTCAACCACACGCTGGAGTCTTGGCCGGGCATCGTTCGCATGTAGATCGTACAGACACTCTGCGGCGGAGTGATGTTCACGGCGGTGGTGTGGTCGTTGATTCCCAAGTTCATCGAAACCGTCGGCGGGTCGAACTCGTCATTTTGCCATTGGGGATCGGTTTCGGTTTCCTCGTAAATGGCTTTCATCTCAACGAGGAACGGGATCATCGCCCAGTTCGCGTTGAGTCCCTTGTTCGTGCTGGAATGTGCGGCCACGCCCCGTGAGACGGCATGGAATCCGCAACTCCCCTTGTGTGCGTGCACGACTTTCAGCCGCGTGGGTTCGCCGATAATTCCGTTGATCTGTTGTTCGGCCATCTCCTGGTAGAGTTCCGAATGCCGAACGACCCGTCGAGCACCGTGATAGCCAACTTCCTCATCGGCGGTTGCGGTAATGTAGATCGGATGTTGCAGGTCCTTCCCGGAAAACCGAGACGCCGCCTCTAGCATGCAGGCCAACGAGCCTTTCATGTCGCAACTTCCGCGACCGTACAGTCGGTTGTTGTGAACATGCGGATCAAACGGCCCATGCGTGTCGCTGTGCCAATCGGTGACGGGCACGACATCGGTGTGGGCGAAGAACCCGAGGCCGCCATCGCCGTCACCTTTTTTGCCGATGATATTGCACTTGAGAACACCGTTGGCATCCTCGTACTCAACGCGTTCGGTCGTGAATTCCAGCTTGAGTAGCAGGTCTTCGACATAATCACTGACGGCGACATTCGACACCGAACTGGGTGACTCAAACGCAATCAGGTCTTTGGTATATTGTAGCGCATCCATGGTTCGCTCGATATTGATCGGGAATGAACTCCGTGCTCCAGCGTCCGTCACCGGACGCAGATGATTCTCTACCGCAATCATCCCCGATGCAACCACCAGCGGCGTTCACAGTTCCTGTTTTCAAAGTCGAAACGAAACCTCACTGAGACGCTTGACAAAAGTACTCCAAGAAAAAACGCGTCGGGCATGGAACTCCCGACGCGTTTGCAACTCATGATTGATAATTCGTTGGATCTAACGCCCGTTCTTCAGAGCGGCGAAGGCTGGGTTATCGACGATTTCCCAATTGTCGCCAGTGTTCCACGGACCGGTTTGGTCTTCGCCCAAGTCGCCCTCGCCAGTGGAATCGTTGTAGTATTTGTTGACGTATTCGTCATCAATCGGCATTTCGCCAATTTCCAATGGACCTTTCGACATACTTTCCAAAGCTTTGCCGAAAGCTTTCATGTGCGTGATTTCCCGCGTCATTAGGAACTTCAACGCATCTTTGGTGCCAGCGTCATCGGTTTGATTGATGAGCCGTTCGTAAGTGATCTTCGCCCGCGCTTCCGCAGCCATGTTCGATCGCAAATCGACCTCGAGTTGACCACTCACTTTGAGGTAGTCCGCGGTCCACGGGTTGCCTTGCGAGTTATTCAGCGAGATTCCACCGCCACCGACGATGCAAATGAGCGGGTCTTGCTCGGCCGACTCGGCTTCCTCACGCAATGGTTTAAGGTGCATTCGAGCCAGCTGCCCGATCACTTCGAGGTGGCTCAGCTCTTCCGTGCCGATGTCCATGAGCAAGTCTTTGCGAGCGGGGTCTTCGCAGTTCATTCCTTGCACACTGTATTGCAATGCCGCCGCCAGTTCTCCGTTGGCACCGCCGAATTGCTCTAACAGCATCTTCCCAAAGACTGGGTCAGGCTCGCCCACGTTGACTGTATACATGAGTTTTTTGACGTGATGATACATCGGTTCCTCCGCTCGAAGATTCTAATTCAGTCGTTGTACGTCGTTGCACAACGTTCCAGCACCACATCGCAAACACTATGCCGACAGCGTTTTCGCCGCCAAAGCCGGAAATCACGCGGGATTTGTGGTACTCGCAGAACCAGATTGGTTGAAGAACCGTCACAAAGCGTGAGTTTAGACGTGTTCTCAGCACGAGAGCAGCCACGCCAGAGACAATGTTTCAATCAAGGAAAAAACGGCTTTTCGGTCGGTATCACGCTAGTTCCGAAAACCGGCGTTGGTCTACAATTTGGCCGAACGTGATCGAAACTCTTGTGTTAAGGAGAGACACCGTGAAAGGCGATTCTGAAATTATCGATGCCCTGAATGCCGGGCTGACCATCGAACTGACCGCCATCAACTTGTACTTCATCCACTCGAAGATGTGCCGCGACTGGGGTTACAACACGCTCGCGAAGCATTTCTATGATGAGTCGATCGAGGAAATGAAGCACGCGGAATACCTCATCGACCGCATTTTGTTCTTAGAAGGCGTGCCGGAAATTGCCCGCTACGATGTGATTCGAGTCGGTGATACCGTCGAAAAGCAATTGGCCAATGCGTTGGAGTTGGAGCTGAAAGCCGTCTCAACCTATAACGATGGCGTGAAATTGGCCGCCGACAAAAAAGATGCCGGCAGCAAAGAGATCATGGAGCGAATTCTGGTCGAAAGCGAAGAGAGTGTCGACTGGACCGAAACCCAGCAACACGTCATTTCGGAAGTCGGAATCCAGCTTTATCTCAGCACACAGACTGGTGGACCGGCTGAGTGAGATGTGGTCGCCGCGTGAGCTTGGGAGGTCGCCAGCATCGCACCGATGCGTCGTCGACATCCCATGCAACCGGTGCCGGCTCCTGTGGAGTTCATCACGCAACCAACGGTCCGAACCATTCCCGTGGAGATGGCTCCACGAACTTCGGATTCCGTCACACCCAAGCAGTGACAAATGAGTTTGTCTGAGTGATGAGACATATTCCGATCCTATCGGAAAGGCCATTCGCGTTATTGCGGATGGCTTTTTTTATGGCAAGTGGCCGTGGGATTCACCCGGGCAGCCAACTTGGTTGGGAAGAATCGCTACTGAGATTCAGTCTCAGCAAGAATTATTCTATTGGTTCATCGACCATCGTCAATGCAAAGTTGCAATTTTTTTGATTCGGTCTGATTTTCCGGAGTCTTCGCCGGCCAGCGACACGGAAATCCGCGTTGACCATTTTCGGTTCTCCTGAGAGAATCCCCGCCGTTGGCCATCGCACCATGCGCCACGCGAGATCGTAAGTCATTCCAGTGGAAGGATTTCCCATGACCAGCGGCAAGGACGTCGCCCGCCCGTTTGATGTCAGTCTTGATGAAAGTCCCGAAACACTTGATTTCACCGCAGCAGTGAACCCTTCCCGATCCGCCGATCCCATGATGGCCCGACGCGAGGTGTTCGCCGACCGCGATACACCGGAAGTCTTCCGATCGGTTTGTCATCGCCACGAAATTTGGCGAGATGATCCTTACGACGTCGCCACCATCCATGCAGCGGCGCGTCAGGAATTTGAGCGGTTGATGACCCGAACATCCGGCACGAATCCGGAGTCCAACGCTGGTCGGATTCTCCTGATTCTGGGGGAATCCGGAGCGGGGAAAACACACCTGATGCGGGTCTTCCGCAACCATGTGCATTCCTCGAAAACCGGTTACTGCGGTTATTTGCAGATGACGTCCGCCACCGACGATTACAGTCGGTATGTGCTCAGCAACATCATTGACTCGCTGGACCAACCCTATTGTGAGGGCGAATCCACGCTGTCCGGATTGATGTCGCTGTCGAATGCATTGGTCGAAATTCCGTCGTCCGTATTGCGACGCGAACGGGAAAGTCTCCGCGAAGATCGCTTCAGCGACCGGGACTTGGCGAAGTTCATTCAACAAATTGCGGATTTGATCATTGAGGACGAACGCTATTCCCGCTGTGATGTCCACCTCATTCAAGCGTTGATCTACTTGCAACGTGAGGAACCGCGGATCAAAAGTCGTGTGCTGAGTTACTTGCGGTGTGAAGCACTCTCCGACCACGACCGAGAAATCCTTGGTGGCATGGTTCCACGGACGGACGTGGATCGCACGATCGAAGCTCTCGGCCAACTAATGTGGTCGTTGCAGAAAATGTCGCTCGTGGTTTGCGTCGACCAACTCGAAGACATGGCCAACCTCGACCGCGATGCCGAACGGTTCCGTCGAGCAATGACGACCGTGTGTTCACTCGCCGAACGGGTGCCGTCATCGGTGTTTGTCATTTCTTGCCTGGAAGACTTGTATCCACCACTCCAGCAAAGTTTGACGCGGTCCTACGTCGACCGAATTGAGCACGATCCCGAACCCATTCGGCTCGAAAGCCGACGATCAGGTGAGGAAATCCTCGGGCTCGTCGGGAAGCGATTGGCGCATCTCTATGCCTGTGATCAAGTTCCATTCGACGAGCAAATCCCGACCGATCCGATTCCGGTGCATCAATTGGATGCCCTGGTCAACACACGGACCCGTGACATTCTTGATTGGTGTCGGGATTATCGACGGGCCGTATTCACCGGCGTGATTCAGCCCGGCGAAGAATTCCAGCCCGAACCTGTGGAGATTTCGCCGGCTCAATCCGTCGTGACGCCTGAACCAACGATGTCTGCATCCGATTTGGAAACTTCGGTTGTGGGTCTGACACAGTTGTGGAACGACGCACTTGCCGCACACAACGAACCGACCACGGATGACGACGACCAACTCGCTCGCCAGTTGGCCGAAGCGGTCGAACGCTGCGGAGCGGAACTGCCCACACCGACGCAGTTTCAATCTTCGGTCGATGGTTGGTTGGTGCGGATCGAAAATGCCGACCTGCCACCACTTCTGATCGGCTTGTGCAATAAATCGCCGCAGGGCGGGGCACTGAGTCGCCAAGTTGGGACGGTGCAAAAACTCGCTGGCGATGCGGTTCCGATTCTGGTCCGGTCAACCGAATTCCCGGACAACCCTCGCACGAAAATCGCGAAGCAAATCGGGCAGATTCTCGATGCCGGCGGTCGCCAGATTGTCGTGGAAGACTCCGATTGGCGTGCGATGCAGGCGATGCGGACCTTCGAGCAAGTTCACGCGAACGATCCCGGCTACGCCGAATGGTTGAAGGTCGAGCGACCACTCACTCGGCTGAAATCACTTCGTTCCGTGCTGCCGTTGGATCAACTCGCCCAGGCATCCGCTTCGCCGCAAACGGAACAAGTCCGTCGGGCCGCATGATTCCGGCCGTCGCACCGGTTACTTCTCGACAACCGGTTTCGGCGAAATGTTGTCTTCGCTGTCGATCCGAATTCCACCACGTTCGCGAACAAGGACGGAATACGCACCGTTCTTGTTCGCGGTGACGTTTTGCAGATTCGCCGAAGACGATCCGCCCACGAAAATGCCCGCCCGTCCGTTTTCCTCACTGACCACATTGCGAAGTGTGACACCGCGACACAGATCGTGCAGGTTCACACCGTCGATTCGCCAATGACGAATGATGAGGTTTTCAACCACGACGTTCTCCACATCATAAAGCGTCAAACCCGTGGTTCGTCCCGCGATGCGAAGATTCAATTGGGCCGGTTCCACCAAGCGGTCCGTGCCGAGATAGATCGAACCGTTGCGAACGGTCCACTGATTCGGTTTCAAGTCCGATTCTCGCCCGGGTGGCGTCTCGACACGTTCCAACTTCGTATCGCCATCGGCAAAGAGCAGGTAATAACCTTTGCGATTGGGCGTGAATCGCCACAGTGTGGGGTCGAGTCGGGTCCATCGTTGCAGCGGAATTGGTTGGGAGCCGTCAAGGATCGCCCCGTGACCACGCAGTACGAACGGTAACGGGCCGAGACCACGAAACCGATCACCCGTCAACGAGATCGGCGAACGATACGGAACACCTGTGTTCGCCAAGTGCAAGATGTCACCCGGCTTACACAACGACAAGCCCCGTGTGATCGAGCGAACCGGCCCACGTGTGGCACTGATGATTTCCCCGGCATGACCGTCGAACGCATCATTGCCTTGCCGATTGTTCACAAAGACCTCCGCCGCGGAACACGGCGCGATCGCGAGCAGGCAGAGTAAGGAAGCGGCGGCAGCGGATTGAAGTCGAGATTTCACGGCAGACACTCGTCAAAGATTCCATGGAAGTGCAGTCGATCTTGCACCGGATCTATCAGTAGGGATCGGCACGATTCCCAAATGGACCAGCCGACATTCCCCAATCGACCACCAAAACAATGAGAGCCCGGCGAAATCAGCGGTCCGAACCGAGCTACTCACCGCGTCCAAACATTCAGACAAGTGAACATAAGCTGGAAAATTGTAAAAAACGGAACAAATGGTCTGTGCGTTCTGGAATTCAGGGATTATGATAGCGTCTAAGCTGTCGACAAGGGTTGGCAGCGAATTGAGATTATCTCCAATCAGTCCAACTCGTTCGGAATTGTACGACAGGTCAACGAACTGCGAGTACTCTCGCTGGCGGAAACCAGTTTGACATTTAGTCCGAGGAATTATGGTCAGCGACTTTTGGATGAGGTCGGCAACGCGTCGGGAGTGTGGCCAACCTATCGGATCGGTTCGTGGTGGACCGGGGCGGTTGGGTATTGATCTCAACGACCACTTTGTTTTGTTTGGGGCTCCATAAGCCCACAGAGGATGAGAATGAGCATGAATTTGTTTGTAGGCAACTTGCCCTACTCCACCACGGACGACGAATTGCGAGAAACCTTTAGCCCCTATGGCGAAGTGACTCGTGCACAAGTGATTAATGACCGGGAAACCGGCCGCAGCCGCGGTTTCGGCTTTGTCGAGATGGCATCGGGTGGTCAAGAAGCCATCGATGCATTGAACGAAGCGGATCTCGGTGGGCGTCCTTTGAAAGTCAACGAAGCTCAACCACGTGAAAACCGTCCACGAGGCGGCGGTGGTCAACGACGGTACTAAGCCCACCTGTTGACTGAGACCAAAACCTTGGCCGTCCCGACCGGCCAAGGTTTTTTCATGCGCTTTCCGAAAGATCCTGGCTGTTTCGGAACCACTCTGAACTTTCACCGATCGAAAACGACGGCCGGTTCCTCGCCATTCCAATACCCCAAAAATAAAAACAACGGTTTTCCCTGGCGGAAACCGCGTTTTTTGGATAGCCGCCCAACTTTGGCACGCAAGGTGCTTTACCAACACTCAACAGGCGAGCAACTCACAACAAACATTCATGAGTTGCTCATTTCACAAAATGGTTGCCGTTTCCAAGCGTCGACTTAATCGTACAACTGATGAGGTGATCACATGTTGGGTTGGGCATTGACTTTTCTTATTATCGCGTTGATCGCGGCTGTCTTCGGCTTTGGTGGTGTTTACGCCGCTGCATCGGGAATCGCTAAGATTCTGTTCTTCGTCTTCTTGGTATTGTTCGTTGTGAGTTTGATCATGGGTCGTGGCCGAACGCCGACCGTCTAACGCTGAATTACAGAACTAAGATTTCAAAGACGACCGAGCAGATTCCACTGTCTCGAACAGCGAGGAAATTGCACGACCACAACAGGCCGGTCTCAAGAGCCTGATTCAACATAGATCACAGCCCCGTCTGGTAGCCATTCCAGGCGGGGCTGTTTTGCTTTTGCCGATGCCGTAATCCGCCTATATTAATGTAGTTTTGACAACCTTGTAGAGATGACAAGCCAAGCTGTCGGTTTTTCAAAGATTCTACTGAAACCTATCTGGACGACTTCGAAAAGATTGTCTAAATAGCGTCTCGCCCATTCGGGCTGACTCTCTCTCAGATCAATTAACCAATCCTATCACTCATCTTCTGAACGCTTTTTGTTTGGAAGAAACTCAATTTGTCATTCGTACAAATCGGAAACCTGCGGCAAAACTGCCCAGATCTCTGCGATGAAGTTACGTCTTGGCGAATTGAACGTTGGAGATTCCTATGTCATCCGAGGCAACCGTTGGCTGGAGAGGATTTGCAGCCCAGCAACGGGGATATCTCGTACCGATCTTCATCATCTCGTCAGTGCTGATTCTATTCGCACCACTGCCGCCGATGGTGATGGACCTCTTGCTAGCTTGCAATGTCACACTGTCTGTTTTGATTCTGTTGACAACGATCTACGTCGGGAAGCCACTCGACTTTTCTGTTTTTCCGACCATTCTTTTAGGGACCACACTCGCTCGACTAGTCCTCAACGTTGCCTCGACAAGACTTATCTTGTCCGGTGCCGAGAACCGAGGAACGGCAGCGGCTGGTCAAGTGATTGAAGCCTTTGGACGATTCGTCTCAGGCGACAATGTTGTGGTCGGTGTGATTATCTTCACGATTATCGTCGTGATTCAATTTGTTGTGATTACTAAAGGTGCGACTCGCATCAGTGAAGTGACTGCACGGTTTGCATTGGACGGCATGCCGGGCAAGCAAATGGCGATCGATGCCGACTTGAACGCCGGCCTGATCAACTCCGATGAAGCACGAAGCCGACGCGAAGAAGTCGCGGAACAAGCAGACTTCTACGGTGCCATGGACGGTGCTAGTAAGTTTGTTCGAGGCGACGCCGTTGCAGGCATTATTATTACACTGATCAACATTGCTGGCGGTTTGTACGTTGGCATGATTCAACTCGATATGGATTTTGGTCAAGCCGTCGAAGTCTTTACCACATTGACAATTGGCGACGGACTAGTCTCACAAGTTCCAGCATTTCTGGTCTCTCTCGCGGCGGCATTGATTGTCACGCGAACATCCAGTACCTCAAACCTATCTCACGACGTTCTATCTCAAGTCTTTGGACATGCTGAATCACTCATACTCTCGGCCGCCTTTCTCGCAATTCTATCAGTCACCGGATTGCCCTTTGTACCTCTCATGTGTCTCAGCTTGGCTTGTGGACTATTGGGTCGACAAGTCCTTCGCGGGCAAGCCACTGCTGAAGCCGATAGCGCAGAAAACCCAGACGAGCCAGTCGATGACACTCCTCAAGAACCGAAGTTGGAAGACGAGCTTACTGTTCCACCACTCGAACTCGAACTTGGTGTGGGACTAGTCCCACTCGCAGACCCGAACTCGGAACACGACCTCACCGACCGCATTAAGCGAGTCCGCCAAATGCTAGCCCAAGAACTCGGCATTCTTCTTCCAAACGTGCGGATTCGCGACAATGTTCTACTGAACCCAAACTCATACCGAATTAAACTTCGGGATGTCCCGATTGCTCAAGCGGAACTCCAGGTGGAAGGGTATCTAGCAGTAGATACCGGTGGTGTGACCGCACCCGTGCCTGGCATTGACACCGTTGATCCTGCATTCGGACGCGAAGCAAAATGGATTGAACCCGCATACAAGGACCGAGCCGAACTCTTTGGGTATCACGTTGCCGAGCCGTCACTCGTGCTCACGACACACCTTCTCGAAGTCATTCGGAAACATAGTAACGAGCTACTCACTCGACCACTTGTTTATGAACTCTTGGAACACCTCAAAGAACAGTCTCCGAAGCTCGTCGAAGACTTGATTCCACAGCCACTTTCAGTACCGGCCTTGCATCAAGTCTTGCGAAACCTACTGCGAGAACGAATCGCCATTCGCGATCTGGAAACAATTCTCACAGCACTGGGAGACTATGTTTCCAAGACTGAAAACCTCGATGTTTTGACAGAATACACACGACTCGCATTAGCACGCAGCATCTCACAGAAGTATCGAGATCCGAACGATGGAGTGTTGCGAGTCGTGACTTTGGAACCGGGTGTGGAGAACATCTTTGCATCCGCACTACAGTCGGGAGACCAAGGACTGCGATTGGATGTGGCTCCGCAAATTGCCGAAGCATTCATTCGGGCTTTGGCCGATCAGCTTCAACAGTTTGAAATTCGTGGTAGCCATCCGGTTCTCGTCTGCGGCCCTGCAATTCGCTCCGGAGTCAAGAAGCTAACCGAAGCCGACCTGCCAAGTCTCGCAGTACTGAGTACAAATGAAATCATGCCTGATCTTGATATCGAAGCCGTTGGACAGGTAGCACTGGAAAGCTTGCAGGGTGTGGCCGCCGCATCCAAGTAAGCCGAGACGACGAACAGCAGGACACGGAATCCGTAACACTAACAGGAACTTGAAACGATGGCTGATGTTCGCACTTTCCGGGCAGCAACAATGCGAGACGCGTTGCAGATTGTCCGTGATGAGATGGGTGCCGATGCTGTCATCCTACACACTCGGCAAGTGGAAACGAAACGACGGTTGCCATGGAGTCGGCCGCAGGAAGAAGTGGAAATCACAGCCGGTCGGGATCTGAATGTCCGTTCGAGCAATGCAAACCGTCCTCGACCATATGCAGTAAAGCCAGTTCAACGACCAGTTGAAACAACCAAAAAGGCCGCGACAACACAACCGAAAACGTCTCCAACTGTTAGCCAAGACCAAACAACAGCCAAGCCGCCACAGAAAACGCCAGAGACGTTTCGAGACACACATGTCTCAGGGCGTATTCAAGCGACTAGTGTTCTGAACAACGTTCAGCAATCCTCACCCAGTTACGATGCAATTCAAGAACAGCTCAACGCGATTCAGAAGATGCTGAAAGACTTAGGGATTGGCCCTTCGGCAGTTTCTAATTCTCCTAAGACAGATCGTTCTGAAGTTCTGGAAAGTCTCTATCAACGACTTTTAGCTGAGGATGTTGATTCGGAGATTGCTGATGATCTATTGAATGGACTAGAACAAGAGGCCACACCAGCCATCTTGAATGATGCGTCCGCAGCAACGGCGTTGTTGACCGCTCATGTCGAACGACGGCTGAAGATCGGTTCCCCAATGACGGTGCAACCTGGCAAGCGGAAGGTGGTGGCTCTCGTCGGGGCAACCGGCGTCGGTAAAACAACAACCATCGCAAAACTCGCGGCTGATTTCCGCCTCCGCGATGGAATTCGGATGGGGCTAGTCACAGTCGACACATACCGTATTGCAGCAGTCGAACAACTTCACACTTATGCAGAGATTCTTGATCTTCCAATGAAAGTGGTGACGAATCCGCTCGAAATGCGACGGGCTCTCGACGAGTTAGCCGGTCTTGATCTGGTCTTGATCGACACAGCCGGACGGAGCCCACGGGATGAACTGCAAATTCAGGAACTCAAACGATTGCTAGCCGCAGCGAACTGTGATGAGGTTCAACTCGTTCTGAGTGCGACAGCGAGTTCGCGAAGTCTGCTAGCAACGGCGAAACAATTTCAAGCGGCAAATGCCACATCAATCATCCTCAGCAAACTTGATGAAGCGTCTCAACTGGGACCTTTGCTTTCGCTGGCGGATACAGTTGACTTGCCACTGAGTTATTTGACGACGGGTCAAGATGTGCCTGATGACATTGAACCGGCTCAAGCGGATCGAATGGCTCGGCTTATTCTCGGTCGGGATCGAGTCTCACGAGCACCACGGATGCGTCAGTCTTCGGATGCGGTCGTACAATAACGAGATGTGGTTCGAAACTTGTCAACTACTAGGAATCAACGATGAGTGATCAAGCGAAGGCACTTCGAGGGTTGATGGAGCGACATCAATCGTCGAGTGACCGATGGACGAAGACACCACCGGTGACCGCTCGTCATGCGACTAGTATCGCGATGACAAGTGGAAAAGGTGGTGTTGGAAAAAGTCATCTCGCTTTGAATCTCGCCATTCAACTTGCCAAGACCGGATCGAAAGTTCGATTGTTCGATGCTAACTTTGGTCATGGTAGCCCGGAACTACTTTGTGGATTAAATGCCTATTGGAATCTTCGGCATGTGCTTGTTGGCTCTCGATCTCTCAAAGAAATTATGCTAGACGGCCCTTACGGTGTGCAGATCGCGCCGGGGTGTGGCTGTCTCTACGAAGCTGATGAGTTTCCACGGGCTGCCTTCGAGAGCTTGTCATCACAGTTGAATTATTTTGAACAGTCCGACGACTTTTGGATTTTTGATATGGGTTCGGGTTTGAGCCGGGCGGTCCGGCGAGTTGCGTCACAGATGGATATGGCCTTCGTCGTCTCGACACCGGAACCCACGAGTCTAGCCGACGCCTATGCGACAATTAAGTCACTAGCCGCGGTTGAGAATCCACCAGAGATTGAAGTCATTGTGAATCAAGTCGAAAGTCTCTCTCAAGCTGACGAGATTTCCGATCGACTTCAACGGACTGTCCGAACGTTCTTGCAGACCAAACTCAATTTCGCCGGCTCTGTTCCAAAGGACCCGGAAGTGGTAACAGCGACTGTCGACCAGGAGCCGTTCTCGCTTGCGAGTCCTCAGAGTCCTGCGGCGTTGGCGGTTGGTCGAATTTCGAGAAGACTTCGGCGACTCCGTGAAGACGGTCGGTCGCGTGGACGTCTGAGTACGTTCTTGAAAGAACACTCAGAGCAAACGATGTTAGTCCCTAGTTAGTCGATTGAATGAACCAGGATTGATCCTTGTTGCGAGCTTGGATCAGTCTTTGATGGTTAGAACGGCAAACGGATTGTTGTTCCGTGATGCGTTTGGTGTTCTGATCATGATGACACTGAGACACTGATGACGGAACCTCTCTCACTCACTACTACTCAATACCCCCCAAATTGTTTTCGGATTGTCTTCGTCTTGAGGATGATGACAGAGAAGTTGCGTACCCAACTGGGTTTCAATTGTTGAAATAGTTGATTTGCGGAAAGTTTGCTGATTGTTCGGGAAATGATGAATGTGACGAGTCGATTCGGCCGATTATGGATAAGGTCCGAGATTCTAATGTTCGACCGATTCAGCAACGGTGTGGATTCGTCGGAGGTTTTCGATTGAGTTTACATTTCGCATTTCAAATGGCATTAATCGCATTTGCGACAGTCACCTTGAAAGCTGTTGTTAGTCGAGCGGATCTCGAAGGTGCATTGACATCCGCGTTACTCACCGGGTTGGCGTTTGCGGGCCTGGGACTAGTCACCGGCGAGTTGGCTCGTCGAATCGTTGAGGAACAAGTTCAAACGGAGTTTGAAACATGGAAATCAACCCACTTGAGTGAGCTTTCCAATCCTCAGGAAGACAGCAACGACGCTAATTCCTGACATCGGAACACTCACGTTTGAAAACAACAACCGAGTATTCTACTCGGCTTACTTAACCGGATGCTCAGGCACGATGCCTAGCCGATCGTTTTTCCGAGTTTCGGATTCGCGATCCATAGACCACCACGGAGGGGAGAATGGCGACCAAGGTCACCGAGGACGTCACGGAAGTATGGCACGCTTACAAAGCCGACCTAACCGACAAAGTACTGCGGAACCGTTTGATCGAACGGTATTTGCCGCTGGTCCGCTACAATGCGGAGAAGGTTTGGTCAAAGCTACCTGAAGGTGTGGACCTAAACGACCTGATGTCGGCTGGAGTCTTCGGCTTGATGGATGCGATCGATGCCTTCGACATGGATCGCGGCGTGAAGTTTGAGACTTACTGCGTCCCCCGTATTCGTGGGGCCATGCTTGATGAACTTCGGACGATGGACTGGGTTCCTCGACTCGTCCGAAGCAAGGCGAGCAAACTTGAAGCGGCTCGCAAGGAAGCTGAGGCAGAAGCCGGGCGTCCGCCGACAGATCAAGAGATCGCCGGCAAGATGCAGCTTCCACTGCCTGAGTTCGAGAAACTCAAGAGTGAGGCCAGTGCGGTCAACCTCGTGAGTCTCAACAAGAAGTGGTATGAGACCGACTCCTATAAAGATGTTCGAGAGATTGACATCCTCGAAGATCAAAAGGGCGAGGACCCCACGCTTGGGCTGCAAAAACGCGATCTGATGAAGCTCGTGACTAAGGGGCTCAATCGGAATGAACGGTTGATTATCATTCTGTATTACTACGAAGAACTGACGATGAAAGAAATCGGCACCACGCTCGGTTTGTCGGAAAGTCGCGTCAGTCAAATGCACTCCAGCATCGTAGCTCGGTTGAAAGATCAATTGGGTCGTCGGCGTCCTGAGTTCGGCTAAACGATGATCCGATTTCTGTGTCTGCGGTGGACGCGAAGAAGCCATTGTGTCCTGGCCTTCACGAGGCGTCACCCGTTCCCATCAGAAGTCAACTGCCTTAGGAATCCTCTTAGCGCAATCGTGGAAACACAATTCGTCCGGTGACGTGTATTCGTGCGTGCTCCAACCCCGCTCCGTGGCGGGGTTTTCTTTTTGCGCTCGTCCTGACGGCAATCCTGGTAGCGATGCGTTGTTGATCTGGTAGAATGGGAATATCTTTCCACTGTTCTCAGCGGGTTGTCTCCAATGGTTCACCGAACACTTCTGATCTTCGTTGTTGTTTTCAGCTACGCTACAAGCGTGTCGGCTCAGATTCGGGAATGGAAGAGCGGTGACCGGACTGTGCGTGGGCAGTACGTGGGCATTCGGGGGTTGAATGTTGTCATCGTGAATTCGGAAGGCGAAAAACAAGAATTGCCTTACTTTTTGCAATCATCGTCGAGCCAAGCCTTCGTCCGCGAGCAGCTTCGCCGCAAGGACGATCTGGACTTGCTTCCGAAAGCCGGTGCGGAACGGACTTGGACACAAAATAACGGCGTGACCTTTGCCGGTCGTTTGGCCGGTGTGGATGAGAATTACGTGTTCATCTTAACTGATGGAAACGTTCAAGCCGTCGACAAAGCCCGTTTGAGTCGCCTGGACGTCGTGTTCGCGGAAGACGCGATTCGGGATTTGGAACGCGGAAACGGCTCCGAACCCCCGCCTGAGGAGACACCGGCAATAACCAAGCCGGAGAACACCGATAGCCCGAGTAAAACTCCAAACGAGACGAACGACGATTCCTCACCACCGAGTTCGACGGACTTCTTCAACGGAAGCAATCCGATGCCGGCGACCGAGGACGAAGACTCGAACACCGCAGCACCGTCGAATGGCGAGGATTCACCAAATCGGACGGCACGTGAAGAATCTCGTCGTAAGGCCATGGCGTCGGTCGCGTCGCAACGGCCGTTCTACGTTCCGCCTTCGAATGATGTCAAATCGTTCAACACCACAATAGACGTTAATGCAAATGGTGCCGTGACTTACGGCGGATCGGGCGGTGGATTGAACTTCATCCAAATCGTGGCGATTGTCCTCACGATCGCCGCCATCGCTGCTGTTGCCATGCAATATACCGGCCAACGAAAAGCGAGTTAAACCGTTTGCGGGGCGTCACGAAACAGAGTCCGCGACGATCGAGAGTCGACTGCTTGAAAAACGAAGTGGCCTACGAGTCCGCTTGTTTCCGACGGTGACTCCACCATTCCGGTTCTTTGAACAAGTTCTCAATGGGAATTTGGAACGAAGGCACCACGGAGTCGCCGAATAACGTTTCGTGTTCACGCAGCCGTTTTGACGGACGATTCTTTTGATAACGGTGGACTTGGCATTCTTCCGTATCGATCACCCAGATGTGTTCCACGCCGCGTTCCAAATACCGTTTGACGCGTGCCCCCATGGCTATGCGACGATCGTTGGTCGAGGCGATTTCAACAACCAACGCGGGAATGGATTCGGAAATCGTTTCATCGAGTTCGCTGAACCATGTGCTTCCGCGAAAGTAGCTTACGGCGGGGCTCAGAACCGTATCGGGTTGCCGCTGCACGACGATCAATTGATCGAAACACGCATACCCATGCGGACCGTCCGCGTCTCGACTGGCATCCGCGAAGGCTTTCGACAAGTTCAGCACGGCGGTTCCATGACGATCGTCTGGCGGTTCCAAGCGGACGGTGTCGCCAGCAATCAGTTCAATCCAGCGTCCGCCATCGGGAAGATCAAACCGGTTGGCGGCAAATTCTTCGGCGGTCATCGTTGTGTGAGGCATAGGCCTGGTCTCCTCGACAGTCACGAATTGCGTTGACATTATACCGAACCGGGCGGTCGGAGTCTGGGTTGGGATTTCAGCCGCCGAGACTTTCTTCGGGAATCGGCCAGTTAATGCCCGCGGACATTCCGCCGTCCACATAGATCGTTTGACCGGTCATGAATCGGGAGGCATCGGACGCCAGGAAGATTGTTGCTCCGACCAAGTCGTCCACCTCACCCAGCCGACCAAGCGGGGTATTGCGTTCTCCCCACGCGCGGATTTTTTCGTCGGACCACAGCTTGTTGGTCAGGTCGGTCAGGATAAAACCGGGAGCCAATCCGTTCACGCGAACGCCTCGCGGTCCCCATTCCAATGCCAGCGAGCGGGTCATCATGGATAGACCGGCTTTGCTCATCGCGTAGGGAGCCACTCCCTTGAGCGGGGCGTACGTGTTGAGCGAATCGATGTTGATCTGCACGCCATCGCCTTGTTCGATCATCTGCCGACCGACCGCTTGCGAAAGCAGAAACGCTCCCTTCAAGTTGATATCGAGAATGAAGTCGTACTCGGCTTCCGTGAAACTCTCGACACGTTTTCGCTGGTTCACGCCTGCGACATTGACGAGCACGTCAATCCGCCCGAACTCTTGGACGGTTTGCGAGACCAATTCATCAATCTGCTCGGAATCCGAAACGTCACAAGCGATTGTGTGAACCGGATTCTCGGAAGAAGATATCGCCGCTGCTGCGGTTTGCAGCGTGTCGGAGTTGCGTCCGGTGATGATGACTTTCGCACCCCGCCGAGCAAACCCGTTGGCCAAGGCCAACCCGATTCCGCGACTCCCGCCGGAGACCAGCACAACACGATCGGAGACTGAAAATAACGTGTCGGTCATGAAAGGTTTCCCGTATGTGGATGCGATTTTTCTGCGAACCATCTTGGCCCATTTGGCTTCCGAAGGGTAGGGCGTGCGGTTCGCGTGGTGAAAAAAATTTTGACACCACGAACTTCGCGGTTCTAATGGAGTAGTCCGAAACAGCCCGCCGGGGCGGTTTGGCAAAACGGTCCCGTCATCTGGATTCGGAAGTCAACGCATCTCGACAGACTCTTTTCTTTTTGGAGCGAGGAGACATCGCGTATGAAATTGACCCATTGGTTGACGCTGTGGCAATCCAATTGGCAACCCGCACTTGAAGCAACGGCCAACGCGTCGTTCTCGGGTTTCAACCGATTCCTCAAACACCCGTCCGGTCAGATGAGATATCTGCAGGAAGAGAGGTCACGGAGACCTGTGACAAACGCACGGAGTCAACTTCCAATGACGGCCCGATCCGTCCGTCCAACCGATTGATCGCGTCGGGAAGAATGGTGGCATAATCCTTGTAATCGGTAAGGTTGACCGAAGCTTCGTGTTTCAAGTTTTATACAAAGCGTTCGAGTTTGCTTAACCGCTGAAATGATGGCAAATTACCCTGTCGGTTTTCCCCGACCGATATCAGGGAGCTTTCCAAGCACGGACTGCCCGAGATTGAATCGAGCCGACGCACTGGAAAGGTTGAAGCTCTCATGTCAGATGATTTTCAGGCCACCGAACTTCTTGTCGACCGTCGAACTGGTCAGGATCGCCGATCGAAAGGCGATCGGGTTTCTCAACTCAAACAAGAAGGTTCCGCACCAACCCCGGAACGTCGTCAGAAAGTTGAACGTCGTCGCCAGATCGATCCCACGACCTGCGAACGCGACTACTCCGACGACGAAATCGAGTTCATGCGAGCCATGGACGAATATAAACGAAAAAGTGGCCGACAATTCCCGACTTGGAGTGAAGTCCTCGAAGTTTTGCGAAGTGTCGGATATCGAAAAGTCGCTGAGCCAACGGAAATTTTGCCCCAGGCAAATTCCTAGAGCAGCTGACTTTCGATCGTAGCGGGTTCTGTCTCGTGGAGATCAGGAAACGACGGTTTTTTCGAGTCCATCGCGGACACGGAAGACCGTAATACGGTCGAGGACTCGCCAATTCGATGTTCACAGTTCAACCGGAAAGCCGTCACAATTTCGTGGCGGCTTTCTGTTTTGGTTAGGCGTCGCGGCCGAACGTCATGATGGTGATGTCGTCGTTCTGCGGTCGCCCATCGGCGTGCAAACGCACATCCGCGAGTAACGACTCGCCAAGAGTCCGCGCGTTCGGGCTGCCCTCACTGACGAACTTCACCACGCGGTCTTTGCCGTAGAGATCACCGTTGGGATTCATGGCTTCATCGACCCCATCGGTCACAATCACCACCGTGTCGCCCGGTTGAATCGAATGGGAGACGACATCGTAGGGGTAGTCTTCCATGATCCCAATGGGGATTCCGATCGTCTCGTCCGGGAACTCCTCCGTTTTCCCATCCGCATGACGGATAATTGGCGACATATGACCGGCATTCGCGAGGGTCATTTCGTTGGTGGTCAAGTCGATGATGACCAACACGTACGTCACGAATCGACCTTCGACCATGTTCGAACACATATGCCGATTGATCGCATGGATGGCTTCACCGGCATCGTTCAAGAATGGGACGATATTCTGAACGCAACTGGCGATCCGTGACATAATCAACGCACCCGGCACACCTTTGCCGGCGACATCGCCGAAGGACAAACAGATTTTGTCTTCGCCGAGCATGAAGGCGTCGTAGTAATCCCCGCCGACTGCCTGGGCCGAATCGTACGACGCGAAAAACTGCCACCCTTCGACCTCAGGCAAACATTCGGGCAGCAAAGCCCGCTGCACTTTGCGGGCAATTTCCATCTCGCTGTCTTGCTTCATTTTTTCGAGATGAGATTGCAACAGCCGTGCGTTCTCAAATGTGATCGCCGCTTGACCAGCGACGGCCTGCAAGAGGTCTAAATCATCGCGCGTAAATTTTTGGAACGGGTTCAGCGTATCGATGTTGATGACGCCGAGAACCTCGCCGTCGAGATCGAGCATCGGTACGCACATCAACGAACGGATGCTCAAGTTGGCAATGGATTCGCTGGCTTCGAATTGGGTGTCGCTAGCGGCGTCGGCGGAAAGCACACCAGTTTTTTCGTCGATCACTTTCCGAAGGATTGTTCGGCTGAGTTTGACTGTGGAGTCTTCCCCTTCGCGACGATGCCGCTGATGAGTGGGCAACATTTTGCCGTTGTGCGGATTCTTGACGAGAATGCTCGCCCGGTCGGCGTGGGGGAAAATCTCGAAGAGCGTATCGACCATTTTCGGCAGCATTTGCTTCGGGTCGACGGTACCCGCCAGACTCAAAGTGATATCGATAACGCCTTTGAGTTTCTTCTCCGGCTGAATGTTGAGAACGCCGAAGCCGCTGCTTGTCGCGACGGAATCGACGATGTTTGTGTTTGTTGGATCGTCGTCTTCGGTGAGAAAATCATCCTCGGACAGTTCCGGCGTCTGGGCAAGTGGGCGGTTTCCGGGACGATCGGGTCCGTCGGGGCGTTGTCCGCCCAACGGGGCATCGGCTTCGTAACGAATCAAGATTGGACCCAGTTTGACCCGGTCGTCGTGTTGAAGTTCCGTTTGGCCTTCAACTCGTTGCCCGTTCAAGAACGTCCCGTTGCCGCTTACGTTGTCCTCGATGTACGCTTTGCCGTCGGCAAATGTCACTTTCGCATGCAGACGGGAAACCATGTTCGACTGCAATTGAATCGTACACGTTGGCAATCGGCCGAGAGTGGTTTCACCGTCCTGCAAGCGGTACGGCTTGGCCTCTCCACTTTGCAAAACGACCAGTGTTGCCATGGTAAGCCCTCATTCAACGGGTTCTGTCAGATTGTGGGCCGAAACGGTCCGCCCACAATCTGATTCAAAAGCCTGGATCGCCATCGAGCGTGTCGATTATATCAACCATTATGGCCGAGCGAAAATCCGTTCGGGGTTTCCTCGCAGAACCAGTTGGCCCAATGCAATCGCCCGTTCCTCACTCCAGCCGCGAGCCACCACGAAATCGTCCGCCAGAACCTTCGCCAAGACCCGGCGGTACATGGCAAATTTCGGCAAGGCGAACTCCAGTTTATACATATCGCTGTAGTAGCCGATTTGCTTCGTCTGCGGGACCGCTTGCAATCGGGCCTTCGTGTCTTGCTCGATATGTACCGGAATATTCGAGTACCACCAGTGCCCGTTCGTCACCACGTTCGGGAAAATCCAGGCGTAACTGACGAGTTCTTGATTGCTCGTCGCAGCCAACACCGAAATCGGGAACGTGACATCCGGGAATGCGTTGAGCAAGTCGCGATATTGAATCAGCGAGACACGGGAATCGTACAAATCCTGACCTTGGAACACGCCGTCTTCGTAGACTCGGCGATTGACTCCGATCATCAAATCGAATGGCAGCTTATGTTCCGAGCAGAATTGGGCCAGGGTCCAGAAGACGAATTGGCTGGAAATCACTTGTTCGTCGCTGGTGAGCTCGCGACCGGATTGCATGGCCTGCAGGATTGGTTCCATCGTTGAGGAGTCAACGGCGGCCGGCGAGAACGTTGGCGGAATGGAAATCGCACATGCCCGAGCACCACGCGACGTGAAATGCTCGAACAGTTGGCCGATGGCTTTCACCAACGCACTGCAATCGCTGAGTTCCACACCGGTCGCTTTGGAAAGCCGTTCACGGACGGTGGGCTTGGCCAAATGGAACACCAAATCGTCGGTCCGCAGACAGGGCACGTACCGGTTGGAATCGAAACCTTCCAACGGGTCGTCGAATTCGTTGGTGAGATAGACCTGCTCCAACTTGCTGTGCTTGAGGACTTGGTCTTCCCAATCCGGCTCGGCCATTTTTGCGGTGGCGGTGTCGTAAAGTTTTTCCCAGTTATCGGTCGTGATGCGTTCACCTTCGAAACCGAAGAACTCTTGGCACATTTCCACCAGCCAACTGACTTGGATTGTGTTGTCCAAGTCGCCGAGTTTCTCGACTAACCGGCCGACTTTCTCTTTCGGGTCCAAGCCGGGTTCTTCAATCTGCGATTTCGGCAATCCCGCCGAGTGCGCCAGTTCCGTGTAATAGTGATACCCCATGATATCTGCCAGCGTTTCCGACGCCGGTGCATGAGGGTTGATGTGCGTGTGCGGATCGATCAGAACCAGAGATTCGAGTTCCGTGAGGATGTTTTTTGCAAGCTGAACCGACATGAAAGACCATTTCCGATGGTTGAGAGAGCATTCTCGGAATGTCGAACCGGAAAAAAACAAACCGGTCGACCACCAAACGTGCAGTTTGGCGACCGACCGGCGGAACATCAAGCGATGCGGAATGGACGAGGCAGGAAAGGCTATTTCGCAGCCTGGGTTTTGGGATCGGTTGCGGGTTCCGGGGGTGCGAAGGTCAGCACGGCTTGTCCTTTGTCGTTCCAAACCCGTAGCACTCCGTCTTCCCCGCCCGCGACGAACAGTTTGCCGTCACGAGATGCAGCCACCGAGTACACGTAGTCCGTCGCCCCGCCGAAACTCCGGACCTGACGACGATTCGAAGCCGTGTAGAGTCGAACGGATTTGTCCCCGCCGCCCGTGATGACGTTGTCGCTCGTGCCGACGAACTGCAACGACGTGACTTGTTTGCCATGCCCGGTGATCGTCGTGACCTGTTCGCCGGTTTCGACATTCCAGACTTTGATGACGTTGTCAGCACCGGCGGACGCAAGACGTTGGCCGTCGGCTCGCCAACTCACATCCATCACATGGTGCGTGTGGCCTTCAAACGACCGCACGAACTGACCATCTTCGACGTTAAAGACCTTGACGAATTTGTCCGCTCCACCAGATACGATTTGGCTGCCATCGCGGTTGAATTCCAATCCCAAAACCGTGTCGCTGTGGGCGTCTTCAATGGATTTCGCAACGCTTTGCTTCTCGAGATCCCAGATGACAATTCCACCACTGCGGGACGGTTCACCAGACCCAGCAGCGAGTTTTTTCCCATCGTGGCTGAAGTCTAAACTGAGAACGCGATCCGAAATTGGCGACGCCGTGACATCGGTTGGTTCGTCCGCGTTGCCACCCAAGGTGGCGATCAATTTCCACTCAGGCGTGGTGTCCCAGACCCTTGCGGTTTGGTCGGCCGAGACGGATAGCAGACGATCTGCATCGAGGAACCTCAACGACGAAACAGCACCCGAATGACCGGCGAGCGATTCCAATGCGTTCCCGTTCTCGGAATTCCACAAGTGGATCGCTTGGTCTTCACCCGCGGTTGCCAGGAGTTTGCCGTCGGCGGAAAAAGCGACGCTTTGGAACGGCTTGCGAGCGGCTTGCTCGGCTTTCTTGGCGTCGGCTTCCTGCGTGGTCGCGGCCGTCTGTTGCTTCTTCTTCTCGTCGAGTTCGGTTTTTTCGGTCTCAACGCGTTCTTTGGCTTTCGGAATGGCTTTTTCCGCCAGCTTCACGGAGCGATCCGCCGCGGTTTTGGCGTCGGTGGCTTTCTTCAGTTCCGCTTGTTGTCTGTCGAATTCCTTCTGAGCATCAGCGACTTTCTTCTGCAATTTGGCGTCGTCAGCTTTCTTGGCCAACTCGTCTTTCGCCGCTTTCAACTTGGTTTCGGCATCGGTGAACTTCTTCTGCGGATCCTTCAAAGCCTCGACCGCTTTGGTTTGGGCTTCTTTGGCAGATTTCACGGCGGCTTCGCGGTCGGTCAGGTTCTTTTCGGCCGCTTTCAAAGCCGCATCGGCAAACTTGACTTGGCTGTCGATGACCGCTTTCGCTTCGGTGGCTTCAGTGACGGCATGTTGAGCCGCGAGATTGCCTTCCATCGTGGCGATGGCTTTGCCATTGGCGTCATACAGTTTCGCTTGGCCGTTCTGACCGACTGCCGCGAAGAATTTTCCGTCCGGTCGCACGGCAACATCTCGCACGGGAGACCCGTGATTGAAGGACCGGATTTGTCGTCCGTTGTTCAGATCCCATTGGCGGAACGTGTTGTCGTCGCTGCCGGAGACAAACTGCGTGGCATTCGGTAGCCAAGCCAGAGAAGTCACCGGTTTGCCATGACCTTTGAATTCGCGGACCGGCTTGTTGGCTTCTTCCGGTTTGACATCGTCACCCGTGGGAACGGCTCCGGCGGGCCAAAGACGAACCAGGTTGTCCGCGTGTGCGGTGAGAATCTGTCCGCCGTCTTTAGTGACCAAGACATCATGGATGGCTGCTGGCGTTTCGCGTTGCCAGGCGAGGGCTCCGTCGGCGGTTTTCCAGGCCCGCACGATTTTGTCCGCCGATCCCCCCACCAACAGGGAACCGTCTTGCGAGAAGCTCAAACCATTCACCGGTCCGGTTGCACCGGTTAACGTGTGGGTGGTTTTGCCATCGGCCAAGTTGACGAGTTTGACAGAATTGTCTGCGGACGCAAACGCTGCGAGTTGCCCGTTTGGACTCACAACGGTGGCGATGACCGACCCGAGACCTTCGATCTTGGACGTCGTCAAATCTTCCGGACGTTGCCAAAGTTTGACCACGCGATAACCACCGGATGCCAATGTGCGACCATCCGGACTGAATGCCAACGAATGCACGAAATCTCGGTGAGCCGCCCCTTTGGGGTACATCGCCTGACCGTTGAATTGCAGGGATTGCAAGTGCGGGTCTTTGAGGTTGGCAACTTCGCGACCGGTGCCCAAGTCGTAAACGTGAATCTGATTCGCCCGTCCCGCGGCGGCAAACCGCGCCCATGGCGAAAGGGAAATGGCATACAGCGATTGCACGTCCGATGGTAATGGTTGCCAGTTGACCATCTTCACGTCATCGCCCGACCCGCCGGTTGCACCTTCAATAATCCATTGCCGAAGAATGCCGAGTTCGTCCGGCGTGAGGGCGTGGGCATCCATCTCATTCGGCAGCGGAGGCATCGCCGGTTTTTGTCCGCGAGCGGCGAGTTTGTAGACCAAACTTTTATCGGGCTCTTTCGGGACCAACGCGGCGCCACTTTTGCCGCCTTTGATCATCAACTCGACTTCTTCGAGGTTGAGTTTTCCCTCGTCAATGGCAACATTGTGACACGCGATGCAGTTTGATTCCAACATCGGATAGACGTCGCGTTCGTAATCGACCGGCCGCCCCAGATTCACGGCAGCCGGTTTGATCGGTCCTGCCTTGGCGTCTTTCTTGTCGTCCGCTGCGAAGGCGATCGTTGTCATCAAGTTGACAACGATGATCGCCGTAATTCCAAAATTCTTCCGCATTCGATTTGTCCTCATCGCCGGTGGTCCAGCCACTGTGAGTTGACGGGTTTTCAAGCTCGACCGCGCGCTCGTTGTTTACTTGGAGACTTTCAGTGTGACAGGTACATCGACCGCCGCTTGTCCTTCGAATTCCATGGCAGCTTGAATCACAAGATTCGCAAGGGCCCCTTCGGTGGCGTTGCCATCGGCTTGCACGGTTAGCACACCCTCGTTCTGACCCGCTGGAATCGTGACTTCCGCCGCAGACAAGCCCGTGACATTCGGTGGCAAAGGCAGCGACAACTTAACCGGCCCTTGGAAATTGTTTTGTCGGGTGACGGTGACTTTGATGTCGATTTTCGCACCACGCTTCAACGCACCCCCGTTCGGAACAGCCGCTTTCAATTTTACGGGACTCGGCCGAACGCGAATCACGATCGGCGAAGACGGATTCGTGACGTTGATATTCTTCGGCTTCGCGGCCGCTTCGACCTTCTTCACTTCGGCGTCGATTTGCTTCTTGATGTTCTGAAAGTTCTTCAGTTCACCCTCAGCCGTCTTCACCGCCGCTGCTGCTGTATTCTTGTCGTTGGTTGCGGCTTGCAACTTGGCTTCCGCGTCTTTGACGGCTTGCTCGGCTTTCTGAATAGCCTCATCCGGTTGCTTCTGCTTCTTCGCTTCGTCAACGGCTTGCTTCGATTTCTTGACGAGTTCTTGGTTGGCTTTCTCGCTCTCGGTGGCTTTTTTCAAAGCTTCCTTGGCAGTATTGATTTTGGTCTGCGTCTCTTTGATCTTGCCGTCGATGTGGCTTTGATCGGCTTTGGCACGCGTCACCGCCGCCGGATTGCGAGCGTAACTCACTTGAGCTTGCCCATTGAGATAGACGGTGTAATCGCCCACCTTTGCGTTGTCTTTGACAAACACCCGCAGCAGGGTTTCCGTTTCACCCTTTTTGATGGTGACGGCTGGAACTTCGATGTTCGCGTTCTTGGGAACACCAGCAACGGCGAGTTTGACGTCGGTATCAAAACCGTTCCGTTTGTCGAGTTTGAGCGGTACGAGGATTTGCCGGCTTTGGTTTGCGGTGATGTCCTGAGGTGTGGTCGTCACCTGAAAGGCGGCTGTTTCGTCGATCACCGAAAGCCCCAGCGACCGTGAAACGCGAGAATCGGCCGCATTGTTACCGGTTCCATCCCAGAGCACGGTTCCCGTGCGAGCGACCCGCTGAACTTCCTTCACAGCCGCCGCTTTCGCTTTCTTCGCGGTGTCGACGGCGGCGAGAGAATCTTGGAGTTTCTTTTCCGCATCGGCAAGTTGTTTTTTCGCGTTGTCAACGGCTTGTTTCTTGGCGTCAAAGTCTTTCTGAGCCGCTGCGACTTGTTTCTTCAGCCCTTCGTTGTCAGGTTTCTTCGCGAGTTGTTCCTGGAGACCGGTGAGTTTCATTTCCGCCGGTTTGAATTGAGCTTCGGCTTGCTCTACCGGTTTTCGCAGTTTCTCGACGGCATCCCGAGCCGGCTTGATCGCTGCTTCAGCCGTTATGACGGCCCGTGTTTTCGCGGGATCATCGATGACGGCTTTCCCGGAAATTGTGACTCGTCCCGCCCACGGTTTCGCATCGGCGGCGGCACTGAAGATGAGTTCGGTACTCGTTTGACCGGGACCGATGACGACTGGGGGACACGTTACACCAGCGGGCAGTCCATCAGCAGTAATGTTGATCGCACCGTCAAAACCGTCTTGTCGAAATGCGAAAACGGGAACATAGACGTTATCGCCTTTGCGAACGGCAACCGGTGAGTTGGTGTACGTGTTGCCTGCCGATCTTTGGGGGACAGCGACGAGTCGGAAATCGGGATTCTCCGGCCGCACCGCCAAACGGTACACCAAACGTGGATCACGACGGTTGCCCGCATACCGGTCTTTCACATACACACGATACGTGCCATCGGCGGGCACTTGGAACTTCCATACGGGGTCGTCGGTGTTGGTGTCGAAGGCGTATTGAGCCAAGTTCGCCGTGTTGTCGTCTTGGCTTGTGAGTCGTTTGATTTGCTCGGTGCCGTCGTCTTTCTTGGTGACTTGTTCGACCCAGAAATACGGATCCGCCGTGGTTCCCGTTCGCTGGGCAAAGACTTCCACGTAATAGACGGTGCCCGCTTTGGCCGAGAATTCGATTCCGTCAGCGTCCCGTCGCTCTTGGAATTGACCGTAGATCTCTGCGGGAACTTCGACTTTCTGAACCGCGTCGGCTTTGTTGTTCGGTTCTTGCTCTGCAATCAGAGGAGCCGTCGCGAAACCGATGAACGCCGCATTCGAGCGACCGTGCGGTGATGGCAACACATACTGAATGCCATCAATACCGGCCTGCACGGGATCGAGACTGGTCTCGACATCCAGTCGCGATGGTTCGTTCGGCAATGCGATTTCGACTTCCAACTGTTCGAGCGGTTTTCCACCGGCGACGAAGTCCGAGGGTTTTCCACCGGGAAGATTTCGACCGTAAAGTGTGTATCGGGATTTCGTCCCCGGTTGCCCGGCGGGCGGGAGTACGAAGTCGATCCAAGGGGCGGTCGTCACTGTAAACCGATAGAAGTATTCGTTTCCGCCTCGATAGGTGAAGTCCACCACTTTGGCGAAGTACACGCCATCGGCGGGCACGACGAAATCGGCAACGGGATCTCCGTGCATCCAAACTCGCGACCGACTGGCGGCGTCGATGCGGCGTTCGCTCGCATCGTAGATTTCCACAATGCCGTCTAGTTTGGAATCGATCCGAGCGGAATTGCAGACCGCGAGTAATCGTTGACCTTTCTTGGCGGTGAACTTGTAGAAGTCCACATCGGTTGCCCGTTCCGATTTCGCGTTGACGACCTGATTAAGTTCGATTTCTTGAGCGGAATCGAAATCGTTGTTGGAGGCAGCCTCGAGGACCTCGGGATTGCTGCCGACCACGAACGAACGCGGATTACTCAACCCGTACATCCCGAGAGCCCGGACCTCGTAGAACCCAGCGGGTACATCGGACGCAACTTGCACCGTGAACGAATTGTTGACCGGTTTGGTCTGCCCGGCAACGTCTTTCGTTTTCTGGGTGGCTTTCAGACCGGGATGGTTGAAGAGCAGGGTTGTAAGATCGTCCAGATCTTGACCAGCGGTGACGGTCACATCGACTTCGGTTCCGGCTTGCGCTCCGGGCGGGAAGACAGCGTGCAGTCGGCATTGCGGCAACTGTGCCAACGCGGATGGGGCGAAGAAGCACCCGCCGATCAATCCGAAAAAGACGAACATCAACCGCCCGTCGGTAGTCGTTTTTTGCGACATGACATTCCCTTGCATCAGAATTCGGGCCGTCGTTTTTCGGGCGGCAACTCTGTTTCAAAGACGATATTCGACAACGCCCAGGAACCGAAGTTCCTGGGCGTGTGGAGTCGATCATTCCGTCAACCGGATTAGTGGTTGAACAAAAACTCTTTCGTGTTGATCAAGGCCCACACGATATCTTCGTATGCCGGCTGCACGTTTTGTTCGTGCTTGGCAATGTGGTTCAACGCAACTTGCAGTTCGTCGGGTTGCGGCTCTCGCGAGTACACCCAACGGTAGAGTTCACGAATCTTGGCTTCGTGCTCTCGTTCTTTGTCGCGAGCGAATTGCACTGCTCGACCATTGCCGTTGCCGATCTTGCTTTGCACTTCCTGGCTGTTGAGCAAGTGCAAACTTTGAGCCAGATTCGCTTCCTGAGACCGTTCGCATTCACAGGCGGTGTCGCCCTGCGGTTGACCGAAGACTTTCAGGAAGTACGGACCGATTGTCGGGTCGGGCAACTGCGTGGCTCGTGTGCCGGCGGGTTGTCCACTGTAGCTTTGCGATGTTCCGGTGACTTGGTGGAACGCATCGTACAGTACTTCGGCGGTCAATCGTTTCGGATAGTACCGTGAGAAGTTTTGCTTGTCTTTGAGGTTGTAATCGTTTGGCAGTGATGTGAATTGGTAAGTTTTCGATTTGCAGATCGTGCGGATCAACTCTTTGAGATCGAATCCACTGTCGATGAAATGCTTCGCCAAGGCGTCGAGCAATTCTGGATTCGACGGCGGGTTCGTGGCTCGCATGTCGTCTTCCGGTTCGACGATGCCCCGACTGAAGAAGTGCTTCCAATATCGGTTGACCAACGCTTTGGCGAAGAACGGATTCTCCGGAGCGGCCATCCAATCGACGAGGTATTGACGCGGGTCTTCTTGCGGATCGAGCACCAACGGTTCGCTGCCCAATCCGGCTGGCTTCAGGTTTTGGCCGTTTCGTGGATTCTTGGCCGACGCCGTTCCTTCGTTGTGAAAGATTCGCCGTTCCCGCATTTGCCGATTCGGCACGTACGCCAGATTCTTCTTACCAACACGGCTGAAGAACGCAGCGAAGCCATAGTAGTCGTTTTGGCTCCACTTTTCGAAGGGGTGGTGGTGACACCGGGCACACTGAATGCGTAAGCCGAGGAAGAGTTGAGCGGTGTCTTCGACTTGCTCATTGACTTCATCGACTTCCCGATACCAGATCACTGCCGGATTGATCTTTTGATCGCCCGAGGCAGCCACGATTTCCCGCACGAATTCGTCGTACGGTTTGTTTTCGTAGAGGCTTTCCCAAATCCAGCGGTGGAACGCGAATGTTCCTGCGATGTCTTCGTTTCGCCGTTTTTTGTTCCGTAGAACGAGGTTCCACTTATTCGCGAAGTAGTCGGCGTATTCGGGGGAGTCGAGGAGTTTGTCGATCACACGATCCCGTTTGTCGGGTGAAGGATCGTTCAGAAACGCGGAGGTTTCTTCGGCTGTTGGCAGGGTGCCGGTGATGTCCACGTAGACGCGACGCAGAAAGGTTCCGTCGTCGGTCAGGGGAGATGGGGGAATTCCCAGCACTTTGAGTTTGGCGAAAACGGCATCGTCGATGAAGTTCGATGCGGGTGGCAGGTCTTCGGTTTTGACGTCTACACCCAACGGGATCGTGGCTCGGAATGTGGCGACTTGACCCTGATAACGAGCCATAATCGCAACTTCACCGGCCAAATCGAGCGTTTTCACCAGACCGGTTTTGGTGGACTCGGCCATTTCGGTGTCGTTGGCTTCGAAGAGGGCCATCTGGGTGACATCTTCGGTGCTGCCATCGCTGTAGGTGGCCATCACGGTGATCTGCTGATCGGCACCGCGGTCCATCACGCGACCTTCCGGCAGACACGCGATCTTGGTCACATAGGGATCGTCCGGGTTGCCGTAGGGCATGCCTTGTTCGATCCAACGGTAGACCATGCGGTATTCGTAACTATCGACGTCCATTCGCTTTCCGCCACCATGCGGCATGCGGCCGATCGCTTTTTGCAGCAAGAGACTTTCACTGGGAGAGCCAGGGAAAATCCGACGACCCCGGGCCTCTTTGACGAGGAACTCGTAATCGTCTTCCGGATAAAAACCGAGCAGCGACAGTTTGAAACCGTTCTGTCCGCTCGCTTTACCGTGACATCCACCGCTGTTACAGCCGAGCTTGGTGAAGATCGGTGTGATCTGATTTTTGAAGTTGATCGGATGTTGATGGGCCACTCCGGTCACGTTGACGGCGAGTTCGCCGGTCAGGCCGTTCTCGGATTTCGCGATCACGGTCGCTTGACCGTCTTTGAGTGGCGTGACCAAGCCCGTTTCATCGACTTTCACCACACCTTCGGGCTTCGAGGAGTAGCTGACAGAATGGGTCAGGTCGTGTTGTTGACCGCTGGAAAAGATGCCGGTCACGAAGAGTTGCTGCCGGGCGTCCCGACCGCGAACGGTGACCACATTGTTTTCTAGTGTTGGTCCGATCTCGACTTGCTTCAAAGTTCCCGGATCACCCAAGCCGGTTTGTTTTGGCTGTGCTTCCGGAGCGGCCATCGCCGTCGAAACGGACGCCGATAGAATAGCAACGCTCGCCAGCCAAGAAAGTGTCGTTCGGCTCATCGAGAACTCCTGTTTGTGAGCAACACAAAACGGATGTGGAGGCATTGGACTGCAACGAACGCAACTCATCTCGCTGACGTAGCGTCAGACGAAATGCTCGCAATGCTGAGTTCGCTGGTATGTGGAGGGAAATTGTGTTGGTTGAGGGTTGGTCTTCCTGAGGTTCCCCACAACCAATTCGCATTCCCACGAGGTTGGTATTTCGCATCCTCTAACATATCAACGTTTACTGTCGTGTCAACCGTCGGCTAATTCAGGAATGATCCGACAAGAGGAATTGAGGGTTCAAACGGGGGAGGTTACGGACGAATTGCTTTTTTTCATCATTGGACCGAAAACGCGATCAAGCATCGTAGAAGTAAACCCGTTCGGCCGTTCGACGCAGTAGATTCTCCCGATCGGAGTCGGAGAGGAAATCCATGCGATCGCGGACCAATGCGATGGAATCGTGATAGGTGTTCGGTTTGACGATTTGATACGGACTGTCGCTGGCCCACATGCACCGTTCGGTGCCGTAGGCGTCCAGCACGCGACGGATCATCGGGACCAATTCCGTGTGCGGCGGTTTCTTCTTGCCGAGGGCGTAGTAAGCGGAAATCTTGAGGGCCGTCTTCGGGTACTTGGCGAGATCGCAGAGTTGCTTCAAGTCGCGTTCGCGAATGGTTCCGTCGATGCCAACGCGAGCGAAGTGATCGATTACCACCGGTGTGTCGGGGTGTTTCTTGCACATCGCGTTCACGGCGGGCAGGTCTTCGGGATTGATCAGGCAGCACATCGATTGCCCGGTTTCAGCGGCACATTTCCACATTGCATCCATGCCCGGTCCGCTCAGCCAGTCTTTGGCACCGCGAATTCCCGACGTGATCCGAAACGCCGTCACCCGTTGCGGCAAGAGTTCACGCATCTTTTGATCGGGGTTTGGCTGCGTGTCGTCGACCATTCCGACCACGCGGAATTTCTTCGGATATTCCTTCGCCGCCCAGATGAGATACGAGTTATCCCACCCGTGATAAATATGGTGCTGAATCAAAACGACTCGCGAGACGTTTTCCTTGCCGGCAACTTCGAGCAGTTCTTCGGCGGTGAAACTCGGCGGAGCCAAATCCGCGACGGTTTGCCCTTCCGCCAATGGGAAGCGTTCGACGTCTCGCGTCCAAATGTGCGAGTGGGCATCGATCCAACCGGTTTCCGGTGTGGTGGCTTTGTCGGCGGCTTGCAACAGCGAACCGGTCAGCACTCCGGCAGCAGTCGCGGCGGATGTGTGCAACATTCCACGACGAGAAAGAGACGTTTGGTTCACAGTGGAATCCTCGGAAGATGATCGACGACGGAAAAAGATTTCTGCGGGTTGCTCGTTCAATTCAACGTTCTGTTATACGATACCGGTTGGTGTCGAGGATCGTCAACGAATGGAATGGAAGGGAAGACACAATGCGAACGAGCGCTCTTTTGATGTTGGCATTGGTCGTTGGCTCCGATGCGTCGGCCGCCGACTTGGACCGTATCCGCGTGGCGGACGATCAATCCGGGTTCGTATTCACGGAGTCCGGGAAACCGTTCCGGCCTTGGGGGTTCAACTACGATCACGATCGCGATGGTCGCTTGTTGGAAGAGTATTGGCAGGATCAATGGACCGAAGTTGAATCCGACTTCGCGGAGATGAAAAAGCTCGGTGCGAACGTCGTGCGGATTCACTTGCAAGTCGAAGCCTTTCTCAATAGCCCGACCGAACCGAACCAAGCATCACTCGACCGACTAGCTCAACTGTTGAAACTCGCCGAACGGACGGGGTTGTATTTGGATATCACGGGGCTGGGGTGCTACCACAAACAAGATGTTCCCGCATGGTTCAATGAACTCGCCGAGCAACAGCGGTGGCAAGCTCAAGCGGTATTTTGGTCGGCGGTGGCGAAAACGTGTGCGGCGAGTCCCGCCGTCTTTTGCTACGACTTGATGAACGAACCCGTAGTCCCCGGTGGAGCGCGGAAGAATCGCGATTGGCTCGGACCGGGATTCGGTGGCAAGCATTTCGTGCAATTCATCACGCTCGATCCCGCCGGCCGCAAACGCCCGGAAATTGCGAAACAGTGGGTGAAAACGCTCGTGCAAGCCATCCGCGAACAGGACAAAACCCACATGATCACCGTCGGCCTGGTTCCCTGGAGTCTGGACCGCCCCGGTCTCACCAGCGGTTTCGATCCAAACGTGATCGCCGATGATCTCGACTTCATCGCGATGCACATTTACCCCGAAAGTCAAAAAGTCGACGAAGCCATGGAAACGCTCGCCGGGTTCGCAGCCGTCGGCAAACCCGTGGTGATCGAAGAGATCTTTCCTCTCAAATGCAACATGGACGACTTCGCCGAGTTCATCGAGCGATCGAAGCAACACGCCTCGGGGTGGATCGGCTTTTATTGGGGGGCGACCCGCGATGAACTCCAAGAGGAGAAAACCATTTCAGCGGCGATCACTCGTCAATGGTTGGAATTTTTCCAGAAGAACTCAGCAGACATGAAGCGATAACGCACCGGACTCGATTTGCAATCACCAGGATTTCACCAACCCTTTGATACCGGGAGACTGAACTGTGCTGAAACTGTTAACGTCATCACTCATCGCGAGTTGCCTGCTCGTCACGACTTTGAAGGCCGAAGACGAAAGCGAGTTACGACTCGTCGAATCACAACGCATTTGGGACCACGCTCCCCACAATGCGTTTACGGATTTAATTCGGTTTCAGGATCGCTGGTTCTGTGTGTTTCGAGAGGGGAAAGGTCACGTTTCGGCAGATGGAGCGTTGCGGGTCATCACTTCGGTGGATGGCAAGGATTGGAAATCGGCGGCGTTGGTCACTTCCGACGACTCCGACCTCCGCGATGCCAAAATTACGACCACTCCGGATGGGCGTTTGATGCTGTCTGGAGCGGAAGCCATGAACGACCCGAAAACCTACAAGCACCAATCGCTCGTTTGGTTCTCCGAGGACGGTCGAAACTGGAGCCAAGAATACGAAGTCGGCGATCACGACAACTGGCTTTGGCGAATCACTTGGCAAGATAACAAGGCGTACGGATTCGGTTACGGTTGTGGGAAGGGAGATCGCTGTTTGCGATTGTTCCGCAGTTCCGATGGAAAAACTTTCGACACGCTCATTGAGAAAGTGGCGGTCGAGGGAACTTACCCGAACGAAACGTCTGTCGTGTTCACACCCGACGACACCGGCTATTGCTTGTTGCGTCAGGATGGAAAACCGAACTCCGGTTACATTGGCAAATCGTCGCCACCGTACACCGAATGGGAGTGGAAATCGCTCAATAAGCGGATCGGCGGTCCGCACATGATTCGTCTTCCGGACGGTCGTTTTTTGGCGGCGGTTCGGTTGTATGACTCGCCGGTTCGGACGTCGATCTGTTGGCTCGATCCGGAAAATGCAAAACTCACAGAAGCTTTGAAACTTCCCTCCGGCGGCGACACCAGTTACGCCGGTCTCGCTTGGCATGACGACATGCTGTGGGTGAGTTATTACTCATCTCACGAGGGCAAAACGGCCATCTATCTGGCCAAGGTGGAAGTTGCTCCGAAGTAGAACCGCGAAGCCAGATCGAAACCGTGTCGGGGTTCAACGCACGACTCGTCCGCGAATGTAGACATCACTACCAAGCGGACGAACCACGGTTTCTTCGAGTTGCGGGGTTTGCGAGACGGTTTCCAACCCCAAACCGGCCAGTGGGGTGATGGCATCGGTTCCGCCGAGCAGTTTCGGAGCCACAAACACGTGGCATTCGTCGATGAGGTCATCATCGAAACATTGTCCCAGCAACTCACCGCCGCCTTCGACCAACACGTTCGTCATCTTCCTCCGACCCAGTTCCAAGAACAATTCCGGAAGTGAAACCTTCGGCGATGTGCCATCGGAATCGGCGGTCGTGGGCAACACAAGAACTTCGACACCGGCGGCTCGGAATTGTTCGATGCTCTCGGCCGATGCCCGTTCCGAAGTGGCGAGCAACACGGGATGCTCGCCAGCGGTTTGGACTAATTGACTGTCTAACGGCAATCGGCCCAGAGCATCGACGACGATGCGGGTTGCCGAGCGTGGTCCGGGCGGACGCGCGGTCAGTTGCGGATTGTCCGCGATGGCCGTGCCGATGCCGACCATAACGCCGTCCATTCGGCTTCGCAGATGATGCACCGTTCGCCGGGACAACTCGTTGGAAATCCACTGAGATTGCCCGGTTCGCGAGGCGATTTTTCCATCGAGCGTCATCGCCCATTTCGCATGGACGAACGGCAAACCGAGGCGGATCAATTTGGAGAACGGTGCAATCAGCGATTTTGCATCGTCTTCCAATACGCCAATCGTGACTTCGATATTCGCCGCTTCGAGGGCTCGAACACCGGCCCCGGCAGTATGAGGAGCGGGGTCGTGCGTGCCAATGACGACTCGCCGAATGCCTGCGTCGATCACAGCTTGAGCACACGGCGGCGTTTTTCCGTGATGATTGCACGGCTCCAGCGTGACGTACAACGTGGCTCCGCTGGCATCCGCGCCGGCTTGCTCGAGTGCGTGGACCTCGGCGTGGGATTCGCCAAACCGTTCGTGCCAACCCTCGCCGATGACTTCACCGTCGGCATTCACGACGACTGCACCGACTGCCGGATTCGGCTCGACCATGCCCAAGCCGCGAACGGCAAGCTCTAACGCCCACCGCATGGCTTCTTCGTGCGTGTCCAACCGTGCGACCATCAAAAATCCGTGCTGCGAAATTATCGTGATCAGGAAGATTCACGAATGTTGCGAGAAATGCAATCAACCTCGAATCGTTGATTGAGTGCCACCAGCTGCGTCAGTGACACCCAATATCATCAAACGTATCAACAACCAAACTCACCGACAAGAAGTTCCGACAAACAACTCGATCGGGTTACTCCTGATCGTAGCGGTTTCCGTCTCATGAGGCCAAAAAAACAACGTCTTTTTTTGGCCATCACGAACACAGAAGACCGGAATTCGATCTAATCTTCACCCGGCATCCAGAGCTTCCGGGTCGCGTTCTCCGGTGCTTGACTGGCGGAGTCTGGTGTCCACAGGCCGCCACTCGAAACTTGACCGCTCACGCCGCCAACTTCGACCCGCTCGGGAAGTTGCAACCCGTACGCTTCGAAGACCATTTGCACGTGTTCGGCCAACTGAGGAATTTTCTTGGCGTAACGATCGAGCAACTGTTGCGCGAACGGCATGAGTTCGGCGTCGGTCGGGTCTTCGACTCGGAGTGACAACTCACGGATTTCCCATCGCACGATCTGAGCGAAGGCGTCTTCCGTGGTGGCTGCGTGTTCTTTGCCTTGGCGAATCCAATCGAACGCCGCTTCCCGATCGTTGCGGTCGCGGGCGAGTTCGCACAGCGTGTACAACGCACGGTCCAAGTCCAGCGATCCTCGACAACTCTCCCGAGACAAAGCCTCGCGAAGCGTCATTTCGAGGAACTTGTTATGCCGCAGCAACAACGCACGGTTCAACACGTAGTTGAGTTGCGTATCGTCGAGTTGATCGATTGGTAGGCGATGCATTTTCATCACCGAGAACGAACCCAAGGGCAGGTCGTTGGTGACTTCGATCGGCTCGGATGCGGGAAGTTCCAGCCGTTGCATCATTTCCGGCACATCGAGAATGAACGCGTTGCGATCGCAGAAGGCGTCGAACACGTAGACCGATGCGGCCAGCGGAATCCGAGCTTTCTCATCACCAACGGCTTCAAGCGGTGTGCGATCGCCGAGGGCGGCTTGCCGGAGATTCAACCATGTTTCGTCAACGTGGTGTTGCCATTGCTCTTTCTCGAGTTCCAATTGCCGAACGGCGGGCACCGATTTCGGGAAGTGCCATTGGAACTGAAGCGGCAAGAACTCCCGTGGTGTGAAGGCCCGCATTCCGGCGTCCGGGTCTTCTTGAGTGTCCTCGATTTCCTCGTCGGCGATGGACTCGAAAATCTCCCGGGCGGATTCGCTGAATTCCGTGGCCAATCGTGTCAGCCAGACCTGTGGGGAATCATCGGCAACGGCTTCCGCGAAGATCAATCTTCCGACCACTCGCGAGACGTTGTCCCGGGAAATCTCTTCTTCTTCGGAGATCGGTTCCCGATCGAGAATATTGACGACCGGCGGTTGTTTTTGGCCGTCTTCGTCGGGAGTCTCGGGGAGGCGTTCTAGTTGCGGATGATCGTCGATCATCGACAACAACTTGCTCACCGATTGCACCCGATAACCCACTGCGACCACATCGGCTTGGGCATCGGGAGCGTTTTGGTCGAGCAGTTGAGCGAGCGTTTCGTATTCGACGGCGGTTTCGAAATCGTCTTCCAAACGAGCCGCTCGATGCAACGATTCGGAGGCTTCCTCTTCGTCGCCGTCCCATGCCCAGCACAACCCCGCGTTGGCCCAGAGAACCGGGTTTTCCGAGTCATCCTCGGCCAACCGTTCGTACAAGTTCGCGGCGGTTTCGTAGCAACCCATGACGACCGACCGCTCGGCTCGTTTGAGCCATTTCGCTTGTTCCTCGGCGTTTTCGGCGTCTTCGGAAAGCTCGACGGGACGCAACGGATGCGGCCCCCGCAACGGATACGGCAACCGTTCGTCGCCGTCAAAGTCGATCAATCGGAGGAAGACTTGTTGTTTGTCTTCTTCAGGAACCAAACGCATCGCGAGCGCCAAATGCTGACGGACCGCCAGATATTTTCGCTCGCCGTACATCAACCCGGCAATGCCCATGGCTAGCGAGCCGACGACATCCGGGAAATGCTGAGCGCAATGACGGAACGCTTTGTAGACGTTCGGTTTTGCGTCTTCGAATCCCACTGCTCCGACCGACGCCGTCGCCAGCAACGCCAACGCAAACGGGTGATCGGGTTGTTTCTCAAGCAACACCGTGAGTGTTTCTTGAGCCTCGAGCGACCGGCCTTCGTTCAAAAGTACGCCCGCTCGGGTGACGTAAATCCAAGGAATTTCCGGTTTGGTTTTTTGCAGCCGATCTAAAACCTGCAAAGTCGCTTGAGTTTGGTGGTTCTCTTGCAGCCCGGCGACTTTGTCCATTTCTTCCGCAATGGGAAGACAACAAAATTTGAACTTCTTCCCGCTGCCACAAGGACATGGGTCGTAAGCATCATAAGCCATAAGGGTCATCCTGTCGTCCGAAGGGCCTCCGTGTCGCTGCCGCAACGGTATTGAGGCAGGGAGGTGCCGCTTGATATGCTGTTAGCCGCGGATGATATGCCACGGAACCAATGATAGTAGCAAATCCGTCGCCAATTCACAGGGTACTCTGCCGGATTGCGGGGGCCTCGACGAATTTTCAGAACGGCCCCATGATTGCTAATGGTCGGTCGCAATCCCCCCCCCGAATCGATCACCGATGGAATTCCGACAAGCAAACCATTTTTGATGCCGCACAAAGACGTTTGAGGAGAATCATCGTTTCCGAGCGTCAAACTCTCGCCGATTGCGATTCGCTTGGGATCAAGTACAATCCGCACACGTGTCCAACCATAACCAGTCAGTGAAGGAATCGAACTGTGGCCGCGAGCGGATCGAAAATTGCGATTTACGGAGCCATCGCCGGCAACGGGGCGATTGCGGTCACGAAATTTATTGCCGCTGGGATCACCGGCAGTTCGGCGATGCTTTCCGAAGGCATTCACTCGGTTGTCGATACCGGCAACGGGGCGTTACTGCTGCTGGGAATTCGACTCAGCCAACGACCGGCGGACGACGAACACCCGTTCGGCTACGGTTTGGATCTCTATTTCTGGACGTTGATCGTCGCGGTCTTGATTTTCGGAATCGGCGGCGGCGTCTCGTTTTATGAGGGCATCCAACACGTGATGCACCCGGGCGAACTTCAAGACCCAACGGCCAATTACATCGTTTTGGGTTTGGCGATTGTCTTCGAAGGAGCTGCCTGGTGGTTGGCACTCAAGGGGTTTCTCCAGGCCAAAAACAAGGATCACGGCGTTTGGCAAGCGATTCGGCATAGCAAAGACCCGACCACATTCGCCGTGCTGTTCGAAGATTCCGCCGCGATGCTGGGGCTTGTGGTAGCGTTTCTCGGGATTTACTTCGGCCACCTGTTCGAAATGCCGGTTCTCGATGGTGTGGCGTCCATCATCATCGGTTTGATTCTGATGGGCGTGGCGTTGCTGCTCATTCGTGAGACACGCGGGTTACTCATCGGTGAAAGTGCGGACCCGACCACCGTTGCGAACGTTCGGCAAATCGCCACAAACGACCCGGCGGTTCAACGTGTTCGGAAGCCACTTACGTTGCACTTCGGTCCGGAAACAATCTTGCTCGCACTCGATGTGCATTTCCACGATGAACTATCGGCAGATGATGTCGAAACCGCAATTGACCGGTTGGAAGAGGCGATTCGCGCTCAACATCCGCAGATCAAACATATCTTCCTCGAAGCCGATTCCATCTCTGCTGGAGCGGAACGCCGACGCAAATCATGACCAACGCACACCATTAGTTCTCAGCGTTGGCGTCAATGGCTTCGAAGTGCTGTTGGAGCGATTCGCTGGGAAGTTCCCCCGGTGCGGTGAGCGAATTCGGGCGTTTTTTGCGGTAACGGATTCGCCATTCGGTTTTGTCGCGGGTCGTCATGGTGATGTCGCTGTGAGCGGTGCGATGCGTAAGACCCGGCAATCGCGGCGTGACGCTGGCGAAATCGTCATGATCATAGTTTTGCAGACCGCCAGCCAGATGGATGTCGTCTCCGTGACTATTCTTGTGAACGTGTGTCACGCTGCCAACAGCGGCTTCTTCCTCAAAGACAATCTCATAGCCTTCCGGAAAATGCTGAGCCATCAATTCCTCAGCTTTTTCACGGTTGCGGTCGGTGTCGGAGGGCATCGCGACCACGCCTTCCATCTCACCTTTGGTGACATAACGGGCCGACGCACATCCACTGAACAGCACTAGCATTCCCAGAAGGATTCGCATCGATTGGCTCCTCAGCTGTTACGAAAAGACGGATTATGTGGCGTCTTCTCATTCAATCGGCAAATTCTGCGAAGGACTCCAAGAAAATCCTCAAGTTTTCTCCGAATCAAGTACGGAGTTTGTGTCGAGGTTCGATCGTGTGCGACTGCGGGGAATTGAACGAGTCGATCGGACAGTAGAGTGATCATTCGCCCAATGGGGACGGTAGTTGGCCGCGTTTCCACGCGTTGGCGGTGTCGCTGTCGGCGATGGCGGACTGAATTTTCACGCGGAACGTTCCCGCCGGTCCGCCGCGCGCTCCAACGATCCGTTTTTGCACAAATTGCAAGGGCAACCGTTGCGACTTACGAATTTTCAGGTCCGGAACGAACCAGTCCGCGAACTCTCCCGTACCGGTGACAACGGTCACATAATACGCCATATCACGGAGTGGCGAGATGTTCGTGAGTTGCCCTTGGACTTGCAGCAAACCGTTCGGTTGACGTACCGCCGTCAGCACGACTTCGCCCAGATGTGATTGTGTTTCGCTGAGACCGGCTTGCCGACGCTCCACCGCCGAGAGCCGTTGGCGTCGCATTTCGATCGGCAACTTCCGGCGAAACTCCGATTCCAACTCCGCCGGAGATTTGCCGAAAACATCCTCGAATTCCGACAATTGTTGCTCCGGACTGATCTCCGCGAGTGATTCTTTCTCGCCCAGCCGTTCCACGTAGCTCTTGTATTGGTCGTCGTAATTGTTGAGCAGAAACCAGTGCATACTCCAGGCGTTTCGGTAAGCATCACCGGCGAAGATGTCACCTCGGAAGGTGGAGTCGTGTTGCACGGTTTCCGTCCAAGAGAGCCCACCACCGGCGAGCGACTTGCGAGCATAATGCGAGTTAAGCCGATTCGGACCGTTGCGGATGCGGTCACCATTGCCTTCAAACGACGTGGCAATGCCCTCGTTGAACCAGACCGGCAGCGGTGCCAATCGTTGAAACACACCGCGATTGTAAACCTGTTGGTGCATCGCCTCATGCAGCGGGGTGGCAAAGTCGTAGCACTCACTCAGCCGCAGTACCAAGAGGTTGGACAGTCCCGAGTAAAACCCCGCGATGTTCCCGGCTGACAGGCTTTGTGCTCCGCCACGAGTTTCTTCGACATAGGCTTCGAAATCGTCGTCGGTCTCGAAGATCAACGCGACGAGCGTGTGCTTGGGGTTGTCGATCGAAATGCGAGCTTGCCGAGCGTAGTTCTTGAATTCGTTTTCGACCCGCTTCATAAACCCGACGGCTTCCCGCAAAAACGAAGTCGCTCGCGTTTCCTGAATTCTGCTCTCCAACGGACTCGCCAACACCAAACCGACCACGAACGGGCGTTTGGAAGTCGCTCGGAATTTATCCTTCCCGAACCGTTCGGTGAGTTGCTCGATCATCGCGTCTTCGTCGAGTGGTTCCGGACCGTCTCCCGGTTCCCGTTTGACGATGCGGGCTTCCGGAATGACTTCCAGCGATCCGTCCGCCATCTCAAGCGCCACCGCTCCGCGATCCGATCCGTAAATCTGCGCTTCGACAGTGGTTTGCGTGCCATCGTCTTGAACGTACGTGATCTGGTCCGCGTGCAAAGGCGGAACGAAGAAGACACCGCCGACGAGACAACAACACAGCCAGGAAAGTCGCATAGAAGCAAGTCCGATTTGGGATTTGGGAGTCGACAAATGTGATCGAAGATCAATCAGCCTACCAACCACGAATCGGAATTGCAAAAACTTGTCGGCATCGCTTGCAGTGAGCGACGGCACGTATCGGTTTAGCCCTCGAAGTATCCGCTTTCGTTTTGTTTGTCGAATTCCTCCGCCATCTGTTCGGGCGTCATTTCGTCGACGATCGCATACCGACCGTCCGCCCAGCGACCGAGATCGATCAATTGACACCGTTTGCTGCAAAACGGAAAGTACGGTGAATCGGCGGTCAATTCCGGCGGAAGTTCCTCGTTACAGATCGGACAAGTTTGTGAACGAATCATGGGATTCCCACACGAGTTAAGAAAGTGTCAGCCTTTTTTAAATCGACGTGGGTTATCCTAACCAATTCGCTTCGGACGACAATCGTGTTTTCCAGCTTCGAAACGCTCATAAAGACTCTTCGATGAACGCTCCCTTTAGTTTTGTGACGATACAACAGTTGGCGGAGTCGATGGCAGATGAACTTGCGTGCCTCGATTCTTACCGTCAAGACGTGTGGCAAGACGATGCGTTGGGCTCGACTGTTCACATGTTGGCTTTATTGAAGCACCGTCCGAAAGTGGCTCTTGGCGAATCTGCCACCGCCGAGCAAATAGCCGAAGCACATGTCTACGCGGCTGTTTTGCACGCGGCTGTGTATGATTATTTCGTAATGGCGAAGACCGTCGATGACACCTTCTTCGAGTTAATGAGTGGATACGACGCCCTCGTCGATACGGACCTGTTCGGCATATTCGAAACTGCGAAATCCGATGCGGGACTTTGGATTCGAGAATTGAAAGATTCCCGTCGATCTTGCCGAGTTTCCATGCGACCCGGAACGGTGCGAAAGTTCGATGAATAGCAATTTGCGTCAGACAGAGGGGATTGACAGAACCGGGGGACAAGGCGAAAATTCCGGCGCGTTCCTGCCGTGTCTTCCCGCCTGAAAGTTGGTTGTTCCGTGACTTTGCAATCGACGGAAACCGTTTCATCGGCTCCGCTGCCGGTGACTTCCCCGAGTCTGCCACAAACGCTCTCCCCGGAACCGGTCGCGACCTCCGCACCGTTTTACTATGGATGGGTGATGCTCGGCGTGGCGATGGTGACGGCGTTCGCCAGTTCACCGGGGCAAACGTTCGGCATCTCCGTCTACAACGAACCAATCCGTACCAGCCTGGGTTTATCGCATAGTGAATTGGCGTTGGCGTACATGCTGGGCACGATCTTAGGAGCGATGCCGCTCACATACGTCGGCATGTTCATGGACCGCCACGGGTTGCGACGTACGTTACTTGTCATCCTGACGGTCTTGCTCACCGCATGTGTGACGTTGGCGATGGCGGGGAACTGGTTTGTGTTGTTGTTCGCGTTTGCGATGCTCAGGCTCGTCGGACCGGGGGCGATGGCGTTCCTCAGCGGCAACACGCTACCGTTCTGGTTCGAACGCCGACTTGGGCTCGTCGAAGGCATCCGCACATTGTCGATCGCTTCGGCGATGGCGATCATGCCAAGGGTCAATTCTTGGTTGATCGACGCGTATGATTGGCGAACCGCTTACCTGATCCAAGGCGGTGTGATTTTCGGCGTGCTGTTCCCGGCATTCTTTTTCATCGTGCGGAATCGGCCGGAGGACATCGGTCAACAAATCGACAACGGCAAAGTCCTGCCGGATTCTCACCCGCATGCTCGCCGCATCGTCTCGGACCTCACGCTTTCCGAAGCGATCCGCACACCGGCGTTTTGGGTGGTGTCCGCGGGGGTCGGGATGTTCTCGATGATTCTGACGGCGATCGTCTTCCACTTCGTTCCGATCCTGCAAGACCGAGGACTCACCGAAGCCGACTACAAACTCACCATGTCGTTCTTCGCAATCTGCTGGGCGACCTTCCAATTTAGTGGTGGAACGCTGTCCGATTATGTGTCCGCTCGCTGGTTGTGTGCGATCGGACTGCTTGGTTTAGCGATCTCATCCATGTTGCTGATCAATGTGAGCACCACGGCGATGTGTGTCACGGTCGGGATGGTGCTGGGGGCGTCACAAGGAACGTTCTTCGGAAGCACGCATCCGTTGTGGGCCAGATACTTCGGACGACGACATCTAGGACGCATTCGCGGTGTTGTTACCACGAGCGCGGTTGCGAGTTCGAGTCTCGGACCGTTTATCGCGGGGGCGTCTCGCGATTGGTTTGGCTCGTTCGACCCGGCATTGTGGTTCTTTGTGGCGTTGCCGATTCCATTGGTGATCGCCGCCGCTTGGGTTCAACCGCCGGTGAAATCCGCCGATAGCCTCGACGTGTGAATTTTCGTCGATACGATGGAATGCCGACATCGGGCTGTTTGGGCGGCTCGATGGGGCGAATCACCATATTCCATATCGAGGGGATCGAGGATGAGTTTTCTACGTGCCTGCTGTTTGTCGGCCATGCTACTGAGCGGCGGATCGCTGATCGCGGCGGACAAAGCGGTTCAAATCACCGAAGGTGATGGCAAAACGATCGACGTGAGCGTAGGCGGAAAGCCGTTCACGACGTTCAACTACGGATCGGATCTGCCAAAGCCGTTCTTCTCTCCGGTTCGCGGACCGGACGGCACCGTACTGACACGGGAGATTGCAACACCCGGCAAAAAAGGTCTCGATCACCCACACCACAAGGGGATTTGGGTTGCCGTCGATGAAGTTAACGGCGTGAAGTTCTGGAAGGAAGACGGCCGGATCAAAAACGTCTCTGTCAAAATTGACAAGGCGAAAGGCGATCCGGCCGTGATGACCGTCACGAATCATTGGCTCAACGAAGCCGGTGAACCGGTCGTTACCGAGAAATCAACGATCCGCATTTTCTCGAACTATGTCGTCGAGTACGCGATCAACTTCATCGCCGAGCACGGTCCCGTGACGTTCGAAGATACGAAAGAAGGACTGTTCGGCTTCCGCATGGTCGATTCGATGCGGGAAAACGAAGGCGGACATGTGGTCACGTCGGAAGGCGTGAAGGGCACGAAAGCCGCCTGGGGAAAACCGGCGAAGTGGATTGATTACTACGGCGAAGTCGAAGGCGATACGTTCGGCCTGACGATTTTCGATCATCCCAAGAACTTCCGTCCGTCGCGATATCACGTGCGGAACTACGGATTGTTCTCGATCAATCCATGGGGAGAGAAAGCCTACGCCGGCAACGAAGTTCCCCCGACGGAACTCGAAAAAGGCGACTCGCTGATGCTGCGATACGCCATGTACATTCACGGCGGCGATACCAAGTCGGCGAAAGTCGCTGAAACCTACGAAAACTGGTTGAAAACGACCTGGTAACACACCAGCTTTCGAACCACTCATGGCTGTGATACGATTCCGCGGAGATTTCTCCGCGGTTTCTTTTTAGGCGGTTCGGAATTCATGGATTGGTTGTTGAGTTGGCATTGGACGACCTTGATCACGGGAATGAGTTTTCTCGTGCAATTGTGTTTGTTGCCGTTGTTATTACTGCACAAGAAGAAGCACCCGGAGTCCACCGTTGCCTGGCTAATGCTGCTGTTGATGGTGCCGATTTTCGGTGGTGTCGTGTTCGTGATTTTCGGAATCAACCGTGTCGAACGCAAAGCCGCCCGGCGTGCGTTGGCCAGCCGAGCCATCACCCGCAACCTGCCGGAACTCACGCAGTATCAACTCATTCCCAGCGAAAAATACTCGGTTCATCAGCGACGACTCATGCGGTTGGCCACACGTCTTGCCGAGACCGTGCCAACTAACAACAACAAAGTCGAAATTGTCGCCGACACCAATCGGACTTTCGGATTGATCGAACAGGCCATCCGCGAGGCCAAACAATCCATCCACCTGGAGTATTACATCTGGCAACCCGATGCGACCGGATTGAGGCTACGGGATTGGCTCGTGGAACGGGCGCGGTCCGGGGTCGAGGTTCGTGTGCTGGTGGACGGGATCGGTTCCTGGGCGATGCGGCGAAATCGTCGCTTTGTCCAACCGATGAAAGACGCAGGCATCCAATTCGCAACGTTCCTCTCCGGACAACATTGGCGAAACCGATTGCTGATCAACTTGCGATCGCACCGCAAGATTGTCGTCGTCGATGGCCAAACCGGTTTCACCGGCGGGATGAATATCGGTGATGAATACTTAGGACTCGACCCAAAGTTGGGGTATTGGCGAGACACGCATATGCGGATTCAAGGCCCCGCGGTCTTGCAGTTGCAGCAAGTCTTCGCGGAGGATTGGTATCACGCCACCGGGGAAGAGTTGACGGCACCGAGTTACTATCCGCCGCCCATCGAAGGTGGACCAACCGCCGCTCAAGTTCTCGCGGGTGAACCGTCCGGCGAGGCGGAAGTGTTTCATCAATTGATGTTCACCGCGATCAACGAAGCGGAACGTCGATTGACGCTAGCCACTTCGTACTTTGTCCCCACACCCGCATTGGCGATGGCGTTGGAGTCGGCGGCGTATCGTGGCGTCAAAGTGCGATTGCTGTTGTGCTGCCAAAGCGCTCACATGGCAACGGTGTACGCAGCCCAATCCTACTATGATTCGCTCCTGCAAGCAGGCGTCGAAATCTACGAATACCAAAAGGGGTTGCTGCACTCGAAAACCATGACCATCGACGGTCATTGGAGTTTCGTCGGTTCCCCCAATTTCGATTCGCGAAGTCTGTTGTTGAACTTCGAGATCGGTCTGGCGTTTTACGATTCCCGCGTCGCCCAGCAGCTCGAAGAAGATTTCGAGAACGATCAGAAAGATGCCCGGCAATTAGAGTACGACGAATGGGTCAAACGCCCCAAATGGCGCGTCCTCCGCGAAAACATTTGTCGCTTGTTTTCCCCCGTCCTGTAGACCCGTCGCCCGACGTGCTCCACCGAAACCGGAATCGGTGGGAAATCGCAATAATTTCTCTGGCGTCACCGTTTCGGCTAGCGTTACGTTGCTGCTTAGGAGAGAATCTATTGCTTTCGCGAATCTGTTGCATATGCATCGTGAGTTGGTAACGGTTGAGTTGCCAACACGATGGGGTGTGTTACGGGCATCGCACATCGCGTCACACGAGTCCCTCAGTCTCTGGGAGGTCCCATGAATTCCCGTTCAAAGCGACGAGGCATGACGCTCATCGAGTTGCTCGTGGTGCTGGCGGTGATTGGCGTTCTTGTGACGCTACTTTTACCAGCCATCCAAAATGCTCGTGAAGCGGCTCGACGGACAGCATGTCGGAACAATCTCAAGCAAATTGGCATCGGCTTACATCTCTATCACGACGCATGTGGCACGTTACCATCCGGCTATGTGGCCAACCTAGACGACCCCAGTGACGAGAAGGGGTGGGGATGGAGTGTGTTGCTGCTGCCATACTTGGAGCAGACCGCACTTCATGACGCGTTGCGTCCTACCGAGCACTCGCTCACCCAGGTTGTATCCGATCCGGTGAAGCTGGCATTCCTTCAGACGCCGTTGGATCTTTTCGTTTGCCCATCGGATCGCAGCAACGTGTTGGCTCACGAGTTCCGTTCGATTGTCATTCCCGAAACGGCGACCACGAATCAGACCACGTTGACCGAAGCCATACCCGGCCGTTCGCTGGAACCATTGGTAACAAACGTTGCCACTCACGTGACAACGACGCACCCGTGGCCCAGCTGTCCGGCAAGCATCTTCATCTTCGCCCATTTGCCACCGCCGCCTCCACCGAATCCCGATCCCGAACCGGACCCCAAACCGGACCCCGATCCGGTACCAACACCGACACCCAATCCCCAACCAGCGCCAACGCTCCCTGCAGGCGCTTCGTTCAATGTTGCGAAGTCGAATTATGTGGGTGTGTTTGGAAGTCGTTGGGCGGAACAGCGAGTGGACTGGTCGGAAGCTAGTTTCGCAGGGAATGGACTGTTCGGTCGAAACTCAAGCGTCAAGTTTGCTCACATTCTGGATGGGACGAGCAATACGCTGGCGATCGGGGAACGGAACATGCGGAACTACGCCGCAACGTGGCCCGGCGTGGATTCCTCCCAAGGTTGCACCGCGGCCGACAATCAAACCGTACTAGGAACCGCGTTCTATCCCATCAATGACGATCCTTCTCTCACCAATGTCGACTGCGATGGAACGGGTTCGGCGAATTTCAGCAGTTACCATCCGGGCGGTTCAAATTTCCTGATGGCGGATGGATCGGTGCGGTTCTTATCCGAAACCATCGACTTTCGCCGGAACGCCACATCCGACGAGATGGGACTGTTTCAAAAGTTGGCAGATCGTAGTGACGAAGGGGGCCGTTGATGTATTCTCAGTGTGTGACAGGTTGGCGTGTCGGTCGCGTGCTCGTGGCGGAGTCGCGGCGTTGGTTGTTCGTTGGTGGGTTCTTACTGCTCACTGTGTTTGCAGGATGTGGGAGTTCGGAGAGCGACCGCCCTGAATTGCACGGCGGGCATTTCATCGAACTTCCGGGGCATGAGGACATGCAATTGGAGTTCGCTATCGATGAAAAGGAACGCAAACTGATCGTCCACGTTCTTGAAACGGGGACCAAGAAACCGTTGCCGATTTCCAGTCAGACCTTGGAAATTTCATTTCAAGTGGACGGCGAGGATGTTCCTGTCAGTCTTGCGGCCGACCCGCGACCCGACGATCCTTCAGGACGGTCGTCCCGATTTGCCATCAGTTCCGCTGATCTTCCTTCGTCGTTGCACAACGTCGCCCATTTCACCGCGAAGTTCACGCTGGAGGTCGAAGGAAAAGCGGTTTCTGGGACCCTCGATCACAAAGATGATCACACCCACCACCACGACTGATTCATCTTGCTCCGAGACGGCCAGGAATCATAGCGTTCTTCCCATCCACCGCCGACACAGGCGACGGTTTAGTTCCACCGCGCGTGACTGGAGTGGGCCATTTCGAGATGCTCTTTGAGTACCTCGCGTTCTTCCTGAGGACAATTCCGCAGACAACCAGTGAGAAGTTTAATCGCACTGAGCGTCCGGTCCGCGTGCACGGATAGAATGCCCATGTCTCGGCGTTCCTGATACGAACCCGGCTTGAGTGTCATCAGTCGGTGTTGCACCTTCCACGCTGCGTCCCAATTCTCGTGCTTGGCATGCACGACTTTCAGATTGTTCAGCATGCGGACGAGAATCATGCGTGGTCCGGCGGGTTCGAGGAATGGCCGAATTTGTTCGTCCGTCATTTCCGTCAGATCGGACAACCACTCGATGCATTCCGAGGCGGTGAGAATTCGCCCGGGTGTGAAGGCATCGACGAACAACGGTCCTTCGGCCGTTTCGCATCGGGACAAGAAGTGCTGCGGAGCGGACACGCCGCTGAGCGTCAAACCCGCCCGCTCGGCAACGCCCATGTAGACCAGCGATAAACTCAACGGAATCCCTTGTCCGGTGACGACGATCCGGTTGAGATAACTTGCATCGGGGTCGTCGAAAGCCGCGTCGCTGCCTGTCAATTCTTGCCGACGTCCTAACTCCTCACACAACGCCTCAAGTGCTTCGCGTTCAAAAACGCTGGCGGCGAACTTCTCTCGGAGGTAGTTCGCTCGCAGATCGAACCAACGCAATGTTTCGTCGAATTGCATCTCCGGATACGCATCCCGAGCGACTTCCAACGCGGCGATTGTCAAATCCACATCCGCACGTCGGGCTAATAGTTTCGAGAATTCCGTATCGTGACGGTAATCCGGTTCGGAGAAGTTTCGTGGTTCAGGCATATCCCGGTGATTGTAACAGAACGGTCGCGTTCAATGATTCTAACTGCTCGATGTGATCTGCGAACTCAGTAGAAATACTAGTATTGCCACTCGGAAGTGAGTCATTGAATTCGTTTTTCAACATTCTAGGCAACCGAAGGCTCTCTGGGGACGAATTCTCCGGAAATTCCGGCTGGCTGGATCATAGAGATCACAACGTCTCTACGTGGTCCGTTTCGGAAGTCGCCGGAAAACCTCCGATAGATCCTTTGCTATCTTGGACCGAGTTTTCCTTGTGACACATGGTTGTCATGTGATTCCTCGGCATCTCGTCCAGCGGATGGCGGGATGGTTCATCTTCGATTCCAAGATGGAACAAGCCGTATCAATCCATTTTGGTTTTGAGGTTGAGATGCCCGTGTGTTCGGCATGATGACTGGCAACAAACGTGGGGAGGTCGTGAATTCTGGGAAGAGTGCCAAAGGAAAGATAACTCGACGATCGTTGGTTTGTGTGTTCAGAACCGGATTTCGGTCTGTGCGGTGATCGAGACAAACCACGTGAGCGACAAGCTTCCACGATCCGCCAACCGTGACGTTGAAAGTTGAAGAAGTTTATGACACAAGCCATTTGTCTGACGATGCGAGCATTGGCGACATCGCGTAGCGAACATGCCGCGCCCATGCTGCTTAAAGCGTTGGATGTACCCCACGCGGGTGTGCAGGTTGCGGCGGTGGACGCCATCGCGGAGTACTGTTCGCCACGAACGCAGATCGAACTGATTCGTCATTTTCGTCGTTTGTCCCCGGAAGCGCAGGAACAGCTTGTTGTCACGGCGAACAACTTGGCCGGCCCGTTGCGAAAATGTTTGACGACCCGCAGCGATGCCTCTCAGGATGTCATGGCCATTCTCGAGGCGGGAACGACTGGGAATCTGCTTCCGTTGGTGGCTCAATGTCTCAGCGAACATCCGAACTTCCTCGACGAACGAATGGTTTCCGTCTTTCGGGTTTTGGTCGATCGGGTGCATGATCAACTCCGGACCAAATCGACCGATCCTCGGCATGCAGCCGCGATGCAAGTTCGGCATGCGAGTTTGGCGGCGTTGAATCTTCCCGCAGCGACTCTGACCAAATCGCCGTATCGAGATGCGATCGTTGAAGCCATCTTGATTTTGGGGCAAACCAACGACGAAGCCGTGCGACTCGTGCTTGGTAGTGGCAGTGAGATTCGTCAGCTAGTCTTCCAATTCTTGCAGACAAGCACGCACCCCGGCGTCATGGATTTGACACTGCAATTCCTGAATACATCGCGGCCGCCGTTGAAAGTTTTCGAGATTCTCGGGAAGCGGTCCGATCCGGAATTCATCGCGGCCACTTTGCGTTGGGTGCGGAAGAGTCCGACAACGATGCAAGCCCGGAACCTTCAACAAATCGAATCGTTGCCTTGGCTGGATGCTCCCGAAGAGGTGCTGCCGCTGTTACCGGAGGCATTGCAACCGGCGGTTCTCACGTTGCTGTCGCACGTGGCGGTGGCTGACAATGTCAAAGAGCGGGTGCGTGAGTGGATTCTGCGGAACGGAACCTTTGAAGCTCGCGACTCAGTTTTGGCTGGCGGGATGCCGGTCAATGGGGATTCGGTCCGTGAAATCGTGGCCGACGCCTTGAACTCCGAGGAACCGCAATCGCAAGCGTGGGCGTTGACACAAGTTCGGCAACAACGACTGCCAGACGCTCTCGAACAACTTGTGAACGGGTTGGATAGCACCGCAGATGTCGTGCGGGAGGCGGCACGGGAAGAACTGTCTGACTTCGATCTGCAACGCATCTTGGCTTCGTATGACCGGTTCGATGAAGATCACGCCGAACGGGCCGGACAGTTGGTCTTGAAGATCGACCCTCAAGCCACTGAGCAATTGGCGAAAGAATTTTTTCACCCGATCCGGCAGCGGCGAATTCGTGCGATCACCGGTTCCGTGTCACTGGGTCTGCACTGGCATGTCTTGCCGACACTCTTGGAACTGCTCAACGACAATGACGAGCAAATTCGTCGCGTTGTCGTCGAGACATTGGCGGAGATGCCAGTCCCGTCGGTCGTTGCGGCGTTACAACAACATCGAGGCGATCCCAATATTCGAGTCCGCGAAGCGATTGATTCCGCCTTGAGTCAATTGGCCGGATTAGTCGCTGACGACGGCTTGGAAGTTCCAAGCCAGACGGTTTCCGAATCAGCATCCGCGGAAGTTTGAGGGCCACGACAATGAATATCCTCGTTTCGAGTCTGGCGTCGACCGCCGAAATGTCCAGTTCGTTTATACGCTGGAGCCGTCATTCGGCCTCGCTGGGAAACTATCTGTTTTTCGCGGCGATTATTGCGTTGATTGCGGCGATCTGGGGCGGTTTGTATTGGTGGGAACGTCATCGAGTCTCGCGGACGGAATCCAACGACACGCCGAACGATCTGTTTCAGCAACTCTGCAAAGTCCATCGATTGAGCGTTGGCGAACAGCAGTTGTTGTCGCAAGTTGCGCAAGCGACGTGCGCAAGTCAGCCGGCGTTGGTGTTCGTCGATCACCGCTGTTTGCAATCGCAAGGCGAGGGCGGCAACGCGGAACAACTCCGTGACCTCGCCCGCAAGTTGTTCGGCCCCGCCAAACAGTAGCTGCTCAAAAAATCAGGTTGCGCGGTCTCGTCGATGCCCGGAAGGTGGAAGTGCGGTCTGGTCGTTCGAGGGGTCGGGTGATACGATGCCCACAGTGACCACCAGACCAAGTTGATGTTTTCAACTCAGTCTCGGTTTGATGTAGCGACCATCGCTGGGCTTCCGTTGAGGAATCTCAGTTTCTCATCACTACACACCATCGAAACCCGCACGAACCAACCGCCGCCGATGATTTTTGTTCTCGACAATTACGACTCGTTCACTTGGAACCTTGTTCAACGTCTGGGAGAGATGGACTCATCACTTGAGATCCGTGTCGCCCGTAACGACCAAACCACGCTGGACGAAATCGCCGGTTGGCAACCCGAGCGAATCATCATTTCTCCCGGTCCCGGTACGCCGAACGATTCCGGGTTATCGCGGGAGATCATCTCGGAATTCGGCACGAAGATTCCCGTGCTCGGCGTGTGTTTGGGACACCAATGCATCGCGGACGTGTTCGGCGGACAGGTTGTCCGAGCCGATCGCTTGATGCATGGCAAAGTGTCTCAAGTTCATCACAACAACACGGGAGTGTTCGCCGGATTGGAAAACCCGTTCACGGCCACCCGGTATCACAGTTTGATCGTGCCCGCGGATTCACTGTCCGACGATTTTGAACTCACCGCCTGGACCAACGACGAAGACCACCCCCGCGAAGTGATGGGTCTCCGTCACAAGAAACACCCCATCCACGGTGTCCAGTTCCACCCCGAAAGTTTCCTCACCCTCGAAGGCGTGAAACTCCTGCAAAACTTCCTCGATCTGTAAGGAAGTTTCGCGGGAGGTGTTCGTTGCACCGCTTAGGTTTCCTCATCGGTGAGGGCATGTTCCTCGGGCGGGGCAGGGTGGTCGGTTTCGTCATCGCCTTGGATCTGCGTTTGATCTTTGTAGAAGTACGAGATCGGCACGAATAGGACAGCGGCTCCGAGCATCACGTAAGTCCAGAACCAAAAGTAGCTGGCCCCTTCCAGCGTGACCTGCCCGCCGACCGTGAATGATTCACTGATTTTCGTTTCCGGAATGGTCCCGCGAGCCGCCTCGACTTCTTCACGACCGACATCGCCTTTCAGTTCGATAATTCGCTTCTCCCGCCACGTAAGCGGTTTGTCTTCCGGGCTGGTTTCTTTCTTGCTGACACGACTCACGGTCGCGTTGAGCACTTCGTCCCAAGCCGTGTCGAATTCTCCATCCGCACCGGCGGCGACAATTCGGAACTGGTCGCGGGTCACACGGTGATATCGCAACGGCTTTTCAGAGGCGTCTTGTAGATCCTTCAGCAACTCGTCGGCTGTCTCGTCATCCGGCAACTGCAATTCATCGTCGGTATCGGCGGACGCAAAAAAGTTCTCGCTGATCCGTTCTTTCGCCGACTTCAACACATCAACATTTTGCGGCAAGACCTCCGTGAGATTGCCGTAAGCGTCGTAGGTGAGACGAATATCGTCATCGGTGTCGAACTTGCGATCGTAACCGGCCAACAGCACATCGTGCTTGTCGGAATCCTTCTCGACTGGCAACGCTTTCATCAACCATTGATCTCGGTACGTTTTTTCGCCGTCCGCGACTTCCAACGTGCTGGCTTCACTCACGAACCGATTAATCCCCGGAATTTGGATGTAGTGATTCACCGCCGCCGTCACCACATTCCCCAGTGAGACGGACAGCAACCAAATCGACATCACCACCGACTTCATCGACTTTGGAGCCTGCGTATAAGAGAACTCCAAACCGGTGATCGACACCATCACTTCGGCGGATGTCAAAATCACGTATGACAGAATCTGCCAAGCAATCGACGGGCGACTTCCGGTGTCGATCCATTCTTGAATGATGGACGACAACGCAAACGAAGCCGCCGCCAGGAACAGACCGATCGAAATCTTACGCAGTGGCGTGAGCGTAAAGACTTTGTTGATGGCGGGGTACAAGCCGAATTGGAAGATCGGAATGAGCAGCATCACCAACACAGGATTCACCGCACCGATCTGCGATTCCAACCACAACATACCAAGCCATTGACGATCCATATTCTGAGCCTGCAACACCCAGGCCGACCCCGTTTGATCGAACAACGCCCAGAACGCCGAAATCGAAAAGTAAACCAACAGCAATTTGCCGATCGTGAACAACCCCTCGCGGCTGAACACGTCTTGCAAAAAGCCGGTGCCAGCTGGCGGCACGTGCACGAACGAGTAACGCCCCATCCAGAACGCCAGAGTGGCGATCCCCATCAGAATGCCGGGCACACCGAACGCGATATGCGGCCCGTACCATTCCAGCAGCCACGGTGTGAGGAAGTACGAAAACATCGAGCCGAAGTTGATCGAAAAATAGAACCACTGATACACCTTCGGCATCAGATGTTGGTTCTGTTTTCCGAATTGATCCCCCACGTGGGCCGACACGCATGGTTTGATCCCGCCCGATCCGAGTGCGATCAGGAACAAACCGATCCACATCCATGTTTCGGGAGCCAACTGAGCGGTGCCCATCAGTGCGAGCGCCAAGTGCCCGATGCAGTACAGCACCGAAACCCAAATGATGATGCGGTATTTTCCCGTCAACGTGTCGGAGAGTAACGCCCCGATGATCGGAAACAGGTACACCCAGGAACTGAACGTGTGATAGTGTTCGGTCGCCTCGGCTTTGCTCATCGCTGGCTGAATTTTGTCCGACATCAGATACAGATAGTCGGCCATGAAGACGGTCAGAATTGCCCGCATCCCGTAGTAACTGAACCGCTCGGCCGCTTCGTTGCCAACAATGTACGGCACGCCCGGCGGCATGGTTTCGATTGGGTCGGGAGTTTCTCGGTATCTCGAATCCGCCATCGGTGTCTTTCTTTGATGTCGTTTCATCGCGCGGGACGCCGCACGCGATGACTGCCAACGAGTTCACGCTTCCGATTTCAGTTGCAAGCCGGGGGAGACCAAAAACCGTTCGGCAATGTCAAACAGCAACTGCACCACGAGCGCCATCACGGCGGCCGCGATTGCTCCTTCGGAGACCAACGACCAATCCAACCGTCGAATGCCGGTGAAGATTGGTGCTCCGTATCCGCCAGCGGCAATCAAACCGCCCAGCGTCGCCGTTCCGACGTTGATCGTCGCGGCCGTTTTGATGCCCGCCATGATCGACCGCGTCGCGAGCGGCAATTCAATTCGCCACAATCGGGCTGCCGGTGGTAATCCCAACGCCTCGGCGGACTCGTGAATCTGTCGAGGAATCTCTGCCAGACCCGCGTAGGTGTTTCGCACGATCGGCAACAAACTGTAAAGGAATAATCCGACAATCACCGGCTGCGGGCCAATGCCGAGATAGGGAATCATGATCAGAAATAGCACCAGCGACGGAATCGTTTGGAGAATGCCCGTCACACCGAGCACCACTTGGCCGAGCATCGGTGACTTCGCCGCGAACACTCCCAACGGGACCGCTACCAACACGGCGGCAAACACGGAAATACCCACCAACTGCAAATGCTCCCACGTTCGTCTCGTGAGGCGGGCTGTTCGTGATTCCCGGCGGATGGTTTTCTCGATGTCGAATGTCTCTTGCAGATAATCCGCGGCCACGATCGGTTCGGGAACTTTGTCGAGTTTGGCGCGGGCGTTCAGCGGGATAATTGTGGCATTGTCGATTTGGCCTTCCAACCGCAACATCGCTTCGACGGCTTCGGGAACGCGTGTCTTGAGATCGGCACGGTAGAGAATCATCGCGTTGTAATTCGGAAAGAAATTGCGACCGTCATCGAGTTCATCGCTGAGGATTTTCAGATCCAGACGTTTGATGTCCGGGTCGGTTGCGTATAGATCGATCACATCGACCGTCCCGCTTTCCAACCCCGCATAGGCGAAACTGTGTTCCACACCTTCCACGTTCCGGTGCGGCAACTCGAACGCCTTCTTCAACGACGGCCAACCGTCATTGCGATCCATGAACTCGTTGCTGAAAGCAAATTCGAGATCGGGGTACTTTCGCAAATCGGCGATATTAGTGACTTTGTCCCAGTCGGCTTGGGAAATCCCGTCCGGTGGAACTTTGCGAACGCCGATGGCGTACGTGTTGTTCAAGCCAAACGGCTGACTCATTTCGACTTGGAATTCCGACTTCAGCAGCTTGCGAAGTTCGGCTTCATCTTTGATATTCCGACTAGCGAACAGCTCTTTTTGGATAGTGCCGGTGTATTCGGGGTAGGCGTCGATTTCACCGGCTCGCAGCGATTCCCACAGCGTCTGCGAACCCCCCATGCCGCGTTCGTGAATCACGTTGGCACCGGCGTTCTCCATGAGCTGCGTGATCATCTCGCCAAGAATGACGTTCTCCGGAAACACCTTCGAACCCACGACGATTGTCTCAGCGTCTCCAGCGGAGCCGACGGAATTGGTTTCCGATTGGCATCCCGCGAGACACACCAGACCACAGAGAAGTCCGGTCAACGAGCGAGTAAAACGACCAGCGACGACATTCATGGAGTTTCCCGATCGGCATGGATGCTGCGTTGAGCTTGCACAAATTCCTCGACGAAGGGTTCGGCCGGTTTGTCCCAGAGTTCCGAAACTGTCCCGCGTTGCACGACTCGCCCGCTCCGCATCAGCACAACCGTATCCGCGAAGTACGCCGCTTCCGCCAGGTCGTGCGTGACGAGCACCACCGTTTTGTGGAGCGTGTTGAAAATCTCGCGAAGTTCGGTTTGCAAGTCGGCTCGAATCAACGGGTCGAGAGCCCCCAGCGGTTCGTCGAGGAACAGAACATCCGGGTCGAGCATCAACGCTCGCATCAACCCGACGCGTTGGCGTTGGCCGCCCGAAATCTGAGCGGGGTACCGACTCAACGACTCTTTCGGCAGGTGCGTCAATCCACGAAGTTCTTCCAACCGCGTGGAAATTCGCTTTTCATCCCACTTCAAATGCCGCGCCATCAGCGTGACATTCTGTGCGGCGGTCAGATGTGGAAACAACCCGCCGTCTTGGATGACATACCCCATCCGCTGCCGGAGTTCGAGCACGTTTTGCGGGGTGAGTTTCGTACCATCGAAGGAAACTTCCCCGCTATCGGTGCGGATCAATCCCATCATCAACCGAAGCGTTGTCGATTTGCCGCAACCACTCGGACCGATTAACACTAGGTTTTCGGCCGCCTCGACGGTGAGGTCAAGGGGATGCAGCACCGTCTCGCCGCGATAGATTTTGCTGACGCCTCGCAATTCGAGCATGAAGCAACAAATTTCGTTGTGTTGAATAAATAATTGATCATCAGACTTCAGTGGCCAGGTGGCATCCTCACCGCCTTGCGTGAGCATGGATTTGGTGTGATCGTGGATTGATGGTCCCTGAGAATTGGGGCCACTTCACCCATGTCGATGACTGTCACACGCTTCCACCTCCACAAGAATCAACCAATCTTGTCTTTACCGACCCAAGGCCGCAAGACCTCAGGGATGACGATGCTGCCGTCGGCTTGTTGATTGTTCTCAAGGACGGCAATCAACGCCCGGCTGATGGCAATCGCGGTCCCGTTGAGCGTGTGCACGAACTGCGTGCCTTTCTGCTCCGGTACACGAGTGCGGATGCCGAGCCGACGGGCTTGGTAGTCGGTGCAGTTTGACGCACTGGTGACTTCACCGTAGGTGTCGCGACCGGGCATCCAGGCTTCCAAATCGTACTTGCGGTACGCCGGTCCGCCGAGATCCCCCGATGCCGTGTCGATCACCTGATACGGAATGTTAAGAGCTTGGAAAATCGTTTCCTCGATTTCCACCACTTCGTTCAGAAACGCTTCGGAAGCGGAGTCGTCTGGTGCGGTGAAGCCGAACATCTCGACCTTCGTGAATTGATGCACCCGGTAAATTCCCCGACTCGCCCGACCGTGGGCTCCCGCTTCGGTGCGGAAACAGTGTGACAACCCCGCGTATTTCAACGGCAGTTTGTTGAAATCGACAATCTCATCTCGCAACGAACCACCCAGCGGAATTTCCGCCGTCGCGACCAAGCTGAGATCGGTGTTCTCGATGGAATAAATCTGTGTTTCTTCGCCCCGCGGCGTGTAACCGGTGCCGAACAGCACGTCGTTCTTGGCGAGGTCCGGCGTGGTGTGCAACACGAAACCGCGTTGGTAAAGCGTCGTGAGGGCATACTGCACGAGCGCCATTTCCAGCAGCACGGCCTCGTTCTTCAGGAAATAAAACCCCGCCCCCGCGACACGTGAGCCGGCTTCGAAGTCGATCAGGTCGTGCTTTTCCGCCAGTTCGACGTGATCGAGCGGTTTGAAATCGAACTTCGTCGGCTCACCCCAAGTGCGAACGACGTTCGCATCGTCTTCGCCACCGATCGGGGCATCGGGATGCGTCATGTTCGGAATGCGACTCTGCTCGGCGAACAACTCGGCTTCGATCTCTTTGAGTTTCGCTTCGGCTTCGCTGATTTCCTCGCGGAGTTGCTTCCCCTCGGCGATGAACTTCGGTTTGTCTTCCGCCGATGCTTTGGGAATCTTGCTGGAAACGTCTTTCTGCTGCTTCCGCTTCTGGTCCACGAGTTGAATCGACTCGCTTCGTTGCTCACGTAGCGAGAGAACTTTTTCCAAGTCCACTTTCACGCCCCGCTTCTCGCAGTTCTCCCGCACGGCGTCGGCATTGTCACAGATATATTGCAGATCAAGCATTGTTTTCGTCAGTTGTTGATGTTGGGTTGTCAGTTGTGTTTAGACGGTTTCGTCTGTGGGGTCTGGAAAAGAGTATTTTCCAGTTGTTTCCACAAACTCAGTAATGCGATCACGAAGTTCTAGCAGTTTGTGTTCGGGAATGGCATACATTGCGGTTTCTCCGGCGAGACCGGTCCATTGACCGATTTCGATCCCGTACAAGTTTCCCGAATCCAGTTTGTACAACCGAAAGGTGCAATTTGTGGAACGCCTGCGATAGGTGATTTTCTTGTCATCGACTGTATAAATCGGGTAACCGAATCGAGCGCCTTTCCAGCCATACCGTCCAAGCCGATACACGATGACAATGATCACAACACCAATGATGGCCAAGGGAACAACCGGTAACAGCGCTTCAACATTCATAACACCGCCTATCGTTTCCACGAATCCATTGTGCTAATCCAGTTGCGTTCCCAGGGGGATGACGGTGACTCCACCTTCGGAGATCGTGAAGCCGCGGGACTTGTCGAGTTCGGGATCATAGCCGATTTCCATGCCAGCGGGGATGTGGACGTTCTTGTCGATGATGGCTTTTCGGACTTTCGCATGCCGACCGATGTCGACGCCTTCAAATAGAATCGAATCTTCCACGTGCGCCCAACTGTTGATTCGCACATCCGGGGAAATCACCGACCGTTCGACATGCCCACCGGAGACGATACTCCCCAGACCGACGATACTGTCGAGAGCCGTCCCCACACGCGGTTCCGCTTCGTCGGCATCGTTGAACACGAATTTCGGCGGTGGCAACGGCGGATGATACGTGCGGACTTCCCAGGTGCGATCGTAGAGATTCAATTGCGGATCGACATGCACCAAATCCATGTTGGCTTCGTAGTACGCATCGAGCGTGCCGACATCCCGCCAGTAACACCGCTCGCCTGTGTTTTTGTCACGGAACGGATACGCCCGAACCTTCCGCGTGCCGATCATGCTGGGAATGATGTTGTGACCAAAGTCGTGTCGGCTGTCGGCGACGGTGGCGTCTTGGCAAAGTTGCTCGAAGAGGAAATCCGTCTTGAACACATACACGCCCATCGAAGCCAAACAATTCTCCGGATCACCGGGAATGCATTCCGGCTCGGCGGGTTTTTCATCGAAAGAGAGCACGTTGTGATCGGGGTCGATGTGCATGATGCCGAAGTCCGACCCCTCGTGCAGCGGGACGGGAATGCACGCCACCGTGGCATCGGCACCGGCTTCGATGTGGTCACGGACGAGTTCGGAGTAATCCATCTTGTAGATGTGATCGCCGGAGAGAATCAGCGTGTACTCGGCTCCGATTTTTTCGATGGTGTAGATGTTTTGATAGACGGCATCGGCGGTGCCTTGGTACCAATTTTCATCGAGCCGTTGCTGCGGCGGGAGCACGTCGATGAACTCGTTCAACTCTCGGCAAAGAAATCGCCAACCGAGATTGATATGCCGATCGAGACTGGCGGCTTTGTACTGCGTGAGCACCAACATCCGCCGCAAACCGCTGTTGATACAGTTCGACAGCGTGAAATCGATAATTCGGTATCCGCACCCAAATGGAACGGCGGGTTTCGCCCGGTCCCGTGTGAGCGGTTCGAGCCGACTCCCTTTGCCACCAGCGAGCACTAAAGCCAACACGTTATGCATGATGCGTCCGTTCGCGTCGTTTCCATCGAAAAATCCCTGTGTGTTGTAGCAGCCAAACGGGTCTCGGGACAACCGAACGCGAACGGATGATGATGTGACAAGCCTTCGGTTTGACAGTTTTGCTGTTAGACATTTGTCAATATGTCGTGTAGGCTGTTCGGCATTCTAGCGGTTCGTCGTGCCATGACGGCACCCGAACGATACATCCAGTTTTTGGTCGAGAATCAGGGAACAGACGAATGAGCGGGCATTCGAGATCTTGGATTGCAATCTGCGGATTTGCCGTGGGACTTTGGACGTTGAGTTCCCCGGTCGCAGCTAGCGAGATCGACGATCTGAAACAGAAAATCGAACTTTTGGAGGCCAAGCTGGAACTGGCCGAGAAGACCATCGAATTGTTGCAAAAGGAAAATGAGACACTCCGCAAAGAGGGGGGAAGCCGGAGCGGAAAAGATGATGACGGCATGGAAGATGATAGCCGGACTCGTCAGGCAGACCAGTTCCATACTGGCGTTATGTGGGCTGGCTTGGCGACTGTGAAAAAGGGCAAGAAAACACCTTGGGCAATTTCCATTGCCACACGTGATGGCAAGAAATTCACCGGGGCAATCGCCTTCATCGGGAAGGACAATGAAAAGATCGAACTTCCGGTTTCCGGAACGGCGCCAGCACGCGGTGACGGACTTGTCGTCATCGAGTCGCCGGTCATCGGGCGAGGCAAACTTTATGCCCGCGGCAATCTTCGCAACGGTGTGGTCGCACTCGCCTATTCCTTGACTGACCAGTTCGGAAAGAAACATTTCGGAGCCGCTACACTCGAATCCAAGAAATAGCGAATTTCGCCGTCCGTGTATCCTAGGCTTGTCAGATAACGCGAGTGCCACTGCTGGCTTGTCCAGCAGTGTTTTTAACGACTCGCGAATGGCTGATCACTCGTACTGCTAGGCAAGCTAGCAGTGGCACACAACGCGAATCGAGCATTCGCGGTGTCTCACCTAATCCCAGTCTCCGGTTGCATCAACTCACACTTTGCTTCGCATATCGTTTTCGATTTCGACTCGTGGCGCCAATTCCGGCAACGCGACTAACCGGGCGTCGAGCGGGGCGGTTTCGAGGATGGCGACGGTGGGTTTGCGGAAGAACCAACCGCTGGTTTCGCCGGGGTTGATGACCAGTCGGCGTTCGGTTCGTTCGAGATTCGCCCGATGCGAATGGGCGTGGATGATGACGTCCGCATCACCCACCAGCCCCTTGAGCGAATCAATCGTGTGACCGATCAGGATGCGAATGCCATCGGGTGTTCGCAAGCCCACCGGGCCGTTGGCGACTTCGCCGATGATCTTCATCCCGCCTTTGATGCCGATGACATTGCCATCGTTATCGCCCAACACCGCGAGCACGCGACAATAGAGATTCCGCAGCGAGGGGATCACGATCGGCGAACAGAAATCGCCCGCGAAGATGACCAGCTCGCATTTCTCGGCGTTGAACACATTGACCGCATGCCGGACGTTGTCGACGTGATCGTGAGCGTCCGCAAAAATTCCAATTCTCATAATGTTCTTCAAAGTCGTGTTGATGACGGAGCCCAAAACTCAGGACGAGCCGCTAGCAGTATTGTCGAACTTCAATCGATGCCTGACGTTGGTATGATGACTCCCACCTCCCCGTAAACGAGCGTTTGGCCATCACCGCTATAGTCGTAATCCTTATCAAGATCGAACAAGCTCACTCCTGCGATCGGAAACCGATATCCCGTTTGCTGTTCGTATTCGTGAACTCCTCCGTCGAGCCGGGCCAGGAACTCGAAGATCTCCCGACTGGAATACGCCGCGATCGGTTTGCCGTTGAAATCGCACTCATACCCGCAGTCGGGATGCCAATAAACACTGACACGTGCGGCTCGGCTCGTTTCCGGATCGTAATCGATCTGCAGACTGTTCGCGAACGCTCGATCGAAATCCGGTCGACCGCTGATTTCAAAGTCCTCACAGGCCATATTGACCACAACTTGCGAGACTTCTTCCGGTGTCATTCCCAATTCAAACGGGCCAATTGCCCGACCCGGTTGGAATTCGAATCGATGGTGAGATCCCATGGTGCTCAATCTGATAATCGGTCAATTTTAGGATCGCGAAGAATTCGATTCATCATTGGCTTCATCGAGTTCACTTGGCGGAGACGTCCAACAGTTCCCGCATCGCGGTGCGGAGAACGCCTTCGACTTCCGGTGCCACGCGACTGGCCCTCTGACTGGATTCGTAACCGCCTTGTTCGTAGTGAATCGCTCGGCAGATGTAGCCGGGAGCGTAATCACCGTAGGCAGCCATTGCGACGAACAAATCCGGTCGCATTTTTTGAGCTTCGAGTTGGTATTCCACGACCAACTCGCCCGGCATATGCAGCACGCGAGCATCGCCCAACGCGAGACAACCGATCTCGATACCAACACGCTTTTGACAGCGTCGCAACCAAACAAGATTTCGAGCGGCTCGCACACGTTGGTCGGGGTTTTGCTCGTCGTCTTCAAGGATGGCGAGCAACGCCGGTTCGTTGAGGTGTTTCCCAACCGGAAGTTGGACGCTGGTCGTGTTCCAGTCCAGATCTTTAGCTGTAATGGGGCTGCGGTTTTCAAGGCTGTCTTCCCACGCGAGTCGCATGCCCTCGGCGAGTCGTTTGGCGAGAACGGGACGATTTTCAGGAGAACCGTCGTTGTATTTACCCGCGCCGATGTTGCCGCCCGCTCCGTTAAAGTGGATGTGTATGGGACCGGTATTGTCGTCGGATTGCAGAGCTTCGTCTCGCATCATCCGAGCCATGCCGGGGAAGTCCGGATTGGCTTTGCCGGTGCGGTAATAACTCTGCGGATGCGTGGCGTAGTACGTGACGACAGCGACGGGTTGGTCGCTGTGAAAGAAGCTGATCGCACGGCACAGTGGATCAATGATGCCCTCCGGTTCCGCTTGCAATTTCGGATTCCGCGTCGCGGTGTAGCGGACCGCACGGACTTTGCCGTTCTCGTCGAGAATCCGACGGTTCGAGGCCACTTTCTTCACCTCACCCGTGCCGACGCCGATGTGCGTGACCGGAACGGCTTTCTCGATGGCAAACCGGACGGTATCAGCGGCTTGGCTGATCACCTCACGCGCGAATTCGTTGTCGAATCGATATCCATCCAAACCATGCTTCGCGAGAAGATCAGCGGTTTCGAAATCACAAAGGGGAGCATCGTGTTGATGCAACGTGTGAACGGACACGCGACTGGGGGTTGTGCCGGCGGCTTTGGCGAGTTCCGCTCGCCATTCATCGTTTCCACCGTTGCCGATGCCGATCCAATCGACTGCACACAACACAATCGGTTTGTCATTCCCCAGCAGAACGATCCCGCGGCATGCGAGCGGAAGTTGCACCGATTCACACGGGTCATAAGCCAATGGGCTGCCGACCGGCGGCGACGCGTCGACCGAAAACGTCCCTACTCGCAACGGTACGACTTCGGCACTCGCGATGGTCACGGAAGACAAACAAAAGATAGTTGCAATTAGGAATCGGCCCACACGCATTCGATCGCCTCCTCAGAAGATATGGATTCAGCGCTATGCGAGTGTAGCAGGGTCTTCGGCGAAGTTCACGCCGGTTGATTGAACGAGCCAGCTCGTGAAGGACGCGGTTTGCGGTTCATCGGAGAGGCCACGGCGGTGCGATTCCATTGCACGGGAGCGGTGCTTGTGACCGCGGCGGGTTTGGTAATCGAAACGGTCGTGGCTTCGGCATGGATCAACCCGACAACCACCCCCCCGAGTGCTCCCAACAACGCAGCGACCGGCCAACCGAGCAGCATCAGATACAGCGATGTTTGAACGGTATCGACTTGAACAACCAAACCGTTTGCGGGGATTGCGGGCGGTCCGAACGCGGCAATCACGCCGACCATCATGGCCATCGCGAACACACCGAGACCGGCTCCGATCACGGCGGGTGCAAAAATCTTCATCGTTCAACTCCTCATCGGATGGTTGCTTGAAATGGGTTTCGTCTCAGGGACTTAACCGCAACCCATCCAGGGAGCTAACGAGATCTCTCAAGAATTCCCGGCCGGAAAATCAATTAGCACCGGAACCGGCTCGATCTTTGTGCCGTTTCAATGCGGCTCCCACGAACTCGCGGAAGAGCGGGTGCGCGTCCTGGGGTTTGGACCGAAATTCCGGATGGAACTGAACCGCCACGAACCACGGGTGATCGGGCACTTCGACAACCTCCACCAGCAAACCACTCTCGTGGGTACCCGTAGGAACCAGTCCGGCGTTTACGAAGCGTTCTTCGTATTCGGGATTGAATTCGTAGCGGTGCCGATGCCGTTCGCTGATCTCCGTCGTGCCGTAGCACTCGGCGACCCGAGACCCTTCGGTGAGTCGGCACGGTTGAGCACCCAGCCGCATCGTGCCGCCTTTGTCGGTGACGGTCTTCTGTTCTTCGAGAATACAAATCACCGGGTCGGGTGTGTCTCCGTCGAACTCCGTGCTGTGAGCTTGCGACAAACCGAGCACGTTCCGAGCGAATTCGATCACCGCGACTTGCATACCCAGGCAAATTCCGAAATACGGAATGTTGTTCTCACGGGCATACTGAACCGCTTCAATTTTGCCCTCGATGCCTCGCATGCCGAAGCCACCAGGTACCAGAATTCCATCGATACCACGCAACAGATGATCGACGCCTTCCTTCTGCAAATCTTCGGCTTCGATCCGCTTGACCAACACCCGTGCGGAGTGACTGAAACCGGCGTGGTCGAGGGCTTCGTAAATCGACTTGTAGGCATCGCGATGGTCGATGTACTTCCCGACAACCGCGATTCGCACTTCGGAATCTGGATGCCGGACACGATGCATCAAGTCTTGCCAATCGTCCATTTGCAACGGACTGGCATTCAAACCGAGCTTTTGGATGATCAACTGATCGAGTTTGTGATCCACCAAACCGAGCGGGACTTCGTAAATCGAAAATTCCTTATCGACTTCCTCGATGACCGCTCGCGGCTCCACATTGCAGAACGATGCGATTTTATCGAGATGTTCGCGTTCGATTTCGCGTTCCGTGCGGACGATCAGCACATCCGGTTGAATCCCGATCTGACGAAGCAACCCGACGCTGTGCTGAGTTGGTTTGGTCTTCGCTTCCCGAGCGGCTTTCAAGTACGGCACCAACGTGAGGTGAATGAACAAGCAATTTTCTTTGCCGACATCCAGCGGGATTTGCCGAATCGCTTCCAAGAACGGCAGACCCTCGATATCGCCGACCGTGCCACCGAGTTCGGTGATGACAACATCGACATCCGACCGCGCAAGATTCCGGATACATTCTTTGATTTGATCGGTCACATGCGGGATGACCTGCACGGTTCGGCCGAGATATTCGCCGCGACGTTCCCGTTCGATCACCCGCAGATAAATCTGTCCGGATGTGTAGTTCGACTCTCGCGACAACGGGCTATTCGTAAACCGTTCGTAGTGACCGAGGTCCAAATCGGTTTCGGCACCGTCGTCGAGTACGTACACCTCACCGTGCTGGTACGGGCTCATCGTGCCGGGATCGACGTTGATGTACGGGTCGAGCTTTTGCATCCGCACGGAGAGGCCGTGTCGTTCGAGAACCAATCCGATCGACGCACTCGTGAGCCCTTTGCCCAAAGAACTGACAACACCACCGGTGACGAAAATATGCTTGGTCATATTGAAGCAGCAGGCAAAGCGATCGCGGGAATCCAGGCAACATAAGTACAACAAAACCCTCCGGTCCACGCCACGGGACGAAACCGGAGGGCTGCCTGTTCGGATTTAACACCGCAGGGACGGAAAATCAATGCCGCCGAGCAAGTCGGACCGGTTGATCCGAGAACGTCAGTCGTCTTCGGCGTAGATTTGACGCATTTGCTCGATGCTATCGCGGATGTTGTTGCGAAGCTGCAAGGGTTCGAGCACTTCGACTTGGGCCCCGTATCCAAGAATCCACCAACGAATTTCGGTGAGTCCGTCCACAACGACTTGGAACTCTAGCGTACCGTCGTCGTTCCAAAAAATTTGTTGCGTCTTATGCCAGCGGACTTCAGCGACGTTTTTCGCGACCATCGGTTGAAATCGCAAGACCACCCGTGTGCGGCGACCTCGTTCGGGAATCAGAGCCCAGGCGTTTCCGAGGAAGCGTTCGATCTTGAAGCTTGCAGGGCACTCAAACGATTCGGCAAGCAGTTCCCATTTTTGAATCCGACCGACATTGAAAATTCGGGTTTCGTCGTGCAACTGCGAATATCCGACGACGTACCAACTGCGATTCTTGAACAAGAGATGATACGGCGAGAGTGTGGTTTCGATGTCGCCTTCGCTGCTCAAACTGCCGTAATGTAAGTGAATCTTCCGCCCGTCGCTAATCGCCATCGTTAGTGCATCGTATGCAGCATGGGCATGATGCAGCGTGTTGTGCGGTCCGAGATCAATGGAAATCGACTGGGTCAGCTCGCTAAGTTCATCCCGTAATTCCCCGGGCAAACTGCTGAGAAGTTTCAATGCCGCAGAACGGGCATCGCGTTGGAAGGGAATTCCTTTGGTGGTGTCGCCAAGCTGGTTACACAGCACCAGCAACGCGAGCGTCTCGGCCAACGTGAAATCAGTGGAGGGCAGCAACGTAGCGTCTTGCAGCACGTAACCAGTGTCGGATTCGTCGCGGCTGTAGACAATGCCCGCTCGCTGCAACAGCTGTAAATCTCGAAAGATCGTGCGTTGGCTGACGTCGCTTTCCTTGGCTAACTCCGTTGATGTATAGGGTCGTCCTGATTGTAACAGTCGTACAATTCGCAGCAGTCGAAGTAGCCGATCTTGTGGCGCCATTAGGACTAAGGACCTTCAAATCAATCGGGTTTTGGGCGTCCTGGACGATTTTATACTAAGTCACATTCTGAACGAAAACAAGCATCGACAATCACCCCGATGAGGATAACTGTCGATGCTTCAGTTTCGTTTTGACCGCGTTCGGTTTACTTCAGGAAGTCACGTCCGGGAATTAAGTCCAGAGACTCTTCCTGCTTGGGTTCCATGAAGCGGTGGTCGTTTGCGGTAGCGTCGATGTCCTGTAGCCCAACTTTTTGGAAGCTCGCCGGGCGTGCCCCTTGGGACCGACGCGACAGGAACCGGTTTTCCGCAGTCTCTCCGTCGTAGTCCGCTTTCGGAGCATCGGGAATCGGTAGTGACGAACCCGCATCGTCTTCTGCCGGCTGATCGACGGCCGGTTCCGGCACGGGGATCAGTGGCGTATCGACGGCAGCGTCTTCTTCGAGCAAGTTCGGAATCTCCAGGCTCACGTCGCTCGCTTGATTCAACTGAGCCGGATCGTAAGGAACCGTTTCCACAGGGATTTCACTCGCGAACACGGCCGGTCGTTCGTCGGTCATGTCATGTTCGAAGGCGTAGCTGCGGGCCCATGCTCGTCGCAAGGCTTGATGATACGCTTCCGGACGCCAGCCACCTTCGCCGATGTGAATGTTGTTCGCTTCCAACATACTGCCGGTGAAGTAGTGGTAGTCAGCGATGGATTGAGAGTACTCGACGAGACTCGTGTAGTACGCCTGATCGGCGGCTGCCCGCTCTCGTTGAGCACGCAACACCAAGTCCAATGTGACCGACCCCAACGCCTGTTTCGTGCGGAAGACTTCCACCCGTTCGGCGGCAGCGGTTCGTCGGTTGAACTGTTCCTCGGCGGTTCCGTAGTTGGCGGCCAAGTCTTGGAAGGTCGCCGCGACTTCGTGACTGATATCCATTTCCTGCACGGCGAGTGCTTCACGAGCTTTCGCCAATCGCAGCTCGAGGTTTCGCACCTGAGCGTGTGCCGATCGCAACCCGATCTGCCATGTCATTTCAAAGCCAAGACCCCAACCGGTTTGGTCGCCCTGCGTCATCGTTTCGTATCCGCTGGCCAACCCCTGCGAAGTCCGGCCGTCATTGTCGTTTTCGCCAAACAAATCGTCGCCGAAACCATTGACGTTGTAACTGCTGACGAAGTCCAAACGGGGTTTGGTCAGGCTTTTCGCGGCTTGCAACTGAAGTTCGAGGCTCTTGATGTTGAACTTCTGGGTTCGCAATTCGACGCGATTGGTCAACGCTTGGGCCAAACTGACATGCCAGTCCGGGACGAACTTGGCCAACGGCGGTTCGTCAATTGGACGAATGATGCGACCATCGTTCACAGGTTGACCCATGATGCGTCGCAACTGTGTTTCGGTCGAGTAGATGTTCGACAACGCCGATTTGACGAGAGCCCGCGTTTCAAAGTATTGGGCCTTTGCTTGCAGTTCGTCTTCCCGTCCAAGATCACGGGCACCACCGGCTTCGATGATGAGCGACACTTCCCGCCACGTTCGGAGCGCACTGTTGCGAGCCACAACGGCGATGTCGTACAGACGATATTGCAAGTACAACTGCCAATACAAACGCTCCACGTCGCGAGCCAAGTTGCGAACCGACGTCTCAAACTGCGCGATGGTGATGTCGGCGTTGATTCGTGTGATCACAACCCCTTGGTTCACCCCGGTCAGACCGCCGAAACTTTGTGCGATCGGGCCGGCAATTCGGGTGAACTCGGTTCCGGCACCAGCGAGCAACGGTTGCCGATACCCCAATTGTGCCAATCCCGTGTACGACGAGGGGAACAACACGTTCGGGTTGTTCACACCGGAATAAAGCCAAGTGTGCGTCAACGAGAGCTGTCCGCCGGATGCGAACTGCTTCTGCAAACTTGCCTGGAAGTTCCCGGTTTCGGAAACAAGTTCCCCCGCCGGTCCGATTCGCGGCGATGTGGCGTCGTCGGTAAGTGAGGTAATGGGGTTGAAGAACAAACTGTTCTGAATTTGTTCGTCGCGACCCCAGTTCATTGAGACATTCAACGTCGGATCGAATGCCGACAACGCGGACTCCACACCACGTCCACCAAACAGCACGCCGGATTCTTGAATCGCGGGGTCGTAGATACTCGGGGTGTTCGTTGCGTTGGCTAGCACGCCGCCGCGTTGACGGAATTCACTGGCCGTCCGAATGACGGCATTGTTCTCCAACGCCAAGTGCAAGGCTTCTTCCAACGAGAGATCCCAGATCTCATCCTTGCGACGATCTTCGATGGTTCGTGGCAGGTCGGTCGCCATCGCCTCTCCGGTGGTATCGGAGAAGACGAGTGGGTACTCGACCTGCGTGGCGGCTTCTTTGTAGTAGTTCAAATCGGCATCACCGAGGTAATGCAGTTTGGGAGGATTGCTCGCGCAACCGGCGAGGATTGCCAATATTCCGGCAACCACGCAACCCGAGACTCGGTGCGTCATCGGCGACAAGTGCATAGATAGACCCTTTGACTCCGCGCAAAATTGGCACAAGCGGCAGAATCAGTATCGGCGGGTCAATCGGAAAAGTTTGACTGTTTTGTCGACGGGCCGAATTCGGTATAGGGAATTCCCCGTAATTTTTTGAGCAAAATCAGTTCGCCAGCGTCATTTCCCTCGATTGCATGTCCAATGAATTGCAAACAATAGCCTCCAATGAACGCAGCTGCAGCGGCCAACCACTGCTCACGGACTAGGAAAACCACAGAGACAACAAACGTCAACGGCACACCGATCCAGTGCAGAATTTGGTTCCATCGGTTTTGATGGCGCGCGATGTAATTGGCAACAATGCGTTTCACGAAAGTCTCACTTTAACCAAACTCAAGGCCACTGTTTCACTTAACGATTCAAACGCCGGAGGGCGTAACTCGCGGTGGATCGGCCGATGCTTTCCGGATCGGCTTTTGCCTGTTCTTCTAGCAAGGCTTTCGCATCATCGCCACCGATTTCACCGAGCGCTCGATACACATCCATGCGGAGGTTGCGATCCGAATGGTCGATCCATTTCGCAAGAAACGGGACCGACTTTTGCCCGATCGCCACCAATGCTTGTTTCACGTTCAGGCGGTCCAGTGGTTCGGACATTCGGGCTGCGATCGCCTCGGCCGCTTTGTCACCGCCGATCCGTCCCGCCGCCTCGATGGCTTTTCGTCGCACAGAACCGCTGGAATCCTTCATAAATTCGAGGACGGTGTCCAGTTCGTTTTCGTCCGCCCAAACCAAGTATGCCGATCGGGCCTCGCGTTGCACACTGGTGCTGGTATCTTGCGTCAATTCTTTGAGAACTTTCAAGACGTCCGCACGTTTCTCTTCGTGATCGCTCGGCGTGAATCGGCTCAACGCAGACATCGCCGAATACCAGCGAAGGCGATCGCCGTCTTCGATGGTCTTGAGATGCTCGGCGAGCTTCTCCGGTGAATTCCTCTCCGCCTTCCGACGAGCGAGGTCGGCCTTGGCTTTGGCAGCGAGTTCTTCGCTTCGTTTCTTCTGTTCCGCCACCTCTTGCTCGGTCATCCGATGAATTGTGACGCTCAATGGTGTGCGGACAGTCTTGAATTCCGTGTTGGTCTCGAACACCAATTCATGTTCGATTTTTCGCGGCAGCATATCCGTGCGGTCGATCGTGATGGTCCCGCTGCCTTTCAGTCGAAACGCTGGTTTTTCCGCGTTTTCTGTCGTCTTGAAGTCGTATTGGCGATCGATGACATACGCCTCGTCCGTCACCGAAGCAATTCGGTAACTCCGGCTTTCCTCCGCCGCCAACAGAGTGATTGTCTCCTTCCGCCCGAACGGAGACGGTGCGAATCGAGAGCGAAATCGGGGAACGTAGAACGGGCCGAAATTGTCATTTTCCGATCGCGTGTGCTGAAGGATGACGGATCGATCAACGTTCCAACGAGTTCGTTGTTGGCGGGGCAACGGATCGAATGGCAAATGGGCGAGTGGTCCCAAGAGGTACGGAATCGATGCCGGTTCACCACCGTCGATGATGTTGCCGAGTTCATCGATCGTCATTCGACCATGGTTGTTGGTGTGTCCCGGCGTGCTTGGTCCGCGAAGATAGCTGCGTTTCGTGCGTTTGTAGTGCGTGAGGAGCCCGTTGTATTTCAGCACGAACTGTTCGTCGCCCTGGATCGGCCCAATCGTCACCCGCACCAACCCAATGGCCGGCGTGACACGTTTGGCAAGAATCGGACCGTCTAAATCGATTTCCGATTTCTCTCCGCCTAGCGAAACTTTGTGGGCCTTCGCCATCTTCTGGAGATCTTCCGAAGGCACCGCGAAACCGACGTTGGAGACTTTGTTGCCGGTCAGTTTCGCGCTTGCGATGCCGATGACTTCGCCACGATTGTTGACCAACGGTCCACCGGAATTGCCGGGGTTGATGCTCGCATCGACTTGGAAGGTCTTGCCGTCTTCGTCGTCGATGAACCCGGCAATTGTACCTTTGGTGACTTTCACACTCCGGCCGAGCACACCCGTCAACGGATAACCAATCGCACGGACATCTTGGGCCAACTCGACGACCTTTGAATCCCCCAACGGCAATACAGGCAAATCCTTCGCGGTGATGCGGATGATCGCCAAATCGCGAGCGTGATCGGTGGCGACGGTCGTCGCGGCATACGTTTTTCCGCCGAGATCCACTTCAATCGAGCTAGCATTCTCCACGACATGAGCACAAGTTGCCATGTAGCCATCCGGACTGATGACGAACCCCGTTCCGCTGCCTTTCTCAGGTTCCCATTCGGCGGGGTGATGATCGCGATCATTGAACGCGGTGTAGGTGCAGAGCCCGGACATGTCCTCGGAATAGTCCTTGAAGCCCGCTTTGATTTTGACTTGGAACGTGTAAACGCCGCCGGGTTTCCACCCGTAACGCAGTTTCCGTGGCGGAGCAGCTTCGGCATTGGCCGGATTGGTGGGTGGAGCAGGAACGATGTCTTTCGGTTCCGACTGCTTCTTTACAACAACTGGTTTTTCCGCCGTCAGCGGGGGATTGACTTTCGGCAGTTCCAGCTTCGGTTCCGCTGTCACATGGGCAATATCTTCGCCTCCCGGCGGCATCGGTTGTGGCACCAATTGCGGTTGCGGCACGGGTCGCGGTTTGAAATCGGGCAACTTGGGTTTTGGAGGGACGGGGATGTTGGGAGCGAACTGCGGCTGATCGTTTTGGGCAATCGGGGCTTGCTGAGCCGGGGGATTGTCGTTCTGCAGCAAGACAATCACCAACGCAACCGCCAACGCGAGAATGGCCACCGCACCCCCGGCAATCCCGAACCAAACACCGTTCGAAGACGGTTGAACCGGCCCGCGGGAACGTCGTCGCTGGCGGGACGGCTGACCTTCGAAAATATCGTCGAACGGATCGCGGCGATTGTCATCGTCCAAGATTTCCAAGTCGTCAGCACCGTATTCGACGGTGGCCGAGGACGAGCCAAGACCGAAGTCCGTGAGGTCGATTTCCTCCCGGCAACGTGGGCAGCGGATCCATTCACGATCGGGAAGACCGTCGCGGAATCGAATTGTCACATCGCAGGCAGGGCAGTGGAGTTGATCGTGCGGCATGGGAGAGGCCCTTAGAAGAATCCGCATTGGGATCGGCAGCGTGAAATCGCTTGGTCGATCCATTCGATTCTACCGAGCATGATGCCCACCGCAACACGTGGACAGCGGTTTTCCGATCAGGACCGCTTTAACTGGCGGGCGTTGCGGCTGGTTGCAGCCATTTTGCGATCAGATCCAACAATGCTTGCCGGCGGATGGGTTTGGTGGCGTAATCACTGAACCCAACCGCGTGACATCGCTCGGCGACCTCGGGCATCGCGTGTGCCGTCAACGCGACGATGGGGCGTTCATAACCCAACGCTCGCAATTCTCGTGTGGCGCTGTAGCCATCCAGCACCGGCATTTCCAAGTCCATCAGAATCAAATCGAAGTCGTCCCAACCGGCTTCGACGGCTTCCAACGCTTCGCGACCATTCACCGCAATCGAAACGGTGAAACCAGCTTTCTGCAACAGGAATTTGAACAGTCGTTGGTTGTCCGGTCCGTCTTCCGCTAGGAGGACATGTCGACTTTTTGAGAGTCCTTCGGTGACGTGTGTCGGTTGCGACTTGGCATGTACGGATTCCCGCGCTGAGTTTTCGAGCGGGGCCGATTCGACATACGGAATCACGAATCGGAACGTACTGCCTTCTCCAAGACGACTTTCCAACGAGATTTCCCCACCAAGCATCTCCACGAGACGCTTGCAAATTGTCAGACCCAGCCCGGTTCCGCCGTGTTGACGGGTCGCGGAGTCATCGACCTGAGTGAATGGTTCAAAGAGCCGATCCAGGTTCTTTTCATCCACCCCGATTCCTGTATCCGTGACCGCGAACTCCAGCAGTTGCCGTTCTCCCGAGGATGTTTGTTTGGTTTGCAAACAGACCTCGATCGAACCTTCGTGGGTGAACTTCAACGCATTCCCGATCAAGTTGATCAAAATTTGACGCAACCGCGTAAGATCGGATTCGATCCACGCAGGAACCAGTCCTACAGTGGTCACACGAAGTGCGATCCGCGAGTTTTTTGTTCGCCAATGAAGTGACTCGACGACCTCGTTCACTAACAGCCGTGGCGATAGTCGCTGAGTGTGCATCGTCATGCGACCGGCTTCGATTTTGGAGAGATCGAGAATGTCGTTGATCAAACTCAGTAGATGATCGCCATTTCGCCGGATCGTATTCGCCGCTTCGATGTGTTGAGTTTCCGACACCGATTGGGCGAGCACGTCAGCAAACCCAAGGATCGCGCTCATGGGCGTGCGGATCTCGTGACTCATGTTGGCGAGGAATTGGCTCTTGGCATGGTTCGCGGCTTCGGCGGCTTTCTTGGCCGCTTCCAATTCACCTTGGGTTTCGATCAACGTGGTCACATCAATTGCCACCACAAGGATTCGCTCGACATTCCCGTGAACGTCGAACAGAGGGATCTTGTCGGTTCGAAGCCAACTCGTGCTGCCATCACCGTTCTTGACCGGCTCGACAATTCCGTAACGGGGTTTTCCCGTCCGCGCGACTTTCAAATCGTCTTCGTAAAAGGCATCGGCTTCCGTCGGATAGATTTCCCGCGTGTGGCGACCTTCGATGGCCTCGATCGGCAGCCCCACCGCATCGGCGGCAAATTGATTGATCCGCAGAATCCGGTTTTTGGTGTCCTTGAAAACGACGAACGCCCGCAAGCCATCGAGGATGCGTTGTGTTTCCTGCTTTTGCCGCTGCAGTTCGTTCTTGCGAGCGATCATCTCAGTTTGGTCGATCACAACGACATGGATACCCTGCACACTGCCGTCATCGTGTCGATCGGGAACGAGTGTCACTTCGCTTCCCAAGCGTCGACCGTCGAAATCAGTATGACGCATCTCATAGCGAACCGTCTCACCCTGAAATGCGGATTCCAGGTACGGCAACGCTTGCTCGTAACTCTCGTCGCCAACGATATCGCGGACGTGTTCGCCAATAATCTCGTCACGAGTTTTGCCGAAGAATTCCTCGTACTTGGCGTTTACGAACCCGTACCGATAGTCCCGATCGACATAGCTGATGAAAGCCGGGATGATGTCGGTGGTCATTCGCAGATGCGCTTCACTCGCGTTCAATCGGTTCGCACGGCGGGTGATGTCTTCGTTGCTCGCTTGCAGTTGCAATGCCGTCGATCGGAGTCGCACGAGCTGCTCGATTTGCCCGGCGAAAGTTTCCAAGGTCTTCCGCTGCAATTCGCTGAAGTCCCGAGTGACAGAATCCGCAACGCCGATGGTTCCGATCGGTTGACCGTTGGGACATCGAACCGGCACGCCGACATACGCACGCACGCCTCCGTCGGCGGTGCACATCGGATTCTCGACGAAGCGTTCGTCAGCGTGTGTATCAGGGACGATCAGCGGTTGAGCATGCAAAATCGTTTGGCCGCACAACGCGATCGCACGTGGGAACTCTTGTTCGTCGAAGCCGAATCGACTTTTGTACCAACACCGCTCGCTATCCACGAAGCAAACAAACGCCATCGGCGTTTGGCAAATCTCGGCAGCCAACTCGACTAACCGATCGAATTCGGCTTCGGCCGGGGAATCGAGAATTGCGAGTCGCCGAAGCGCATCGATTCGCTCTGACTCATTGATGTCTTGACGAAGGCCGGACATCAGCTGGCTCCCAAAACTGTGGACATCGGTTGGTGGTGATGCAAAAAAGCATCCCGGATTCAACCATACGTCGTGTTTGAGAGACGTCGGACGTCAACGAGTGACGACAGTGTGTTCTTCTAAGAAGTTCTCCGAATTGTTCGTTTTTAGCGGTTTCGCCGGTCGTCGAGTTTACTTCCAGTAAACCTTCAGGACGTACCAAATGACGATCGGCGGAACAATCAACGTGAACAAGAACGGGACTACGGGAATGAACTTCAAGGATTCCGGCAGGATGAACGTGTCGATCATCACGGAGCCAATAATGCCCCAGCACATCATGATGATCCCGAGACTCTTCCGTTCTCGCTGTTCATCAGGTGTGAGTTGCGACCAGGATTTGTTCTCCGTCGACTTCTTCTGCTTGACGACTTTCCCGCCGCCGGTGTTACCCGTTGGAGCCGCCGCGGCGACGGCTTCGTCCCGCATGCCGGGTTGATAGTATTTCGCAATTCCCTGGTTGACCGCCAACGGCGTGGCCATCACCGCCCGCATCGGCATGCCGTAGCGAACTTGGATTTCTTCTTCCAGATCGGGAGTGGGTTCGTAGGCACACGCGACCATCACGACATCGTCGTCCACGAACAACGGCAGAACGGCGTTGCGTTTGACGAAGTTTCGCGGCACACGGTCGAGAACGTCGTCGTCGGGCGTGGTCTCGGAAAGATCGATGTACGGTCGACCCAACTCCTGCGCGTAGGCACGGGTGGCGGTTTCGGCGTCGGTCACTTTCATCTGCACGACGGCATCGCGATGAGACAACCCACGGGCTTGGGCGAATTCTTCGGTCTCGCGTGCTTGATCTCGAGAAAGAACCTTCCGCTCAACCAGCACCCGCAACATCGGCTTGCGACCGCCTTCGTCGGCATCGTCGAACTCGCGACCGAGACTCTCGTCGTAGTCGCGTTTGCGTTCGGTGTCGGTCAGGCAGAGCATCGCCTTGGCCAACTCATTCAGCAGGTCTTGCGACTTCTGCATGTACTGACCGGTGGCGTACTTTCGTACGACCGCATTCAATTTTTTGTAGTGCTTCTGGACTTTCTCCGGATCATCCTCGAACTGTTTCAGCCGAAGCAGCGTGTAATAATCTGGCGGCCGTTCCCCTTCGGGAATCCCGAGCCAATCCTTGTATACGTCCATGGTGCTTGTCAGTGGTTAGTAGTCAGTTGGATTCACTCGACCGATCGAATTGAGATCAACATTGAACGTGGGTGTCACTCAACCATCAATGTCTTCAGTCATAGAATTTGCTCGGTTTCCAAGGGTTCTGTGTGATCGACACGCTGGAGCCAGTGATTGATTTTGTCGAGCGAACCCTTCGCGACTTTGACAAACCTTTGATTATCTTGGATTGAACCGTGTCCGCAACCCTATGCGTGAACTGAGTCCGAGTCATGCGAAACCCGGACTCGTGAGGAATGACTCACGGTGGCCAAAAACCGCCGATTATTCCACGTGGTAGTCCTTCGCCAACTGTTCGAAGTTGCCGACGTTGGTTTCGGAGAGACCAGAGTCACGAACGATCTCGGTTTGCGAAGCTTTATTGCTTGTGAGTTCCTTGGCGGCGGCTTGGATTCGTCCGTTGGCGTCGTAACTGTAGGTGACTTCCACGGGCGAACCCTTCGGCAAGTTCGGTGGCAAATCGAGAATGCGGAAGTCACCAATCAATGAACAACCGGCTGGGTCGCGGGCTTCACCTTCGAGGATTTCGACGTGAATTCGCTTCTGATTATCCGAGTTGGTAACGAATCGTTGGCTGACGCTGAAAGGAATCGTTGTGTTGCGGGGGATCATGATGTGATTGATCTTCCGCGACCGTTCTTCCGGATCGGAAACCTTCACACCGAGTGAGTGGCTGTTGACGTCGGCCGTTTGCACCGCTTGCAATCGCTTGAGAACCGTTTTCCCAAGCGTGCTGTCTTCGCCGCGTTCCCGTGCTTCCAGAATTGCCGCGTGAATGGCCGCGCCTTGGGCCACACCTTTTTCCGGTTCCAATGCACGAGAAGGTTCGCAACCGGTGAGTTGCCGCAGCATCGATTCGACCACCGGCATGTAGGTCGAACCCCCGACCATCACGACTTCATCCAAATCCGGTCCTTTGACGCCCGACTGCTCCAGCACCAGTTCCGTGGTGTCTTTCGTGCGTTGGAGCAAGTCTGCGGTCATGCGTTCGAAGTCGCCGCGTGTCAGGCTCACGGTCAGCGTTTTGCCTTTGCAGTAAACGCTAATCGGGACCTGGGCCTTTTTCGTCAATTGCAGCTTGGCGTCTTCACATTCCTGCTGGAAGGATTTCAATGCTTCCAAGTCGTCGCGGGGATCTTCGCCGAACTTGCGTTTGAACTGCTCCGCGACGTGGTCGACCAGACGCTGCGTCCAGTCCAAACCACCGAGCATCACGTCCCCGTCGGTCGCGAGCACTTGGAACTTAGAAGCCGAGTACCGCACCACGGTCACGTCGAACGTACCACCACCCAGGTCGTAAACGAGAATCGTTCGTTCACCAGAGAGGACATCCGGACGACCAAGTTCCCCTTTGTTCCAGGCATAAGCCAGCGTCGCGGCGGTCGGTTCGTTGATGATGTCCAAGACATTCAGACCGGCAATCCGACCGGCATCCTGCGTGGCTTTTCGGCGGACATCGTTGAAGTAGTAGGGCACCGTGATGACGGCGTTGGCGATTGGGCCGATTTTGGCTTCGGCGTCTTTTTTCAGCTTCTTCAAGATCAACGCGGAAATGAATTCAGGCGTGAGTTTCTTGTTTTGATAGACCACGAAATAATCGCTGTTGCCCATTTGCCGTTTGACGGCTTCGACGATGTTGTTCGGGTCTTCGATGGAAATCCGTTCTGCAGACGGCCCAACCATCACTTGCCCACCGTCGGCCAGAAGCACAACGGAAGGCGTAATTGTGCGTTCGTCGGCGTTTTCGAGGAGGACTGGCACACCCTCGTCGTTCAATTGGGAAATGGCCGAGTAGGTCGTTCCTAAATCAATTCCAACTGTTTGCCCATCGAGAAATTTCATGAGTTGCCCTTATTGACCACCACTGGGAACGACTTTGACCTGAAGATTAACCGTTATTACGAACCGAAAACCAAATTGCAAATCGGATTTTGTTCGCGAGCGGCGATTGTGAAATGCGCGGGAGTTGGACCGTTTTCTACGGACCAACTCCCGGTCTCCTATTTTGCCAGCCTGTCCCAGTCGTTGCAAGCTGTTCGTGCTCCGTTGAGGAAACTCATCCAACTTTAATGATCTGACTCCGCAAAATCGGACGGACCACCCCTGGTGATGATGTGAACAGACGAGGTTTCTCATGAACTCAGAATACCCGAATAACGCCGACGGCAATGTGCTGCGAACTCTGGCTGAGTCTGGCAACGACATGACAAAGCCGATGGAAATTGACTTTGCTGTCGCTGTGCCGAATGAATTGGCTGCCAATGACTTTCGCGAAGTGGCGGCCGAGAATGGATACGATTCGCATACCGATTACGACAACGAATCGGGAAATTGGAGCGTGTACTGCACCAAATCGATGGTGCCCACCTATCAAAGCATCATGTCGGCTCAGGTCGAACTCGATGACCTGAGCCGTCCATTCGATGGTTACTCCGATGGCTGGGGGACATTTGGAAACGTCTCTCAGGATTGATGTGATGATGTGAAATGGTCGTCTTTCACATCATCACCCCATTATCTGCCTCACCGTTGTGGCGGTTTTGCCTCACGCACGATGGCACCGTGTTCGTCGCTGAGGATCAGCAGAGCGAATTGCGAGACGTTTTCGACCTCGTTCGTGCTCAGGGAGACGTAATCGAATCGACCCCGCAAATCGGTATAACCGTCTTTGTAGAACTCGATGCTGCCGTCCTTCTTGCGAGCATACACTTTGACATAGACGGTTGGCTCCGGCTTTCCGCCCTTCGCCTGCCGGACGAGTAGTTGGCCGTAGTTCTCGCTGGTGGTTACGGACAACGAGTTCGCGTAATACGGTTTCGACGTGGTTTGTCCGCCGCCAACCAATTGCACCAACACGTTTCGCGATCGCAAATCTTCCGGCAATTCGAAGGACGTTTGCGAGCCGTCCGCTGGCAGGTTCACGGTCATGGTTTGGTTCGGTTTGATGAATCCGAAGCGTTCCGTCCCGGCTTGCACAAACGGATTGCGACTGAACAGCAATTCCACATCCATCAAGTAGAAGTTCACCTGAACTTCCTTCAGGTTTTGATAATCGACCTCGACGGTTTCGTTCTCGACACGGAAATCGAAACTCGCATCGGTTGCCGCAAGTTTGGTCTGTTGTTGGTTGCGGTCTTTTGGATCGGCCAATTGGACATCGCCGCCTGTGATCTCTTGAATCTGCTGCGAGACCGCCACGAATGCATTCCGCCACCGATCGACAGGATGGTTCTCGTGTTTCCGTGCCAACGTTGCAGCACGCTCGGTTTCGCGTTGGTACATCGCCAAGTACGCGGCGAAGTAGTCGTATTGCAGACGGGTTTCCAGGTTGTTTGGTTGGACCTCGCCGAAGAACGCCAACGCCTCACCGATGCGGTCTTGCAAGAGCAAGTAGTACGTCACCGCCATTCGCTGTTCGTCGGAGAGTTCCCGGTGATAGCCGAGAATCTTCAAGAACTCGTGGTAATGGGCGTGGAACCGATCGTTCAGAATCTCGCGATCTGCCCCGAGTCGGTGCGTGCGAGCATTCACGAGCGGACGGTAATCGCGGTGCTGGTATTCGTGGCGACGAACCGGATCGATCGTGACCAACGGACTCTGAAGATAGTCACCACACTGATCTAAGAACCCGTGGGAATGGGCGAGGAACTCTCGAATGTTCTCCACATCGTTATGCAACACGCTGTATGCCCACAGCGTGTCGTTGTAGACATGCCGACGGGCGAGCAGGTCGGTCACTTGATTGAAGAAGGCTTTGTCTTTCATGCGGAACGCGATGGCATCAAGATCCAACTCACGCAGGTTGTGCGAGTTGAGGAATTCGATGACTTCTTCGTTGCTGCCAAGTTGGGAAATATAGACCCAGGATTCCCGGTCAATTTTCGATGGCTCGGAGACCACTTGGAAATCCATCGCCTCGGCGTGGGCGAGTGTTTGTCCACCTTCGGCAACGTGAGCGGGGTAGTGTTGGAATTCACCCGCGAGCGGGAAGTAGAAGTGGTATTCCAGTTTGTGCGTATGGAACGGTTCCAAGTCGAGCGGAATGCTCTTCAGGAATTGACTGCCACCCACCGGAAACGCCCCCACCGGAACTTGCGTGAGCACACGAAGTTTCTGCCGCGTGCTCGTGGGGTTCGTGACCACGATTTGACAGCCGTAGACCGCGTGGGTCAGGAATTCGTCGGTCACGTATTTATCGGATTTTTCACCGTTTTCGATACGGTATCGGTCGTCCAACCGGAACACGTTCTGCGTGATCAGCACTGGTGTTGGGCCGTCGACGATTCCGGCAGCTTCGATCTCCTCATGGAAGACGACCATCGAACCGCCCGGTGTGAGCGTCATCGTGTCTTCAGCGAGTTTCACATCGTGTTCTTTGGCCTCGAACGGCAAATCGAGCACGGCGAGTGCGAGAAGCATTTCGTGAATGTTGCCAGCGGACTTGGCGAAGTGTTCCGAGAAGAACGGTTGCTGGTGGTCATGAGCGGCAAAGTCCGCCCAGAACTCGTTGACGGGAACGATGTCGGAGTCCTGGTCGGCCATTGGCAGATGCCAGTAATTGTTTTCGATCCATTCCTTCGTCTTGTCGAGCTTGCGGAACAGTTGCCGTGCATTTGCCCGGCGACCAAGCCGATCTTTGATGCCATCGACATTCAGTGAATTCCACTTCGCACCGGCATTATCGAAATCAGCGTCCATTTCTTCCGCCATTTCGCGACCGGAGTACCGGCGTTTGCGGGCGGCGGATGGTTTGGACTCTGATTTGGATTTCTTGTCGGAGGCCATCGGCTCGCCAGCAACCATGCCACCGAATCCGAAACCACCACCACCGCCACCCATTCCGGGAGCGGCCGACTGCAGTTCCGTCATGAAGCCGAGCTTCGCTTCGTCATCCATGAGCACTTCTTCACGTATTTGCTTGCTGAATTCCTGCAAGCCAAACCGATCCGACGTACTGAGCGCGGTGCCCTTGATCGCGGTTTGGAAGAGTTGTTCGTCACGTGCCGGGTTCGGCGGTTGCAAGGCGAGCAAGTCTTTGAGGTCGCGAATCGTGAACGGCTTCTCGGCTTCGATGCGTGCCGCTAAGAATGCCCGTTCGGCCGCATTGAGTCGGTTGTATTCCCAAGGCGAGAGGAACCGCGAGAGGTCATCTTCGAGCAAATAATGATCGAGGAACGTCTTGTCCTTCTTGTTCTGCAAGTAGGGCACGACGACGTTTCGGAAGAACTCCGGGTCCTTCTGGGCGATGAAAAAACTGACTTCGTGAGACGCAAACTCGGAGTACTTCTCGCGTTTTTCCTCGTCGGACAGCGAAGGCCAATTCAGCAGGAAGCGGAACTTCGCCAACTCGGCATTCTGCGAGAGAGCCACGAAAAGACCGTAGACACTCGTCAAACTGTCGTAGGCTTCAAAGCGAGCGGTTTGCAGATGATTGAGCTGGAACTTCTCACCCGCCTTGAGCACACTGATCTTCTTTTGCAATGCGAAGTGTTTGTCGGCATCCAAACTTTCGGCCAACCGCAAATCGCGGAAGCGGCGTTTCGGTTCCGGAAGGGTTGCCAAGCGTGACGCCACGTTCTGCGGATCAACCGCCACAACTTGCAAATACGCATGCGGACCGATTTCTTTGCGATCAATCGTGACCAAACCGTTTTCGTCCGGCACCAAGTTGAATAGCGTCACCGATTGGTCGGCGAGGAAATCGAGATTGGAATAATCAGTGTTGTTCGCAGACGGAGCCGGGGCGGCTTTCGGAGTCGCCATCATGCTGTCAACGTCGGGAGATGTCGGGGCGAATTCGTCTCCCTTCTGAGCGGCTTGTTGACCGGTTTCGGTCTCGCGGACCGCCCACGGATTGAGCAGTACACTCGGCCGTTCCAGCATGTTGCCAGGGAATTTTGGAGCGTATTGCCGATCGAGAATATACCGGTATTCATCGCCGATGTTGCGACCTTCGACGTAAGCCGACATCGCATTCGGACGGGTCATCCGTTTCGGACCTGCATGCGACAACTGAGCCAATTCCTGAAACGCCGACCACACCGGACGGTATCGCGTCGCGACCACATGCACACGGGCCGCATTGCGCGTGTTGCGAAGTTGCACAAGGAGTTTGTCGTCGTCACCTCGAATCTCGGCGATCTGCAACGGACGCGGAGACACAACCTCCAAATACCGTTCGTCACCAAGAATATAGCCGTCTTTGTAATCGCCTTCGGTCAGACGGATTCGCACATGTTCGCCGGTGCGTTTCAGATATAAATCGTAATCGCCAGGTGGAAGTGCATCGGTGCGTAGCAGTCCGTCTTCGAGCGTGAGGGCGTCGAAGTGGTCTTCCACAAATGTGCCGCCACGGACTTCGAGGAGTGACACGTCATCGCGACTCAGCGTTTTCGGGGTCGGCATCAACGGCACTTCCACCGGCACACCGGCGATTCCGTGTTTGTTCGTGAATTGCGTGTGTTCGTCGTGGAGGAGCGTCCATGTGGTGGGCACTTCACTGGGGCCAGTCGCCTTCACCCATTCAACGCCAACCAATTGACCCAACTCGATCCGACCGGCGGCATTGGTTTGCAGGGTGAGTTGCACGGTACGGGTGAAGTCGCGGTGTTTGATCTCCAACCGCACTGGACGGTCCGCCAACGGTTCCCCCGAACGACCGAGCAAATTGGCGAAGTACTCTCCACTGAATTCGGCGAGGAACAAATCACTGATCTTGTCCGACCGATCGATTTGATTGATCTCGAACGTCCGCGACGCTGAAACGGACGCGTCATCTCCTTGGCTGAGATTCTCGACTTTCCCTTCCAATGTGAACAGCAACTTCGACAACCGATCCGGCACGTTGAATTCCACGACCGATTCGCGTTCCGGCGAAAGTTTCAACGTCTCGCTAGAAAACCGCTGGGTTGCGGTCACGCCATCGAGGTCGGTGGAAACAATCGTCAAGCTGACGTTCTTCAAGAGTTCCAACGGAGCGGCGACCGATTGCACGAGCAATTGCGGTCGGATGAGTACTCGTGCTTGCCGGTTCTTCAGCAGTGCTTCTCGGTCGACGAGAAAACCCGCTTGGAGTGTGTAGTTTTCCTGCTGATGCGGAAACCGCGTGAGCGAACAAAAATCATCCGCACACAGAATGATCAGCTGTTGCTTGGCACTGGCTGTGAACGGGACGGCGATGTGATGATTCTTGTCCGCCGTGTATTTCTGACCGCCAAGCCAAAGTTCCGCGTTCGGTACGACTTCGTTCTTCGAATCGAGCACGGTGAAGACGTGGCCGGAAACATCGGTGTGCATTACGAAATGCAACCGCCCTTTGCGAATGACCGCTCGGCTACTGCGTCCGTTGCCGATGAAGTCGATCACGTACACGCCGCGTTTGTCGAGGGCGGGGAACTCGAAGTGGCGTTTGATCCGGCGAACGGGTGGTTCGTCGTAGGTTTGCGTTTGTTCGGAGTTCGGTACTAACCCGTCGAGATTGATATCCGTACGGACTTCCCGTCCGCTTTGGCGGTACCAAGTCAGCGTGTTGATCTCATAAACCTTGATCAGCAAGTTCCGCACATTCTTGACGGAAACATCCAAGCTGACGGGGTCTTCCGGATCGAAGTGATCGGGGTTCGTCGGTGCGAAATCGAGATCGACCCGGTCTTTCAACGTCCGATATTCTTCTGGCGAAAGCAACGACGCCCACTGTTCCGGATCACCGAGCCAGTTGACGATTTTCGTCTCCGCGAGCAACTTCCGCAGGAACACATCGTTCACATATTTGGCGTACGGTTTGATGTCCGTTTCTTCGAGGAAGAAGTGAGCCAAGTAGGCTCGCACCAGGGATTCGTCGTTGCGGATCGCCGGGAACAACGTGATGCCTTGGAAGTTCTCCCCGAGATTCGCGTTCCAATTTCGCTGCGCGGGCGAGCGGAGATAATCAGGCTTCATGTAGCCAATTTGACGTGGCAACGCGAGGTACGTCATGAAGCGTTGTTTGTTGAACACGCCGTGCTTTAGGTCGTACTTCAACCGATGATACAACACGTGGGCTTTGAGCGTGTTGTAACGCGGTTCCAACGTGGAGACGAATGACCACAGACGTTCCAGATACGCAAGTTGTGCATCATCGTCGTGGGGCCAATCGACATCGTCGGACGGACGCAACTTTTGCAGGTAAGTATTGACGAAGTTCTGAGCGTTCCGCAGATCGGGTTTCTTTTCGAGCAATTCGTTCAGCTGTGCCAACAACAGTTTCTTGTGGATCTCCAAATATCCGAAACCGCCACTGTGCCGCGTTCCCAGATCGGCAATGATGTGATCGACAAGGTTTTCATAATCCGGACGGTCAATGCGTTTGAGAAACTCCCAGCGTTCGTTCTCGGAGAGCTTGCGATCAATGACCCAATCCAACGCGGCATCTTCGAACCCTTGCAGATCTTTCTGCTGCGTGAGTGCCCGTTGAGTGAGTGTTTCCCGTGAGATTTGTTTCGGGTCCAACTTGGTCGGCAGGTTGGGTTTCTCGCCGAGTCGTTGTCGTTGATGGTTCAGCCGGAGATTGAGTTCCCGCTTGAGATAATCCAACGAATTTTGCGGTGTGCGTTGGTAAGTGAGCAGGGCTTGGCGGTGTTCAATTTCCCGGTACCGCTGTGTACGTCCATGACGTTTAACCCACGGGGTGAGCAAGTCGCTGACTTTGTCGAACTGCTCGGTGTGCTGGAAGTGCAGGGCGTTGAAGTAGTAGTAGTCTTCGGTTCCGGGAATCAATTGCGACAATGCACGTTCGCGGTTCTTCGCCAACGCGAAGTCTTCGATGAATCCAATTTTCGCCGCGTCCGCTTGGGGCATCGGTCCTCCTCCACCGAAAACAAAACTACCAACGATCAACCCAATCAATCCAAACCGCCGCATGGGAACGCTCCTCGCGATGAAAACCTGCAGAACCACCGTAGAGACGGAGTCTGTCGGCAAAAGTTCCTTCAAACTGGATCATCGAAGGAAGATTGCGAATGGTCAACCGTTCCATGCGTTTCCCAGGAACCGAGTCACGCGGGGGCTACGGCTTTATACGTGACTTGTTGGGATGTCGGGACTTGTGGACGTCTACGATGGACTTGGCTCACGCAGCATGGCGACGAAGGTGCCATCTTGCTCGGCGAGAGTGACGCCAGCGGATTGGATGACCGACGTCACCCGCAATCGGGCTTTGCGACGAGCTTCCAGAGTGCGGAAGAACTTCTGCCAAGCCGCCGGTTCGATGGGCTTCACCGTGACCAAAAAGTCTTCGAGAATTGGCTTGAGATATCGCGTGGTGCTTTCTTGGACAACGAGCGTTGGTCGGAATCCTCGCATGCGGCAGTTGTGATGCAGCAAGCCCCAACCCGCCATGATTCCCGCCGCCGAAATGCTACCCCCAAAGGCCGAGTCCCGATGATTGATGTTCGGAGCGAGCGGCACAAACAACTCGATTCCCGTTTCGGAAACTGCCCGCACCTCGAACCCCATCGCTCGAGACAACGGAATATGCTCGGCAATGTAGTTGGAGAGGAATTCCGCGTGCGTTTCGTGAGTGATAATTCAGATCCCAATTTCTGTCACAGAAGCCAGGCAGAAACGAGACTGCCATTGCCAAGTGCATCGTCCTAGCTGTTGCCACGGAGAAGTTGCCGGAGTTTATCGTTGGCTTGCCGACCAGCACGAGTGTTAGGCCATTTTTTGACGATCAATTGCAATCGCTGTTTGATCTCTCCGCGAGACATATCCGATCGCCCTTTGATCTGTTCAAACGCATTGAAGGCCAGTTCTTCAGGGTCCGCCTCTTTGCCTCGTTCTCGGATGTTGCCCTGCTCGATGTCATTGAGCATCTGCCGAGCTTTCCGTGCCGCTTGCGTGGTCGGGTATTGACGCATCACATCTTGCAAATGGCGACGGGCTTGCGTTGCGGTCATTTCACCCGATCGAATTTCGTTGAGCACTTTCACGGCACGGTCTTCGTCGCTGGCGTGTTCCGTCTGGTCTTCCCAACCCACGGTGTTGGTGGGAGTTTGACCCCACTCGTTGTCGTCATCGTCGTCGTCGTTGCCAAATCCACCGGGGACTTGCGATCCGAAATCGATGCCACCGGTATCCGGGACGGTTCCCGTGCCGGGCAAACGCTCTGGTTGGCTTGGGCCACCCGGAATGGACCGAGATTGTTCCATCCGAACGGAGTCCGCGATTCCTGGTTCATCCGCAGAGAAATCAGCCGGACCGCCAAACTGACTGCCTTTCGGCACATTCGTTAGCGGATCGTGTGTCCGCCGTTGAGGCGGTGCGACGGTCGGTTGCGGAACCGGAGGCGATTGCACAACGGGTTGCGGCATCGGTGGCAACGCGATCTCGGGGGATTCAACGGCGTCTTGAACCCAATTTGTGATGGCGTCGGCGGCTTGAATCACTTCGGCGAACGTGACTTTGCGGCTGTTCACAACTCCCGGTTTGAACGCGACTCCAATCGTCAGCGGACCGGTAATGTGCACGCCATACCGCATGGACATCGCGAAAACCGTCAACCATGCACCTACAAGCGTTAACAGAATCGCCAGGTAAAGCATGTGCCCAAAGAACGTGGAGTTCATGAACAGCCCCGGCAAACCGAACAGGAACGTGGCCACTGCGTAAGCCAGGTAGATCCCGGATCGGCTGGCATATGCGGTCACACCCAGACGGCGAGTTACCGGCATCACTTGCAACGATTTCCCCATCAGACTGTCGGATTCCAGGCGAACTTCGGTGGAATCGACCGTCAGCCGTTCCCGTGCGTGTTTGCCGATGGTCATCAGCACCAACCCCCAGAATCCACCGCGACGGCCGCTCAATTCCAGCACTCCATCGGGAGCTTGAGGAATTTGAAAGACCTCGACAATCAGCGAGGAATCTTGCCGACCAAAAGGCGTGAGTCGGGAAATTAACTCGCCAATCAGGCCGAGAGCAACTTGAAACGCAAGCAGTGCGCCGATGAGTTCAAATGGTGACATATCGGTTTACGGTTTCATTTCGAACATCGGATCGGCCCTCGGTCGATGCTCCTCCGCGAACGATTGTCCAAGGCCCGGATACGAAAACTGGAAGAATTAGATGCAAAAGAATTCAATTGAGTATGCAAATTTACCGGAGTTACTGCGAGTCTGAACAGCAAAAACCCAACGGAAGCCCAGAGTTTTCCCACAGACTACCGCTCAAACGGATTTTTCCGGGAAATCCACCAAACAGATCACCGAAGACAAATTCATGAGGCGATGTTTTCGACACCAATTGATCAACATCGTATCAATGTTTATGGATTTCCTTTACTTTTTCCCAAGGTATCGCGTAAACTTAACGATAGCAAATTGCTGACATTCCATCCTTCCGTTGGCTCATGCTCACGAAGACGAGTGCATTGAATCCCGCCGACGGATGCCTGAATTAGACCTGCCACGTTCGTCTTGTGGCCCCCGTTGTCACCATGCCAACCTAGAGGGGGTTTTCGATAGTGACTGTTTCGACCGATGATCTCATTCGGATTCGCTGCCGATCTTGTGGCGTGAAATTCAACGTCCATGGACGTTTTGCGGGTCGAAAAGGAACCTGCCCGAACAAACAGTGTGCGGCCAGGTTTATCGTTCCCACTCCGCCGAAACGCCGTTCCAAGACATCGGCTCGGCGTCCGATCGGGAAAGAGCGGTCGCCGCAAACCATTGCTTCTATTCAAGTTCCGTCGCAGGCAGCGGCAAAGTCTCAGGCGTCGAAAACTCCGATTCCGCCGAGCGTCCGCAAACGATTGGCTCGGCCGAAGCCAGCCCGACCGAAGAAACGGACTTGGGGATGGCGTGGTCTGTTGGGGTTCAGTAGTGCTGTCGCGTTGACGATGGCGATTCTTCTGTTTCGGAATTTCTCAGGCGTCTCGCAACCGCAAACTGCGGCGGCCGCTTCGGGAGACAAAGACCAACCACAGCAACGGAGCGAATCTCCCGCAACGGAAGCGGCATTCCAGAAAGATGTGCGTCCGTTTCTGGAAAAATACTGCTTTGATTGTCACGCCGATGGTGTCGAGGAAGCTGGATTGGCCTTTGATGACGACACCACCGCCGAACATATCGACAAAAATCGTCGACAATACGAAAAAGCCCTGCGGATGATTGTCGCCGAAGCCATGCCGCCCGGCGATCACTATGCTCAACCCACCGCGAAGGAACGGGAACGAGTCCTGAGTTGGCTCGATGATCGTTTGTTCTATGTCGATTGCAGTTTGCCGCCCGATCCCGGTCGTGTGACGATCCAACGATTGAACCGGGCCGAATACGATAACACAATCCGCGATTTGCTTGGTGTCGATTTTCATCCCGCCGAGGATTTTCCTTCCGACGAAGTCGGCTACGGATTTGACAACATCGGCGACGTACTGTCGCTGCCGCCGCTGCTGTTTGAGAAATATGTCGAAGCCGCCGAGGAAGTGGCCAGCCGTGCAATTGTTGCCGATCCGTTTTCGCAAGTCGATCGCCGGGTTGCCGGTCGGGATTTGCAACTCGAAGGCAGTGCCGCACTCCGAGATCGCGGGTACGCCTGGATGGCATCGAGTGGTTCCGTGGCGGCGAAGGTGAAGATTCCGATGACGAGCGAATATCTCGTCATCGTGGAAGGCATGGGGCAACAAGCTGGTGATGAAAAAGCCAAGCTGCAATTGCGAATTGACGGCAAATCGGTTCACACCTTCGTGACCGAAAAGAATATGAAGACCGAAACGTTCGAGTACCCGGTTCGGTTGACCGAAGGCCAACGAAAAGTCGAAGTGGCTTTCATCAACGACTACTACAACCCGAAAGCCAAAGACCGCAATCAACGCGACCGAAACGCCGGCGTTCGATCCATCACGGTGAAAGGGCCTCGGGATTTCCAATTCGATCTTCTGCCTGAATCGCATCAGCGAGTGGTATTCACTCGGCCGGGGAAAGATGAAACTCCCGACCGAGCCAGCGAAGAAATCTTACGGAAGTTCCTGCCGCGTGCGTTCCGTCGTCCCGTGGGTGACGAAGAAATCGAACGGTTCCAAGAACTCGTAAAGTTGGCCATCAAACGAGGGGATACCTTCGAGCAAGGGATCCAACTCGCGGTGTCAGCGGCGTTGGTGTCTCCGCACTTCTTGTTCCGGGTGGAAAGTGACGCACGGCCCACCGATACCCCCGCGATCCAAAACATCGAAGATTACGATCTCGCCTCGCGGCTGAGTTACTTCCTTTGGAGTAGCATGCCCGATAAGCAATTGTTCGAGCTGGCCAAGGCGGGACAACTTCACAAACCGGATGTGCTCCGAACACAAGTTCGGCGGATGTTGGCCGACCCGAAATCGCAGGCCATCGTCGACAACTTCGCCATGCAATGGCTGAACTTGCGAATGCTCGACGAGATGGAACCCGACCCCAAACTCTTCCCGCAGTTCAACGAAGACCTGCGGAAAGACATGCAAACCGAAACCCGCAAATTCTTCGAAACGGTCATGCGGGAAGATCGGAATGTGTTCGAGTTCCTCGACGGCGATTTCACGTTCGTCAACGAACGGCTCGCGAAGCTCTACGGGATTGGTGGCGTCAAAGGCGATCAATTCCGGAAAGTTTCGTTGACCGGATTGCCACGACGCGGCGTGTTGACGCAGGGAAGTATTCTCACGTTGACCAGCAATCCCGTGCGAACCAGCCCGGTCAAACGCGGCAAATGGGTGATGGAAAACATCCTCGGCACACCTCCGCCACCGGCACCGCCGAATGTGCCGGAACTCGAAGAAACCGCTGCGAAGGCTCCGGACGGGGCGTCGCTTCGTGAACAATTGGAACTTCACCGGAAAGACCCGGCATGTGCGTCGTGTCACCGTGTGATGGACGCCATCGGCTTCGGCTTCGAAAACTTCGATGCCATCGGCCAATGGCGTGATCAGGATGAGGGAATCGACATCGATGCCTCTGCCGACCTCAAAGGCAGTGGACCGTTTAACGGACCGGTTGAGTTGGTCAAACTTCTCAAGAACCGTAACGACGATTTCCGCCGCTCATTGGCAGAGAAGATGTTGACCTATGCACTCGGTCGCGGTGTGGAATACTATGACCGATGCGCGATCGACGAAATTACGAAGCAGATGAAAGAGAACGGGGATCGATTCAGCACCCTGATGACTCAGGTGGTGTTGAGTGATCCATTCCTGAAACGTCGTAACCAACAAGTCGAAACCACCAAGTAACCCAGAGTGATCGTGCTGTGCGTTTCGGAGCACTCGACACAAGTCGGAAAGGCTAATCATGGATACGAAAAAGAATCACATTCCCCGTCGAACATTTCTTCGCGGTGCCGGGACGGCAATGGCTTTGCCACTGTTGGACATTATGTCGCCACGAACAAGTTTGATTCGCCCGGCACAGGCGGCCGCTGCAGCGTCGAAACCACCGGTGCGAATGGCGTGCATCTTCTTCGCCAACGGTGCGATCATGGACCAATGGCAAGTGAAGGGAGAAGGGCGAGACTACGAGTTCTCTCCCACGCTCAAACCCCTTGCCGGTCTGAAAGACGATATCAACATCTTCTCCGGGCTCACGCAGCACCATGGTCGTGCTAACGGCGATGGCGGTGGAGACCACGCCCGGAACGCCTCGGTCTTCTTGACCGGTTGCCAAGCCTACAAGACCAATGGCGCTGACATCAAATTGGGCATTTCGGTCGACCAAGCCGCCGCCGACGACATCGGTAAATACACGCGGCTTCCGTCGATCGAACTTGGTGTGGACCGCAGCCGCAACGCCGGTAACTGCGATTCCGGTTATAGCTGTGCCTATTCCTCGAACATCTCTTGGAAAACGCCGACCACGCCGATGGCGAAGGAAATCAACCCCCGGTTGGCCTTCGAACGGTTGTTCGGCACCGGTGAAGATGTCCAGAAGAAAGCTCGTCGTGATTTCTATCGACAAAGCATTCTGGACCTGGTCTCCGAGGACGCTCGCAAACTGCAACAACGTCTCGGCCAAACCGACCGTCGGAAAGTCGACGAGTACTTCACCAGCGTTCGCGAATTGGAATTGCGGATTCAACAGTCCGCTGTGACAGCCGCCGAAGTCCCGGAATACAATGTGCCCGAAGGCATTCCGAAGGAAACCGCTCAGCACATCGCATTGATGTACGACATCATGGCGTTAGCGTTCCAAACCGACACAACCCGCGTGGCAACGTTCATGCTGGCGAACGCCGGTTCCAACCGTACCTATCCGGAAGTCGAAGTGACCGACGGCCATCACTCGCTGTCTCACCACCGCAACGATCGCAAGAAGATGGATCAGATTGCGAAGATCGATTTGTTCCTCGCCGAACAGTACGCGAAGTTCCTCGAAAAACTCCGCAACACTCGTGAGGGTGAAGGCAACGTGCTCGATAACAGCATGATTCTCTACGGAAGTGCGATCAGCGACGCCAACCGACACACCCACCACGACTTGCCAATCGTGTTGGCCGGTCGCGGTGGTGGCACGATCGAAACCGGTCGGCACGTGGCTTATCCGAAAGAAACGCCCCTCAACAACCTGTTCCTCTCCATGCTCGATCGCGTGGGAGCCCAAGTTGAAAGCATCGGCGACAGCAAAGGCCGTCTGAAAGGTCTCGACAGCTAGACCTATTCTTGAGGAAAACGAATTCGCGAAGCCGTCGGTTTTAACCGGCGGCTTTTTTTACGCCGGGATTTGCTGTGTCAGACAGTGAAACGCACCCAATCCCCACACGAGATCGGTACAGTCCACGCCGATGATTTCCCGATCCGGAAAACACCGCCCCAATGTTTCCCTGGCGACTGCATCCGCTGGGCAATTGTAGGTGGGAACCAAGACGACCCGGTTAGCGATGTAGAAATTCGCGTAGCTGGCGGGAAGTCGTTCCCCGTCGTATTCCACTGGCGACGGCATCGGTAGTTCGATGACGTTCAACGGTTGGCCGTCGATTCGAAACGCATCCAACCGCCGCCGATTTTCTTGCAACGGGCGATAGTTCACATCGTCAGGGTTTTCTTCAACTACCGTCACGACAGTCGTCGGGTTGACGAATCGGGTAAGGTCGTCGATGTGGCCATCAGTGTCGTCACCGACAATTCCATCACCCAACCACCAAATTTCCGTGACGCCGAAGAAGTCTTTGAGATATTGCTCGATCTCCACCTTAGAAAACTGCGGATTCCGATTAGGATTGAGCAAACACGATTCGGTCGTCAGCAGGACGCCTTGTCCGTTCACGTCGATCGAGCCACCTTCGAGCACTAATGGAATCGGTGTGCTGGGAATGCCGAGCGTGTCTGCCATTTGCCCGGGGATTTGGTTGTCGAGATCGAACGGCGGATACTTTTCACCCCACGCGTTGTATTGCCAATCGAGAGCGTGGCGGTCTCCGTCTGGATTTTTGATGATGATTGCCCCGTGGTCGCGACACCACGCATCGTTGGTTGGGAAGTGATGAAAGTGAATTTCCCCACTCGCACCGGCTTGGTCGAGATGCCCACGCGCCTCCGCTTCCATAGCGGCATCGTTGACGTTGATGTGCACCGGTTCGGAGCTCGCGAGGTGCGTCACCATTTGCGCGTAGACCGGCGGAATCGTCTCGAACTTCCCCGGCCAAGAGTCTTCCTTGTGCGGCCAAGACACCCATGTGGCGGCGTGCGGTTCCCACTCGGCGGGCATGCGGAAATTCCGTTGGCTGAACGTTCCCGATGTGATCGGTTTCATAATGGGCTTTCGATCAGTCAGCGTCGATGTAGCGTTTTGTCAGCGGGCCATAAGCGTCGATACGGCGGTCCCGAAGGAATGGCCAGTGCGTGCGGGTGACATCGATCTGCTCCCGATTGATCGGCACAACGACGACTTCCGCTTCATCACTGGACGCCTTCGCGATGATAGTTCCCGAAGGATCAGCCGCGAAACTTTGACCCCAAAATTCGATGCCACCGGACTCGGCGGCGGATGTGAGAGTGGGGGAATCGCTCGTGGGGGTCGCTTCGAATCCGGTGCGGTTAACGGCGAACACATAGCAACCGTTGGCGACCGCGTGCGAACGCTGAATGAGTTCCCAACTGCCGTGTTGGGCAACACCGTACTCGGCTTTCTCACTGGGATGCCAACCGATCGCGGTGGGATAGAACAAGATCTCCGCACCCTGCATGGCGGTCAATCGAGCCGCTTCGGGAAACCATTGATCCCAGCAGATCAACACGCCAATGCGGGCGAATTTCGTTTCAAACGTCTTGAAACCGAGATCGCCGGGTGTGAAATAAAACTTCTCGTAGTACAGCGGATCGTCGGGAATGTGCATCTTGCGGTACTTGCCAAGGTATTGGCCATCCGCATCGATAACGGCTGTCGTATTGTGATACAGCCCCGGAGCGCGACGCTCGAACAAACTAGCAATCACGACGGTTCCAGATTCGCGGGCGGTCTCTTGAAGGGCTTCGGTCGTCGGGCCGGGAATGGGTTCGGCGAGATCGAAGTGCACATGGTCTTCGGTCTGACAGAAATACGGAGCCAAAAACAATTCCGGCAAACACACAATGTGCGCACCAGCTGCGGCGGCTTCGCGAATCATGTCTTGGGCAATTTGCAAGTTGACAGCCGGATGCTCGGTGCACTTCATTTGCAGCATCGCGACATGGAGAGCGTCATTCATGGGCCAAATCGATTCCCGGTTACAGATTCAGATCGCGGGTGCATCCACGCAAAAAGCCGAGCCGATCAACTGATCGACTCGACTTTCCGTATCGTAGTATAGCAGTTCGTGTGTGGTTACGCAGCCGCCTTGGGGGTTTCGTCCGGGGCGTAATCGCCGTAGCCGTAACCATACCCGTACCCGCCGCCGTAGGTGTCGAAACTGCCGCCGGCATCCCAACAGTTGAGGACCAAGCCCAACATGGTGACACCGGTTTGGTCGAGCATTTCCAACGTCTTGAGGGCTTCGGGTTTGGTGTCCTGCGAGACCCGCAATGCCAGCAACATGCCATCTACTTGAGAGGCGATGATGCACGGATCGGCCACCTTCAGAACCGGCGGACAGTCCAGGAGAACGAAGTCGTACTCGCTCTTGGCGGTTTCCAGGAATTCGTGGAACGCGACTGATTCCAACATCTCCGCTGGGTTGCCGGGGTTCGGACCGGCAGGCAGGAATGTCACGTTCGTCTCTGGGACGGCATGAATCACGTCCGACGGTTTGACTTGACCTTGCAACACCAAACTGAGGCCCGTTTCGTTTTCGACCCCAAAGACTTGGTTCATCCGTGGACGCCGCATATCACAGTCGACGAGCAACACCCGACGCCCGGTCTGAGCCAAGCTAAACGCCAAGTTCGCGGTAACCGTGGTTTTGCCGTCGCCCGGTTTGGCACTCGTGATCGCGAGGACGCGTAGTTCCTCTCCATTGGCGGCGAAGAACATTTGCGTTCGCAAACCCCGGAAGACTTCTGCCTCCGGAGATTGTGGAGAGTGCAACGCACAGACCGTGAGGTCCATCGTCGCGTGCAACGGGTTGGTGGCTTCCTCCGGAATTTCCAAGAATGGGACTTGGCTGAGAACCGGCAGGTCCAGCACGGCGGCGACTTCGTCCGCATCTCGGAAGGAACGGTCTTGGTATTCCAACGCAAGTGCCCCACCAACCCCACCCAACAATCCAAGGAACGTGCCAAGTACGACGCACAACGGCAAGTTCGGCCAAACGGTATCCCCAAATGACGGGGACGCAATGAGTTCATTGATGAACCCACCGTAATCTTTCGCCATATTGATGTCTCGCAGTCGCTCAACGACGGCGTTGTACAACTCTTGACGACGGGCAACCTGCTTATCGAGCGTTTCGTCCTGCAGTTCGTAGACGACGAGTTCTTTCGCGGACTCTTCTTCCTGAGCCGCCAGTGCAAGCAGTCCTTCTTCACGCTTCTTGATCGACTGCAAATCGTTCTCGAGGATCCGGGCATAGGCATCGACAATACCGTCCGGCGTAAGCGTTTTCTCGTTTCCTGTGAGGGTTGTGGTGCCAGACGTTTCCTTGAGCACTCGTTTGGCTTCTTCAATTTTGTGCCGAATGCGGACGACTTCGGGATGCCGCGGCGCGAAGTTCTCCAAGAGGTTTTTTTCTTCCGCTCGAAGTTGGGCGAGAACTTCGTACTGAGCCTTCGCCTCCTCCAACCGCACCGGCATACTTGCTTGGAAGCTGGCGGAACTAGCTTCACTACCGATGACTTCCACGAACACCCCGAGTCGCGCTAAGTTTTCGTCGTCGATCAATGACAGCTTCTGAAGCATATTGACAGACGAACCCGAGTCGCGTTTGACGACGTCTCGAACGATTTGTAATCGGGATTCGGCTTCAGTGGCTTGTAATCGTAGAGCGGAGAGTTCTTGCTGAATCTGCTCGTAACGGGTTCGGTGAATGTTGTTGCTTTCCGATCCGTTCCACAACAACGGGGCGTTCTTCCGCATGTTGAGACGTTCGGATTCCACTTCACTCAGTTCGTTTTCCAAGTCCTTGCGGGCACGGGCGATGAGTTCCGCAGCTTCGTTGTTGACGTCTTCGGATTGTTCATCGACGAACGACTGAAATCGCTGAACCAACGCATTGACGATCAACTGCGAATCCCGCGGGGAGTTGTGTCGGAAGTTAATGTTGAGCACATTCGCTTCCTTCGCTCCACCGGAACCACCCCGCGTGACATCCAAGTGATCAATCACATAATCGACCGGGGTTTCATTGGGCTGGAGTTCGCCCTTGATGGACTCCAAGTCGTACAGTTCGCCTCCTTTGAGAGCGTCCTTGACGATCCGGGGGCTTTGCAGCAACTGCATGTGAGTCGCGAGAATATCTTCGCCGACACCGCCGGTCTGACCGTCCTGCACACCACGCGTGGCCAATCGCGGGTCACGACGCATGATCATCAACTGAGCTGCCGATTCGTACGTGGGCGGTGTGAGATACCAATACGCCACCGATGCGGCCCAACCCAACGCGACAGCGACGACCAAAACCGCCCATCGTCGCTTCAGTATTTGGAGAATGTCGAAAGAATCGCCTCCGGGCACACCAGCCATCATATCTGGCTGGGAACTGGCTATCATTTCGTTCGCCATTCGCGTCATCCTCTCGGCTGTGAGTTCATCCCTGACCGTCACCACGCTCACGCGAGCCTCATGCTCGCGAATGGTCTGCGGGGCTAGTTCGAGGCCATTGCTCGGTCTAGAACCGCTCTGTTACGCGTGAGTTAGCGCTGAAAGTTATTTCGTACGAAAGATCTTGCCTAGTCCAGTTTTGTCGAATCAGTGCACGAATAGTCTGCCAAATCGTCAATTTGTGTTCGGCAAGAGTTTAGTAGTTTGCCCAGGCTGCCTTCGCTTCCTGTCTGACCATCGACGTCGGTTTATTTGAGACCATGAGTGGGGTTCGACGACTACGATTGAGGGTGTTCCGATCGACGGGTTCGGAATTGGTCTCGACATGGATCTGGACGCAATCTATAACCCGCCGCACTCTTTTCTCTGAAGTCTCTTCAAAACTCGTCCATCGATTTCAATCGGCATTCGCTGAGAACGGTTCGTTCTGCAGGCAGGTCGCGGTCCGCGATGCCTTTGGTGTGAACGTTCCGTGGTTGGATCGATCCGGGAGAACCGCCCGATGCGACATCCGTTCCGCAAAGCCGCTTCTGTTGGCCTATTGACCATTTCGGGCAGCATGATGCTGTGTGGTTGCCAATCGCCTCCGTTCTTCAAAGGCAGCACCGCGAGTTCATCGAACCCGGAAGCAATTCGAGAGGCGTTCGCGTCCTCGTCGGATCGCGAGGAATTGGAAGCCAAGAAATTCGTCAGCCGAGGACGGGAATCTGGTTTGCCACTTGGACGTCCGGCTGCCGATTCGCCGCGTGTTCAAGCGTGGTTGCAACAAGCACACGATGCCGTCGTGCGTGGGCGTGCCGATGACGCCCGCCGATTGTATCAACAGGTTCTCGACGAACATCCCGATCACGCCGAAGCGCATCACCGGCTTGGGATTCTCGCGGACCGGGAAGGTCAATACGCCACCGCCGAGAAACACTACCTCCGAGCACTTCGTGGTCGACCGACCGATGCCGACTTGCTCAGCGATTTAGGGTATTCGTACTTCCTGCAAGGCCGACCCATCGAGAGCGAGAAGTTTCTCCGCGAAGCCTTGCAAGTGGATCCGCAACACCGACACGCTCGCGATAACCTCTCCGTGTTGTTCGACCGTGCGAAAGCCGAATCTGTGTTGCGAACGGTGCAAAGCTCTCGGGAAGTCGAGCAAACGCTGGCGGCGTTGTTCTCGAGCGGACCAGCCAACGACAGCATGGATTTGAATTCGGAGACACCACCAGAAGGGGTCGACCCGAACGAATGGTTGCGTCGTAAGATGGCGGCGGCTCGTACGGAACGGGCCGCATCACGCCCGCCACGTGAGCCAAGTCGCCCGATGCCGCGACCGCAACAGCGTCCGCGACCGCGTGTTGTTCACGCAGGACAGGGCGGACGTGTGCCGGACGAACACTTGGCGAACGCACTTCGTGACATCGACCGCTCATCGTCCGCTCCGCAATCACCATCCGCACGAGCTTGGCCAACACAACCGAATCCGGAATGGCCCACCGCGTCCGAACAAACGACATTGGCAAGAACTCAGCAGCGAAGAACTCAACAACCCACGTCGGCTCCACGGTCAATGGCAGACACGCGACGAGACTACGATCAGTCCATGATGGCTCCGCCGCCGCACTCGTCGACTCAAGTGGCGTACGGTTCGCGTTTCGATGATCACGATCGTCTCCAACACGCGGACTTCGACGCCGCGCCGCCAAACCACACGACTCGGTACGACATGAACAATCGGGATGCCGGGAATCCGTCGGACGCTTTGGCCTCACGAAATTCGATCGACTCCCGACCGGAAGCCCCGCGTTGGGAGAACATTCCCGAGCAAAATTGGTCCCAAGTTCCCACCGCTGAGGAGTCCGCAACACGGTATGCCTCTCGGATGCCCCAGGGTTCGATTCAGCAAACCGACTACACCGCCGCTCGCCAAGCAGCTGAAATGGGCATGCAAACCGGACCGGGTGCAGTTTTTCCGGGACTGCGATCGTCCGATCCGGTCCCCCATGGCAGTCAACCCCGGCTGATGGCCGACGGGTCTGCCGCTCCGATTATTCAGCCGCATGGGATGGCGCCTCCACGGCGTGAATTGCCGGGATCGAATTCGCAAACGCAAGGCATCGCGACTCCAAAATGGCAAAACCGACCCGCCGCTCCCGATTGGGGCACGCAGGATCAGTATTCCAGTTCGAACTGGAGTCGACCAATGGAATCCGGTGCCAACACACCTGGTCAGTGGCCCCACACGAACGGTTCCGCAAATCTGAACGGTATGCCGGTGATTCAGCCGAACGAATCGCGACATCAACCCAACGGCATGCCGATGGAACGACGATTCGATCAGAACGGTGCCTTCCAGCAGAACCCTGGTCAAACCGATCCTCAAAACGGACCGACCGATCCCCAACAGTATCCGCATCGGAATTCCGGTCCGCTGAACGCGTATGATCAGCAACGACAAGAGCACGCCGCCACGTACAACGACGACTTACAGCAACTCTCGACGCAACGCGGTCAGTGGGGGCAAGGAGCGGCCAACAACCGTCCAGCGGTTTCGTCGGGCATGATGATTGGACCCAACGATTACCACTCCTACCGTCCGGAAGACTTCAACCTCCGCCCAGAAACCGGAGCACCCGACTACCGGGCCGGACTCGGACACGACTTCGGCACCGGCGCGGTCCCTGTGCAGTATCCGCATCGGTGATGGAACACGGAGAGTTCAGGGTCGCAAGTAGAGAGTCAAGAAATCGGCGGTTGTTCGCCGGACTCGCGACCGACCACGCTCCACCCTCGATTCGCATTCGCTATTGACGAAAAACCGAGTGTCCGCTACATCCCAACCGTTCAAATGGATGCATGGACGCAACAGACAGGAACACGCATGGACGCCCACGATTCGAAATCCCGTCCCGTCGCCTTGATCACTGGTATCACCGGGCAAGACGGAAGTTACCTGGCCGAGTTGCTGCTCTCCAAAGGGTACGAAGTTCACGGTTTGATCCGGCGAGCTTCGACGATCAACACGGGCCGAATCGATCATCTTTATCAAGATCCCCATAATCCGGATGTGCGACTGAAGTTGCATTATGGTGATCTTTCCGACGCGAACAGTTTGCGTCGCGTGTTGGACGCCACCCAACCCGATGAACTCTACAACCTCGGGGCTCAATCCCACGTGCGGGTGAGCTTCGATATGCCGCTCGACTCCGCCGATATCGACGCAATGGGCACGCTGCGGTTGCTTGAAGCTGTGCGGGAAGTGCAAGACACGACCGGCCGAGAAATCCGATTCTATCAGGCGTCTTCGAGCGAGATGTTCGGCAAAGTCGTCGAAACTCCGCAGAAAGAAACCACACCGTTCTACCCACGCAGCCCGTATGCGTGTTCGAAAGTCTTCTCCTATTGGGCCGTGGTGAATTACCGCGAAGCTTACGGACTGCACGCGAGCAACGGGATTCTGTTCAATCACGAATCTCCCCGACGTGGCGAAACATTCGTGACGCGAAAAATCACGCTCGGCGTGGGACGGATCAAACACGGTTTGCAGGAAAAACTCTATCTCGGCAATCTCGACGCCAAACGCGATTGGGGCTTTGCCGGAGATTATGTCGAAGCCATGTGGCGAATGCTCCAACAGGAACAGGCCGAGGATTTCGTCGTCGCGACCGGCGAAACCCACTCGGTGCGTGAGTTCCTGGAACTGGCGTTTGCGCATGTCGGGTTGGACTACCAAGATTACGTGGAAATCGATCCGCGGTACTTCCGCCCGACGGAAGTGGATCTGTTGCTCGGCGATGCGACCAACGCCAAACGCAAACTCGACTGGCAACCAAAGGTCAGCTTCGAGCAACTCGTGCAAATGATGGTCGATGAAGACATGGAACTCGCCGCCCGTGAGAAAACACTTCGGAACGCCGGGCATGCTTTCCCCAAATACCCACGCAAAGCCGCCTAGTTTGATGATGTGATGAAGTCTAGCGTGATGATGGGTGCCAAGGCTCTGTGAGCCGTGCGTTCCAAGAACATCACCCGGCATGGCTCACAAAGCTGTTGCACACTGCATTAGGAGAATCGATCATGTCCGCACGTGTTCGCTGGGGACTCACTCTCGTCTTACTCACGCTTGCCAATCCGATTCTCGCAGACGAACCGGCTTCGACACCCAAGCCTACGCCGGCTCCGAACCCGGAAGCCGTTCAACAATACAGTCAGGCAATGCAAGCCTACATTAACTCCGACCCGTTTGCCGCCCGACAGATGGCAGAGTCGGCAGCGCGGAATAACGGCGTTATCAACATGAGCGAACTCGACCCTGAAGTCGTCGCTCGCATGCAACAAATTGGGCACAGCATTCCTGGACTGGCTCCCCAACTCCGCCCCGAAGACGCCGAAGTTCTGAAAGCCAAGAAAGCGACTCGTGTCGCCGAAAAAGACGCGCTCGGCAAAGTCATCGAGCAACATCCGGAGATTCTCAATCACATCGTTGAGATGGCCGTGAACGAGAAGAACGAGCAAGAAGCAATGCGAGCTATTCTCAGTTTGGGAACGCGAGCGATCCCGGCTCACCTGAAAATGCTCGAACACAAAGACTCGAAATATCGTATGGCCGCCACCGCAAACCTCGCGTTTGCCGCTTTGGACGACAGCGTCGAGTATCCCGTGGCAACCGTATTGCCCGCACTCAGTCGCGTGGCTCAAGAGGATGCTGATCCAAAAGTCCAAGAAGCCGCCCAGCAAGGTCTCGCGGTGCTGATCGGTTTTCTGGCCAACGACGACTACCGTCGACAGGTCAAACAGCAAGCGATGGCCCCATTGTCGTTTGTCGCGCCTTAGTGGAACTTCTTTCCTGAACGGAGTCGCACATGATTCGCATGCTAGTCGCGTTATGTCTTTGGATCGGTTTCGGTTTTTCGCCAGTCATCACCAATGCGGCAGAACCGTATGCGCCGACGCCGCAATCGGTTGTTCAATCGAAGGCGAAACTCGCCAAGACTTTGGAAGCTCATCCGGAGATCTTGCTGACGCTCGTCGAGATGGCTGCGCAGTTGGATGAACCGTCGGTCGCTCAGAAGGCGAATGTCGAACAGGTTGGTTATTCCAATGCAACTGATTATCGCGCCGCAAGACCAGAACGAGCAAACCACGCAATACTAGCAATGGGCACGGCGGCTGTTCCAGGGTTGGTTGAGTTGCTCGATGATAAGCGGTTGGCCGTTCGGCGAATCGCAGTGACTCAGCTCGCGTATGCCGCTCGCCATCCGGAATTCCCGGCGGAAACAGTCTTGCCAGCCCTAACTCGCGTGGCTCGTGAAGAGCAGAATCAGGAGTTACGTCTTGAAGCCCAAATTGCGTTGACGATTGCCGTCCAACTAATGTCTCATCCGGGCCTTCGGGAGACCATTTCGAAAGAGTTCAATGATCAACTGAACGACTTGGAGTAGTCATGACTAACACCCCCATGAATTGGTCCAACAAGCGAGTCACCGTTACTGGCGGTGCGGGATTTCTCGGTCGTGTGGTTTGTGGCCAACTGCGCGAGCGTGGTTGTCGGCAGATCGATGTGCCACGCCGGAAAGATTACGACCTGACGACCGAAGCCGGGGTGCGGAAAATGTTTGCTCATTTCCGCCCCGATGTGTTGATTCACTTGGCGGCGGAAGTCGGCGGGATCGGCGCGAATCGTGAGCATCCCGGTCGGTTCTTCTACGCGAACATGGCGATGGGTTTGCATCTCGTCGAACACGCTCGGATGTGTGGCGTGGAGAAGTTCGTGCAAGCCGGGACGGTGTGTGCGTATCCCAAATTCGCCCCGGTGCCGTTCTCTGAAGACGACATTTGGAACGGCTATCCCGAAGAAACCAACGCTCCCTACGGTGTGGCGAAAAAAGCGTTGTTCGTGATGCTCGACGCCTACCGTCAAGAATACGGCATGAAGAGCGCCGTCACGGTGCCGGTGAATCTTTATGGTCCCGGTGATAATTTCGATCCGCGTTCCTCGCACGTCATCCCGGCGTTGATCCGCAAGTGCATTGAAGCCCGTGACACGCGGCAACCCAGCATTTCTTGTTGGGGCACCGGATCGGCCTCGCGGGAGTTTCTCTATGTCGATGATGCCGCTGCCGGAATCGTGCGGGCGGCCGAAGTCATGGATGAACCCACGCCGATCAACCTCGGCACTGGTCGGGAAATTCCGATTCGCGAATTGGTCACACTCATCGCCGACGCCTGCGGCTTCACCGGCCAGATCCAGTGGGACGCCACCAAACCCGACGGCCAACCGCGGCGTTGTCTCGACACCACTCGGGCGAACCAACTCCTCGGTTGGCAAGCTAAGATGGACCTCGAAGAAGGTCTCAAACGCACCGTCGAATGGTACGAACAATCGACAACCGTGCAACGCGCCGCCTAAGTCAATCGCGTGTCACGGCTCTGTGAGCCGTGACACACTGCGTGTTCTATTCCGCGGCTTCGATGGCTGCGAGCGTTTGTTCGATGTCGTCCGGCAGCGGGGCGATGAACTCCATGGATTCACCGCTATCGGGGTGAGCAAATTTCAGCCGATGAGCGTGCAGGGCTTGTCGGGCGATGAGAACGGTTTCGCCGTCGGTCGCATCTTCATTCAGCACGGATTTCTTGAGTTCTTTCCGTCCGCCGTACAAACGATCGGCGATGATCGGTGTGCCGAGATGCTGCATGTGCACGCGAAGTTGGTGTGTGCGACCGGTCTTCGGCAGAAGCTTGACCGACGTAAATTTCTGACCGTTCGGCAATGAGAATCGCCGCAACACTTCGTAGAACGTACTTGCTTTCCGGGCATTGCCGCCGGGTTCACAAGTCATCATTTTCTCGCGGGCTTTGGGATGCGTTCGCGTATGAGTTTCGATGTAGTCGCTGTCGAACTCGATGTGCCCCCAGGTGACGGCTCGGTACTCTTTCTCAACGCTACGTTCTTCGAACTGAGCACTGAGTCGGCCATGAACTTGGTTGTTCTTGGCGACTACGAGGACACCGGTCGTGTCACGATCCAAGCGGTGCACGATGCCCGGACGGAGTGTGCCAGCCATGTCGCTGAGGGAATCAAAGTGGAATTGCAACGCCCCGGCGAGTGTGCCGCGATAGTTCCCTTTGCCGGGATGCACGATCATGTCCGCCGACTTATTGATGACAACCAGAAAGTCATCTTCGTAGAGAACATCGAGCGGAATATCTTCCGGCACCAAGCTGGAGTCGGGGACCTCGGGGAGTTGCACAGTTAGGCGGTCATTGACACGCACGCGGCGTGACGGCTTCGCGGCCACACCGTTGACAAGAATCCGTTCCTGGGAAATTGCCGTTTGAAACAACCCCCGGCTGTAATTTGAGAACAGCCGAGCCAAATAATGGTCCAACCGCCATCCATGAGCACGAGCTTCGACAGTGATTTCGATCGGCTCGGCGTTTTCGAGGGAGGGCGGTTGATCGGTCATCGCTCTTGCATCGAGAGGGTGGGGTGGAGAGTAAAACGGAAGCGACCAATCGCAATTCTGTTGACTCTCTACGCCCGACACTCCACGGTCCGCATGAAGTCCGTTGAGATCAACCTATTTCGCGTCGGACTCCGTGGCCGAATCATCGTTTGCGTCCGGAGTCGGCAACGCAGGACCGTCGCTATCCGATGACGCTTCTTCTTCGGTTGCAGACTCCGTCGCTGCTTTCTCGGCCGCAGCGGGTTTGGATTCTTCTGTTGCTTCCGAAGCATCTTCTTCGGTCGCCGCTTTTTCGGCTTCGATGTCTTTGATGAGATTCTCGAACTCGTTCAACGCATCTTGGTCGGTCCCGCCGGGCAACATGGGGCCATCGTTCGGTGAAGCAGGCGGACGGAATTCACTCGCAGCCCCCGCCGGATTCTGGTTGTCGTTCGGACCTTCCCGATCAGCTGGGGACGGGTCTTGCTTTTTGTACCAGGCGTAGAACTCTTGGGTATCCGGGGATTTCAAAGCTGCAATTCGCTTTTGAGCCGGTTCAAAAAACACGGAATTCGGGAAGGTTTGCACAAGTCGTTGATACACTTCGATGGCGGGTTCCACCCCATCAACGTTCTCGCCATCTTCGCCAACATTGACGCCCGCCAGAGTTTCCATCGTATTTCCGAGAGCATACAACGCTCGCTCGCGGATGATGTCACTAATGTCGTCTTTCAACAAACCTTCAAGAACTTCGCGTGCTCGGGTCAGCTCGGCGATGCTGCCCTCGCGATCGGTCATGGAGAGTTGAATCCCCTCGGCGAGTGCTCGCTGTGATTCTTTCAGTCGAGCCCAGTCAGCCACCACGGTGCCGCTGAATTCGTCGGAGATTTCAGCGAAGCGTTCCGCATCGTTGGCGGTGATCATCGGTTCCCAGCGAGCTGCCTTGGTCGCGGCGGCACTTCGGGACCAGAAGATTCCAATCGCGGCGATGACGGCCACCACAGCCAGCCCGATGGCCAACTGCATGCCATTCTTCTCCAGCCACGCCATCACCGCTTTGCCCCAGCGTTCCAATTCACTTTCTTCGTGATGGTGTTGGGGCTGATCTTGTTGTTTGAGTTCGTTGCTCATCGATCCATTCTCACGAGCGGCGTACAGCGAATCCTGGTTTTTCTCACGTTTGGCAAGCCATTTGCCGGATCGGCGAGTATAAGATGGTCGAATTTCCCGGTCAAGGCGCGTGAGATGGGCTAAGCATCGAAAGTCAAGTAACTTTCGGAAGACTGATCTCATTCTTCGCTGGGTTTACCGGCCGCGATTTTGACGGCTGCGGTGATTGAGATAGTCGATCAGCACTTCGGCGAGCGGGCGACTAGTGTCGACAGGAACGCACTCCACGCGATTGCGTTGGCAGACTTCGTCCAGCTTTCGCGTGTGTTCTTTGACGGCTTCCAAGTAGCCTCGGCGAATGTCTTCGGTTTGCGTTGTGAATTCGTCTTCGACTTCCAAGCCTAGAAATTTTACCATGCCTTCAAATTCGAATTCCCACTCGTGATGGTGCATGACGTGGAACAACACCACATCGTGCCGACTGTACCGCAACCGTTGCAGTGGTGCTTCGAGGTCCTCGGGATCGCCCAGGAAATCGCTGAAGACGAACACAATCTCGCGTCGCCCCAGTCGCCCGGCGAATTCGCTGAGGGCCGGGGCGATGTTGGTGGTCTCGACGGGTTCGATTTCGTCGAGATGGTTGGTCATGCGGTGCAGTTGAGCCAATGAATTCGAGGGCGGCACGAATCCCCGGAGTGTTTCATCGAATGTCGCCAGCGAAACTTTATCGTTCTGACGGATGATCGAATAACCCAGCGTTGTCGCCAACTGAGCGGCATAAAGCATCTTCTGCTGCGAGCCGTCACCGTATCGCATCGAGGCGGACACATCGATCAGAAGATGAGCCGTGAAGTTCGTCTCCTGCTCGTACTGTTTGATGAAGTACTTGTCCCGCGTGAAGTACAACCGCCAATCGACGTGTTTCGGATCGTCCCCCGGCACATATTCGCGATGCCCGGCGAACTCGACCGCAAACCCCGACAACGGCGATTTGTGAGCCCCCGCCAAATTCCCCAGCACTAAACCCCGCGGCTCGATCGCGCGATCCGCCACGCGGCTGAGAACATCAGGATTCAAATACCGGGACAACACACTGCTAGCCATAGCGGTCTCGACTGTTAGGATTCACCAGCAAATACCCACCTGGAATTGCCCGAGACGACCGATTCGTTACGCTCCATTTTCCAGGAAAACTTCCCACGCGGTTGGTTAAAGTCGTGTGCCACGGCTGTGTCAGCCGTGCTTCGCGGAAAACGCCGTCCATTGATCGCACTGGCGAGACGCCAGTGGCACACGAGCAAAAACCTTCTGTGATCTGCCGGTCCTTCAGCGAATCCAACCACCACCCAGGACGCGGTTGCCGTCGTACAACACCACCGCTTGGCCAGGTGCGACGCCGTATTGGGATTCGTCGAATTCAACGTGCAGACGGTCTTCGTCCGTCACGGTGGCGACGGCATCGGCCAAATCGTGACGGTAGCGGATTTTCGCTCGGCAACGGATTTTTGAAGGCACATCCGGAATGAGCCAATTCAATCGATCCGCTTCGAGCGTGTGACGGGCGAGGTCTTCTTTTTCACCGATAACCACCCGCTTCGTCTCCGCTTCGATGGCGACCACATACCGTGGCGAGCCGAACGCGACACCCAGCCCCTTACGTTGGCCGATTGTGAAATTTTCGAAGCCGTCGTGATGGGCGATGAACTCCCCGTTGGTGTCGACCATTTCGCCGGTGGTGTCCTGCGGACCGCGATAGCGTTCGATGAAACCGACGTAATCCTGATCGGGGATGAAGCAGATTTCTTGGCTGTCCTTCTTGTCCGCCGTGCGAATGCCGACGCGTCGGGCAAGTTCCCGCAGGTGTGGCTTTTCGAATTCGCCGACGGGGAACAGAATTTTATCGAGCAAGTCCCGGCGGATGCCGAACAGCACGTAGGATTGGTCTTTGCCTTGATCAATCCCGCGTACGAGCGCGGGTTGATCTTCGCCGACATCCGCGAGCTGTGCGTAATGCCCGGTGGCGATGTGATCGGCTCCGACTTGTTCGGCGAAATCCCAGAGTTTGCCGAACTTCAGCCAGTTGTTGCACATCACACACGGATTTGGCGTGCGACCGGCGAGGTATTCGTCCGCGAAGTAATCCTTGATCCGCCCGAAACCGTTCTCAAAGTTGAGCGCGTGAAACGGAATGTCCAGCGCATCGGCCACCCGCCGAGCGTCAGCGGCATCCGAGGCACTACAACACCCCTGCTTATGCGAAGCGGAACTAATGATCGGCAACTCGCCCGGTTTGATCGCGCAGGCGGTTTCTTCGGTCGCCCCGGATCGCATAAACAACCCGATGACCTCATATCCTTGCTCTTGCAGCAAGTACGCCGACGCCGAACTATCCACCCCGCCACTCATCGCGAGGACCACACGTTTGGTCATAATTTCTTAAATTCTTGCCTTCGTAGGGTGCGTCGTAACGCACCGATTGGTGACACGGAAATGCGGTGCGTCGCGACGCACCCTACGGATCTTGGACACTTTCTATTCGATAGTCGCCCTATCGGTGCGTTACGCTGCGCTGCACGCACCCTACGTTTTAATTCGTGATCTTCTTTAACATCTCAACGGCTTTGGTTTCGAAGATCGGTTGCCAATCGGGGGCGAGGATGCAGTCGCTGTCTTCTTGGGCACCGCCGACGTTCAGGAGTTGTTCAGTCGTGGGAGCATAATAGATGTAGCCGTTGGTGTAACCGGCCACGAAGGTGTTTTTGCGTTGGATTTTCTCTTTGATATTCAGGCCGATTTGCACCGTGAGTTCGCCGGGGAAGGTGAGCAGTGCGAAATCACCGATTCGCATGGCGACGAGTTCGACGTCCACCGTGCGACTGCCCGCGGCGACGTTCTCGGCTTGATGCTTCTTGAGTAATCGTAAGTTGGTTTGGAGTCGCGTCAACTGCTCCATCGTGTGAATGTTGGCAATATATCGTTCGATGTTCTGACGATTCTCGGCATCGAGATTCGGCAAATCCTTGCGGCCGAGTTTCTCGTCGTGCAGGTATCGGTGTGAGTAATACGACGGAAATTCCGGTGCGAGTTTGTATTTCACTGCCAGCGGCATGAAGGTTTTGAAGCTCAAACTCGTGCCACGAAGGGTTTTGAGGAGGCGATCGATTTCGGACTCGGTTGCGGCAATCTTTTCGGCATTGTCGGCTCGCGGAAGGGCGAGAGTTTCGTTGATGACTTGCAAACGGTCATCTTCAGTCGGCTGAATTTTGCGGTACGCCTTCAACGTACTCAGACCCAATTGGTTGCCGAGGGGTTCGGCGTCGCGGGGGTGATCGACATCTTTGTAAAACACCGGATTGATATCGCCACCACATCCCTGCACAAAGAGTGCGACGGCTCCGTCACTGGTATTCTCTTCGATGACTTTCGAGGAAAAGCCTGTCATGTCGGCGGTGTTGCCTTTGCTGGCGGCTCCCTGAATCGGATGACATGCGAAGTTGTACACAACCGCGAGCGTGCGACCGTCCATGCGGTCTAACCGGAGCACGCCGATTTCCGGATCGATCGGTCCGACTTTGGCGACGTCTTTATCGGCGGGCATCGAGTAGGCGTGTCGCACGTCGATTTCCCGACCGTTCTTGAGTTTCAATCGCCGATTGATCGAAACGCCGTCTTCATGCCCGCTGCCGGCACCCACTCGGACCGGCACCAGGTTTTCGATGGCCTGCTTCACCGCTTGGATCGTGCGTTGGTCGGCGTCGGCACATACAAGCCCATGACAATGGCTCGCGTTGGCGATGACCTGTGTTGGCGGGATGCCAAGTTTCTTGAGTGCGGCCCGTACATTCGGGAGATAATCATTCCCGATTGGTCCAATTTCGCCAATCGCGACCGCATCGACGGTGATAATCGCCGCCATCGTGGTGTCGTTCTTCAACACCAACGCGCGGGCGTACATGGGACCATCCACCGGCCCGGCGTCCACATCGGTAATATCCACCTTCGCCGCCCCCGCGAGGAGCGTAGCCGCGTGTGCGTTATTCCACGAACAAACGAAGACCGCTAACAAGCCAATTGCGTATTTCATGTTTCCAACGTGTATCGAGTGAACGGATCGAACAGTTTTGATGGATTTGTCTTCAGTGTAGGAAGAGACGTCAGACACGCCAAGTTAGTGATTCGCGGAACGTGCGGTTCAGTGACACGCGATGACCAACGGGACGGGTCGGGATTCCCTACTGAACGCGTCGATCGCTTTGCTCTGAGACGTGCCACCCAGCCGGCAGTTCGTTAGAATGCCGCCCTCAGAGATCACCCAAGGAGAGTTTCGATGACGACTACAACTTTGCCCGCTCCCGTAACGCCACCCGAACGAATTTTGATGGGACCAGGACCGAGTGCGATTTCGCCACGGGTTTTGGCGGCGATGGCGGCTCCCACGGTGGGGCATCTCGATCCGTATTTCCTGCAGATTATGGATGAAATGCAGTCGATGCTGCGAGAGGTGTTCCGCACGGAGAATCAACTCACGTTGGCCGTCAGCGGGACCGGCAGTGCGGGGATGGAATGTTGCGTGGTCAATGTGGTCGAGCCGGGCGATCGCGTTTTGGTCTGCAAGAACGGTGTATTCGGCGGACGGATGGCCGATGTCGCCGAGCGGGCCGGGGCAGAGGTGTCCGTCATTGAACGCCCATTCGGTGAGGTGTTCGATGCAGACGAAGTCAAAGCCGCCATCGAACAACATTCGCCGCAAGTCGTGGGAATCGTGCATGCGGAAACGTCGACGGGGGCCCATCAACCGCTCGAAGAAATCTCGAAAATCGTCCACGATGCCGGGGCACTGTTGCTCGTCGATACCGTGACGTCACTCGGCGGGGCACCGGTGGAAGTCGATGCTTGGCAACTCGATGCGGTTTACAGCGGCACACAGAAATGTTTGTCGTGTCCGCCGGGATTGGCTCCGGTGACGTTCAGCCCGCGTGCGGTCGAGAAAATCGAAAACCGCAAGACGAAAGTTGCGAGTTGGTATCTTGATACCACGATGATCCGGAATTATTGGGGCGAACAACGGTCTTACCACCACACCGCGCCGATCAACGCCAACTACGGATTGCACGAGGCACTCAGGATCGTCCTCGAAGAAGGTTTGGAAGCCCGACATGCCCGGCATCTGCGGAATCATCAAGCCCTCGCAGCCGGTCTGGAAGCAATGGGGATCGATTACGCCGTCGCTGAGGGCATTCGCCTGCCAATGCTCAATGCCGCCAAAATTCCCGAGGGTTGCGACGATGCGAAAGTTCGGGGCCAACTGCTCAACCAATTCGGCATCGAAATTGGAGCTGGCTTGGGACCAATGAAAGGCAAAACTTGGCGAATCGGATTGATGGGCGAAGCCAGTAGCGAACGCAACGTGCTCTTGTTCCTCGCCGCCTTGGAACGCTGCCTGACCGATCAATCCGTATCCGTCACCCCCGGCAGCGGCGTCGCTGCTGCCAATGCGTATTACGCTGGGTGATTCGTATGGTCGTGAAAGCTGGGAACGAAGCCATTCGGTACCCAGTTCGGTTTCCGTGCCGGTTTACGCCGATCGGGCCATCATTCATGGCTTGATCGGTGATCGGGCTCGCTATCCGGCTTGTTTCGATCATGCCGAATTTGTCGGGCCGTTCGTGTTTGCCGATTACGTCGGGGCGGAGGTCGTCTGTCGAATTGATCCCTAGACCAAATTGCACTTTGCATTGGCTCGGCCGTCGGTTCGATGGGAACTGACTCGGCAACCTCCCTTCTTGTGTTTCCTTCGTAAATTGATCAGCAATCACATTCTCGAACGGCGAGAAGAGACGCTGTCCAACGAGTGAAAACCCGTTGACAAAGCCTCCGTGAGACAGTCCGTTTGGCTCCTAAGGGGTGTTGGTAGAACTACCTATATTGGAAGTTCTTAAGCGCCCTAACAGTCATTTTGATGGGGGAATCCCCCGTATTCTCAATTTGTTGTCAAGTTTTGCTGCGAAATCACAAACATCCATGCCGTTCTCATTAGATAGTAGCGTGTGATCGATAAGGTGTGAGAGAGAGGATGATTGATGATTGTTCGTCGACGACGACTTCGCAGCCGATTCCGATCGATTGAGCAAGGACCATTATCAACTGAGGAAGAACGGTTGATGTCGCTTGGGCAACTCTCTGCCGGGGTGGCCCATGAGTTGAAAAATCCGATTGGGGCTATTGTTCTCTCTGCAGAGTCGGCTATGCAAATTGTCGACCGCCCTCAATCCGCTCACCGACTTCGCGAGTGCCTGAAATTGATTGTCGAGGCGTCGCGTCGATGCCAAAATCTGGTCAAAAGTGCGTTGTCGTTTTGCAATGGGGATGGAAATGTTCGATCGTTCGCGGACCTCAATAAGATCTGTGAGACAGCCGTGACATTAGCCCGAATGTCGGAAACTGGCATTGGTCTCGACGTTCGAAAAGAATTAACGGATGATCTGCCTCCGATCTTGGTGAACGAACTCGCGATCGAGATTGCATTGGTTAATTTGATTCAGAACGCGGCTCAAGCCAGCCCGCACGATTCACCGGTCACGATTCGGACTCAGTGTATTCGGGATGGCGTTGAAATTGCCGTAATTGATGAGGGACTCGGGATTCCACAGTCTCAACTGATGCACATTTGGAAGCCGCGGTTTACCACGCGGGCGGGAAGCGGTGGAACGGGATTGGGGTTGAGTTTAGTGCAAAATATCGTGAAAAATCACGATGCTCAAATCACCGTCGAGTCAGAATTTGGATTTGGGAGCACCTTTCGAATTTGGTTCCCGACGGGCATCCAATGAACCGCTCGACTTGTCCGCTTTCTTCCGAAGCGCGACAAACTTTGGTTTTGTGTCGCAGAGGATTTCCCAGATCGCCGACCGTTCTTCAAACGGGATTTGATCAAACGGTGGCGGGCAATCCGGGGTTGTCAGGATGTGAGCGAATCGCGTGGCCAAGCGTCCGCGAACTGGCCGAGGCAATCCCTTAAACGCTTGTGAATACACAAGATAGCTCAACCGGTAGCGAAAGAGCCGGGTTTTGAGATCGAACTGACGCAGCGACCGACCCTGCGAATCTTTCGGTCCGCGATTTGAAAACTCTCGCGTGAAACTCGATGTGCCCGACACAGCCGCCGTCAATGGGGCTTCGTCGATGAACAGCAGGTACCGCAGCAGATCGTCTTCCACGGTCGAACGGCGATTCAACCGAGATTCCATGCCCGCACGGATCAGCAAATTCCAGCCGTGCATCTGATGATGAAACACCAGTTGGGCCACGATGTCGCTGTGCCGAGACGGATACGGCGAAGTGTCCACCAAGGTGTCCAAGTCGGTCATGTTCATGCGGTCGATAGTGTTTTGGACCTCTCCAAAGACATTCCCACGATGTTCGGCATCGGCATGCTTTCCGGTCACATACCAACCGCCGAAGCGTTTGTGGAATTCGAGTTCGTGCGTGACGCGTGAGTACCCGCTGATCGGCTTGCCGATTTCGTCGGGACGGAACGATTTGATCACCCCGCCCGGAACTTTCAACGTGGCGGAACCCGCATGGCAAGCAAGACAGCGTTGCTCGCGTCGGAAAACGAGTGACCGATCGGCGTCGTCCTTGGGTTGCGAAAGCGTGTAGAAGATGACGCCGCGTTTGGAGTCGACCGTGGCAATTTCCAACGACTCCGCCCCGGACACCCAGCCGACACTGACGTCGTCGTTAAAGTAAATCGCACGCGGTGTTTGCGGCGAGACGAGCCGGGGATTCAACGCCGTTTTCGTGAACACCAACATCTGCGAGGAAATCGGCACATCCAACGCATTCAGGAGTCCATCCAAGTATCCCCGTGAGGGGTGGGATTCGAGTGCAATCGCCTTGGCGTTGGCTTTGCTGTTCCACTGGGCGACTGCATCGTCGGTTGTCTCGGCGAAGTAGTCGATGACCGGCGTTCCGTAGGGCAGGGGATCGTTCAAGGCGATGTTTTGAGGCGGTTCCGCGTGGATCGCGACAGTCCTACCCAAAGCTGCCAGCACGACCAGCAATCCAGCGAAGGTAAAGACCCATTGGTTGAATCGGGGTGTTTCCGCTAAAATTCGCATGATGGGATTGTTCCATGACTGGCAGCTTGGGACAACTGTGGAATACTTCACAGACTCCTCACGTTGCCCTGACGAAGATACCCTTGGAGCAGACCCAATCCAACGGACGACGAGACTTCACGGTTGGGAGCACCCCGATCCGAAATCAACAAGGACTGAACTGATGGGCCCGATAACTCAAGACCTGATTCGACGATTGCAACGCGCTGGCATTTTGCTGCTGGCTGTCGCACTCATTCTTCCCTTGAGCGGACCGTCGGTGTCGGCACAGGAAGATGGCGAATCGCTGCTGGACTTGTTCAACGCCGGCAACGACGACGGGCCTATCAAACCGAAATCCAAGTCCAAAGCTGACGTAAGTTCGGCAATCAAACCGGTCAACGGGTCGGTTGATGACCTCAAAGCCGGTGATCAAGTCGTTCTGGAAGTGACGATCAACGTTCCGACGGGCGGGCACATTTATTCTCAGAACACCCCCAAAGGTGGCCCGACGATTTTCAAAGTCAGTGAGACCGTTGGACTGAAAGCCGTTGACGAGAAGTTCACACCGGATCACAAACCGAAACGGGAATTCAACGAGATCTTCGAAGGCGATGTCGAGGAGTTCCACAAGACAACAACGTTCTCTCGGAAGTACGAATACACCGGCGACGTGCCGACTGAAGACGTGAAATTGACGGGGGCCGTCGATTATCAAGTTTGTGTGGCGGGAAGTTGCCGACCGCTCAACAGTGAAATCGCCGTGACACTCGCGGGAGCCGCTCCCGTGGCAGGTAGCACAGGGCAGTTCGAGAACATCGTCAAGAAGACTGGTGCGGCGACCGTCTCCGTGAAGTTGTCGCCCACCGATGCAGCACCCGGCGATACGGTGACGCTGTCGGTGACGGTCAAAATGCCAGAGGACCGGCACACGTACTCCACGACGCAACCGCCCGGCAATGCGGCACAGGCGACGAAAATCGATGTCACCTCGGTCCGCAATCTCGAACCCAAATCAGACGAATTCACCGCCGATCGAAAGTTCGAGATCAAAACGATCGATCTTGGCTTCAAAGAGGCAAAACAAGAATCTTACGAAGACGAAGTGACTTGGTCGCGGACCTACACTGTGCAAGAGGCCGCCGGTGACGACGGTTTCGGAGTGATCGGCGAATACGATGGACAGGTTTGCAACGAGAGTTCATGCGTGCCGATCGGTCTGGAATTTAATTTGGGTTCGCTTGACCCCGATGCCGCCGCGGTTGCTCCGACAACGATCACCAGCGAAGCCGACGAATCCAGCAAGACCGACGATTCCACCACTAGTGGTGCGGAACTCAAAGCGAAAGGATTAGTGTACTTCATTGGGTGGGCGGCGATCTCCGGCGCGTTGTCGCTGCTCACGCCATGTGTGTTCCCGATGATTCCGATCACCGTCAGCTTCTTCCTCAAACAAGCGGAGAAGGCACACCATCGCCCGGCGACTTTGGCGATGGTTTATAGCGGTTCCATCATGCTGACGTTCACGGTATTGGGGTTGCTCATTGCTGTCCTCTTCCGACCGGCGGCACTCAATGCGTTTGCGAACAGCGTGACGCTGAACGTGGTGCTCGGTTTGGTGCTGGTGTTCTTCGGCATCAGCATGTTGGGCTTCTTTGAACTGACCGTGCCATCGTGGTTGCTCACGTGGTCGTCAAACAAGGAATCCAAAGGCGGCATGGTCGGGACGGTGTTCATGGCGTTGACCTTTACCCTCGTCTCGTTCACCTGCACATTCCCGGTGGCGGGGACGGTGTTGGTGTGGGCCTCCAAAGGCGATTATCTCTGGCCGATCATTGGGATGGTGGTGTTCTCCGGAGTGTTCTCTGCACCATTTTTCCTACTGGCACTCTTTCCGGCGTTTCTCAAGAGCATGCCCAAGAGTGGCGGTTGGATGACGAATGTCAAAGTCACGCTGGGATTGCTGGAAATCGGAGCGGCGTTGAAGTTCCTCAGCACCGCGGAACTCAGCTACCACACCCCGCCGACCATTTTCACGTTCGATACCGTGATGATGGTCTGGTTCTTGGTGGCAGCTATGACGACGCTTTACATCTTGGGAATTGTGCGGTTCTCCTGTGATTCCGGCAGCAAAATGCTGACGATCCCCCGCATTCTGATCGCTATTCCGTTTTTGCTCGTGACATGGCGACTTGGCTACCTGATGGCCGATCCCGAAGCCGCCAGCAACGAGTTCGACAAGCAAGTCATCGCGTTCGCGCCTCCGCAATTCGGAAGTGAGGACGGTTCGGAACACACCGTGACCGACGATCCGGTCGCATCGGCAATTCTCGAAAATCTTCCCGGTCCGATGGTGATTCACGAAGGGCTCGTGCTGTCACCGAATTCGGAAGCGACCGAAGCACTTACCAAGACGCTCGGTCCGCACACCTTCCACGATGGTTTGGTATATTCCTTGGATTTCGATACTGCCGTTGCCTATGCGAAACAAACCGGGCGATCGCTGTTCTTGGATTTCACCGGCGTCAATTGCGTGAATTGTCGGTTGATGGAAAAACGCATGGCCGAACCGCAGAATCGCGATTTACTCAATGAGTTCGTCCGCGTGCAACTTTATACCGACAATGTTCCCGGCATCGCCGACGCCGATCGCAAGAACGAAATTTTGGAGCAGAATCGCAAGCTGCAAAACGATTGGTTCGGTGATGTGTCGTTGCCGGCGTATGCGGTCGTCACACCGAATGGCGAAACGATTCTCTCCAAATACACTGGGCTGGAACGCGAGAAAGGCGACTTCGCGAACTTCCTCGACGAAGGTCTGACGAAATGGCGAAATCAAGCCGATTCCGACGTTCAAACCGCCAGCGCAAAAGCGGATTCGCCCCGTTAAGGCGGCGGTTGAGACTGGTCTTCATCAATTCTTGATCATCAGCAAGCCGGAAAAATTCGGAGGGTACACTGCCGAGGCAACGGGGGACGCTTTATGATGATGGCTCATACCATCATTTGTTTCCTATTGTCTCGGTCGTATCTGTGATGCTGCGTGCTCTTGGATTGTGCCTGGTTTTCGTTCTGACTGAAACGCCGATCGGTTTCGCCTTCGATGACCCCGCTCTGGTGCCCGGTTCGGCTGTGGTCGAACACGTGGGTTTCGGTTCGGAGAATCTCTTCAAAGTCGGTCGTTGGACGCCGATCACGGTGCGGTTGGAGACCACGCGGGCTTGTGAAGTCACGCTGGTTGTCGAGTCGCCCGATCCCGATGGCAACCTGACCATTCTTCCCAGCGAACCGATCCCGCTGGATCGCGACGGCGAGCATGTGCTCACCACACGGTTTCGGCCGGGCCGACTCGACACACCGCTGACCGTGCGGGTGGAATTGAGTCGCGACTCGGAAGCCTCAGAATCCGTGGTGGCGAAAAGTCTCGGTGGAACCCTGCCGGCGTTGGAGCAGTCCGAGTTCTTGGTGGGTGTGGTCGGTGGGCCTTGGCAATTCACGGAAGACGCGGGTTCGCCACCGATTCGGTATATCCCGCTCATCTCCGAAGACGCCGCCGCTCCGCCGGAGCAAAGCGACTTGTACGAATCGCTCGATGCGATTTTGATCGTTTCAGAATCTCAAGATCTCGGCGAAAAACCGACCGCCGCCATTGCGGAATGGGTCCGGCATGGCGGGCATCTTTGCGTCGCGATTGGCGAGGAATCGGATGCGTTCCGGAACAGTCCGTTGGGAAAAATACTCGCTTCGGACGATCCGTCTTCCGGTGTGTTACCGACGTTCGAGACGACGCAAATCCGTGATTTGCAAGGGTTGGAATCGTACACCAGCAAGCAATCGCCGTTGGAAGTTCGGCGGCCGTTTCCGATCGGTGTGCGGTTCGATTCGCCGGAAGATCACTCAGAAACCGGCGGCGGTCGGACGGTTGTTTCGGCACTCTCCGGTCCGCTCGTGATCCAAGTGCCGATGGGATTCGGTCTCGTCACGGCCATCGGGACCGATCTGAACCGTGCGCCACTCGCCGATTGGAAACCCTTGCCGTTCCTGATGCGGAAATTGTTCGTGGGTATCTCCGACGAGTCCTCTGCCGCTGCGGGGGGAACGGGTCGATTGGCGAGCACCGGAATCACGGATCTCGCCTCGCAAATTCACGCAACACAGGCGGACTTCCCCTCCATCACGCGAGGTAGTCTGTGGGCGATTCTCGGTTTGATGTTGCTGTATTTGCTGATCGTTGGTCCGCTGGATTATTTCCTTGTGCATCGGGTGTTGAAGCGGCCGCAACTGACGTGGATCACGTTGCCCATGTGGATTCTGGCAGCGACTGTGTTTGCGGTTTGGTTGGCTGGTGTCGACAACGGATCGGAATTACTGACGAATCAGCTCGACCTTATCGACATCGATGGGGACACCAATGCGGTGCGGACGCAGTCTTGGTGTACCGTCTACTCACCCGAAGCCCGACGCTACCGCTTGTCGGCCGAACCGATGGAATGGGCCGGATCGGGAAGCAAAGCCACCACGAATGGCACTCGGCTGAGTTGGTCCGCTGCGCCCGAGAATGCCTTCGGCGGGTTGTATCGGCAGGCGGGTGTGCGAGCCGGGCAACCGAGCTATCATTTTGCCGATTCCGCGACTGGCTTGGAAGATTACCCGATTTTGCTCTGGTCGACCGGAAGTTTCGCCGCGGAATGGCACGCAGAGAATGCAGCCGAGTCGAGTCCGTTGGTGGAGAGCGAGTTGGTTCACATCGGCGGCGGTCGTTTGCAAGGAAGTTTCACGCATCATCTGCCGGTCGCCATCGAGGATTGGTTGCTCGCGTATGATCGGCGGGTGTATCGGCAGATCGTCGATCGAAACACGGGCGAGATTGCCCCGTTGTCGCCCGATCGGAGTTGGCCCGCGTCGGCCGCTGTTTGGTCGCAGGTTTCGCAGCGGGATTTGACGGGCTTCCTGACCGGCGAAGTCACCGTCACGGAAACCGACCGCACGACGGGGCAAACCGATTTTCGGCAAGATCGTTCGCTGTACCGTCCGCTCGACAAACCACACCCGCAAGCCGAGGCCGAAATCCTCCGCGTGATGACGTTCTTCTCCCAACTTGGCGGTGCGAAGTATACGTCATTGCAAAACAGTTCGTTGCGGCAACTCGATCTGACGGATTTGCTCCACAACAACCGGGCCATTTTGTTCGGTCGCGTCAAAACCCCGGCGACGGAATTCCAAATCGACGACCACACCCCGAAACAGGCTCGACAGGAAACGTTCGTGCGAATCGTGCTTCCGGTTCGGCAGGGCAAGCAGTGACGGGTTCTTTACTGCTTACCCATTGAACGAAATCACGGTGCCAACCGGACTGGGGTGAGTTTCTCCACGATGATGAGGTCGGTTCGCAGGTCATCACGGTAGAATCGTTTGCCGTGTAAACCGTACGCGTGGCCGACGAAGCGATCGAGATTCATCCCCGGCGTTGCTTGAAGATATGCCAACACGCGGCCTTTCGGTGTGATCAATACGTGTCGTGGGAAGTTTTGCAGCACCGCTGGTGTTCGCTGCACAATGCCGGCACCGTCGAATTGTGGAGCGTCGGTCGGTCCTGGGTTCGGAACCGGATTCGGATTCGGCCCTGGCGCGGGATTCGGCACCGGTCGGCTCGGTTGCGGTGATGGGGGTGGCGTTGGTCGATCGGCCTTTTCGTCGGCTGATCCACTCGGCATCCAACCCTGGGCATCCGGCGTTTTGTCCTTCGGAGTGCCTTGCGATGATGCGGGGCTCGGCGGGGCCGGGTTTGATGGCGGTTGTGCAAACGGATCCCGAGATTCCGACGATTCAGCCGGTGCCTCCGGTTTCATTTCGAGCGTCGGCAGGGTTTCGCTGAGCGGTTTCTCACCGCCGTTCTTCTTCTGGAGCGAAAGCAACTCCGCGTCTCGTTTGCGGGTCTCGCTGGTGAGTTTCATCAGGTTATCGTATTCGGATTTGATTTCCTCATACCGTTCCAACGCCTCGAATCGCAATTCGATTTGGCTGGCAATCGCGGGCATGACCGCGTGTTTTTTCAGTTGCCGATAACTTTCGGTGAGCTGATCGAACTGCCAATCTTTCGTGGGGCGGTCGACCATGTTTCGGAATTCGTCATCGAGTCGTTGCAGCTCCGCTTTCTGAGCCAACTTTTCTTGCAGATCGGGTCCGTTACGGCGGATTCCGTCCTCGGGACTGTCGAGCGTTTCCGTTTGGAATGGTTCACCAACGGGCGCCGGCCCCGCGTTGGCATCTCGAGGCATCAACCGATCCGGCGAATTGGCGACCCGTTCCGGTTGCGGATTCGGATTGGTGGGTCCGGTGGGTTGAGTCGGTTCGCGGCGAGCATTGGACGGCGTCATAAACGGATTGCGATCCTGCTCGTTGCGGACGATTTCATTCGCCGCCGATACATCCTGACCGGCAATCCATCGGTACTCACCCTTGGGCGGTTGAATCTTGAACAACGCCAACGGACCTTGTTCGGATTCGACGGTTTTCTTCTCGATGATGTCGACGACATCCCCCTTCGAGAGTCGAACTTGTTCGACGTTGCGGGTTTCGTCACCGAAACTACTGCCGACCCGCACGACGACGTTGTCCGCAGTGACTTGGCCTTTCTTCGGTCCGGTCTGGCGGACGTATTCGGCTCGAATCCAACTGAAGCTGCCCGTTGGAGGAGCCACCATGAACCAACCGCCGGGGTCGTGACGATGAATCGTCACCTTGACACCGCGGGCTAGCCGTTCCGTGGGATAATACGATTTCCCAGGACCGCTCCGGACGTAAGCCCCCTCGACCCGCACGACAGCCGCATACGGAAATTTCTGGGCCGCATCGGCGGTTTGTGCCGTTGCCGAAACCGTCAGCAATCCCACGAAGGAAATCGCAATCCAGCCTCGAATTGGGTTCGTCGATGGAGTTGGAAAGGTCGCCATTGTCGCACCTCCTTGTGGACCGGCAGATACACCCGCAATCAAAATGACTCATGCTCGGATAGTGAACGCTCGCAAAACGCTCGCGTCCAACCGACCGAATGCGGGCGGTGTCATAGCGGATTTCATGATTTCTCTCAAGATCGGCCTCGCCACAGACCGCAAGAAATCACCTGCGGCTTTGCGACGGTCTGCCAAAGCGTTCATAATGACGCCGACGTGCCAGATTCGACGGTTCTTAGCGGGCGAAACATCAACGACGTTCTCAACGGGCCGTGATGAGTTCGAGGAATTCTCGTGAAGATTAGCTGCCATTGCGGCAAGAAGATTCTTGATGCGACAGACGCACTGCCGCACAAGGCTTATCTGATTCCCGATCAGGTTTGGTTCGAGGTTTACGATTCGCTCGACGAACACGTGGTGGATTCCGTTTCGGAAGGCACTCTCGACAACGAAGACGCAAAAATGCGGATGCGGCAAATCATCTCATCACGAGCCCGACTGATGTGGCAATGTGGTTCGTGTGGCCGACTTTACATCGACGACAATGCGGGCAGACTCCAATGTTTCGTTCCAGCGAATCCCGAGACCAGCCAACGGGTTTTGTCTGGATCAAATCCGAAATCGAGACCAACAATAGATTAGAAGAGTGGTGTCATGTCCTTTGCAGTTGCGGGTTTGCGGCAGTTTGTGATCGATGTTCTGGACAAGAAAAGTGTCTTCGAACGGGATGCGGCCATCGTCGCGGATTGTTGGGTGGCGGCCGATTTGGCGGGAACTCCGGAACTGGGCACGCGGTTGCTGCCAGACGCGGTCGAGGCCATTAACACCGCCAGCATCGATCCGCGAGCGCAGATCCTCACACTGACTGAGACACCCGCCGTCGCACTCCTCGATGGCAGCACCGGACTTGGCCCCGTCGCGGCTACACGGGCAATCGAATTGGCCATCGAGAAAGCCAAGCAGGTCGGCACTGGCACCGTCGTGGTGAAGAACAGCCGACCGGTCGGGAATCTAAGTGTGTATGCCCGCAAGTTAGCCGACGCGGGTTTGATCGGTCAGATCATCACGGCCGGTGGACCAGCGAAACATGCGTTGACGGACGGTTCCAAACCCATTGCCTCCGCCGGGAGAGTCGCCCGCAGTTTGCCAATCTCCGACGGTTCACCGCTCATCGTACGGGACATGCTGGCTCCGCCGCACACCGGTTTGGCCTTCGTTTTGGACATGCTGACCGGCCCACTCAGCGGCCGCAAACCGCCCATTTTGAAGAAACGCGACCCCCAAATTGAAGGCGACGAGCACTTCGTCTACGCTATCGACCCCGAGCAACTCATCGGCCGCGAAACCTTCGACAAACGCATGGTTATGGTGATGCAAGAACTCGAAGACGCCGACCGCGAGCATCTCCAACCCGCCGAATCCACAGCCGAAACGATCGAACTGACAGCCGAACACCAAGCAGAATTGGAAGCCGTCGGAAAGACCGTCGGCGTCCCAGTGCCATGGGAGTCGTGAGCTGCCAAAATCGTTCGCTAATTCAGAACGGTTTCAAGAAAGGGTTGTTCATCGTTCTCAGGTGATGTCTCAACTCGAAACTGGAACTGCATGCTTCCAAGCAAATCGCAAATGCAGTGTTCCACTCGGACGGCGGTCCATGCCTCCGTCAACATCTTGACATATCGCTGCTCACATTCATGACAGGCTGCCAAGTAGTCAGCAGACGAAGCAAATTGTGACTGCAACTCATCGCGAAGGTTGGCAAAACAGACCAAACAGCTGACTTGTGAAAGGGATCTTTCCACTTCTTTGGTAGCGACCAAGCCGAAAGTACCATTATCAATTACCATGCCACAGATGACCAAGTTCCATTCGAGGTTCTCAATCGAGGGAATTTGCTCACAGAATAGTGTTCTCCACATCACCATAAAATCTGTCAGAATTTCATCACGTTCGACAGCATTGGATTCCCCCAACCTGCGGCTTCGTTTCTTGTTATACAGATCAATCGGGTGCCAAGTAATCATTGCTGGAACCTAAGAATTCCATGTGACTTGAAATCCTTTCCAGTTTAAGCCGCTTTCACTGAGGAATCACTCGGTTCCGGTTGGCTCGCGATTTTTTTGAGGAACCGACGCGACGCTTGGCGAACGATCCAATTCCCCAATGTGGGCCATATTGCTTTGAGCACGAAGATCGGTCGCATGGGCGGCGTGTTGACGATGAGTTCGGGTTTGTCTTGTTCGATGGCTTTGATGACGGCTTTCGCAACGGCTTTGGCAGTCGTGTAACCGACTGTCGCCGGTGTGCCGCGACCGGTGCGACGTTTCATTTCCTCATAAATGCCACCGTCATTCGTGAAGCCGGGGCAGATGACCGAGGCACTGATCCAACGATCCGCGTACTCTGCCCGCAGCGATTCCGTGAACGCGATCAGCCCGGCTTTCGTCACCCCGTAAGCTGCTCCGAACGCCGGTCCGACCTGACCCGCCGTCGACGACATATTCACCACATGTCCGCCGCCTTGCTTCAACATATGCGGAATGACAAGCCGCGTGAGGTGCATCGCGGAGGTCAGATTCACGTCAACGATGCTCGAAATTCGCTCATGCGAGATCTTCTCAAACGGGCAGTAGCCGTCAATGCCCGCATTGTTGACCAGCACATCAATTTGCCCGAATTCGACATGTGTGCGGGAGACGAGACGTTCTAAGTCCGGCAGCGAGGTCACATCCGTCGGCACAACGAGCACCCGACTTTTCGAGTCGGTCAGCTTCGACAACTCCGTGGCGACGGTCGCCAACTTGTCCGCCGACCGGGCCACCAAAACCACGTTCGCTCCACGCTCCACTAACACCCGAGCAACATACACACCGATGCCCCCGGATGCCCCGGTCACAATCGCTACCCGTCCCTGCCAGTCTCGCATGTGTACTCCTCCCGGTTGTGGTTGTCGGGAGAGAGATACCAGTTTTACACGCCTGAGCCAAGATGGATGTAGAGAGTGGAGGGTAGTGAGTAAAAACCCTCTACTCTCAACACTCTACCCTCCACATCGACCTATGCAGCAAGACGCGATGAGTCGCCGACCAAGCCCCGCAACTCACTCGCAATCGGTCCGGCGAACGCGGCTTCGAGTTCTTCGAGACATTCCGCGATTTGCAGGCCGTCGGTGAGTCGGTGATCGTAAGCCAACGTGACGCGGCAGTTTCCGTCGTCATCTAGCGGCCCGTACGAGAGGTTGCCGGTCTGGAACGACGGCGGATGCGGAATCTCCACGCCCTTCGCGGCGAGTGTGGTCAGAAAGAATGTCCCAACGCGTTTGGCACGGGAAGCGGCCGCAATGTTCAAGTTGTACCACCACAACGCCCGACGGATCGGTGTGGGAAATGCACTTAACTGCAATTGTTTCTTGAAGATACGTTCCACGGGCTGTTGCAAGTAGCGATCGAGTCGGGCTTGTAATTCGGTCAGCGATGCCGATTCAGGTTCGGTCATGCGACCCCAAAACAACCACGGTTCACCCTGGAATTCGCGTTGGACGGCGATCATGCCGACACTGACGGAATTCTGAATCAGATGTCGCCATGGCCATCGACACCACATCTGTCGCAACACGGGCCGCTCTTTCGCCACCAACGCATACGCCTTGATGAACAACACCGGCCAAGAAATCCGTGTCGGCAATTGCGATCGTAACTCTCGCACTTCGCTGAGGTTAACGACACATTCGTGCGCACACGTTGGAACTTTGCGATGGAAGTGCAGCACATCGCACGTCAACCGACGACTCCGCGGCAACGCCACTCGACGAGATTTCCAATCCACCGCCATCCGCCAACCCGCCCGAAAAGAATCGGAACAACCCTCGCGACCGGAAAAGCCGGCCCGCTATGGTTCCCCCATCGGATGGAAGTGCTCGAAAGCTTGAATAAAAAAAGTGCTATGCCATCGCTAGCTTGCTAGCAGTGCGAATTACTAAGAGAACGGGAGTCGCTCGAAACACCATGGGACAAAGCCAGCAGCGGCACCCGGCGAAGAGGCAACGAACTGGATTTTTGTTACACTGTTTAGTTCAATGAACATATCACTCATCCCATCGTCCGCAAATTTGATGGATTAAATGGCGACGTTCCACAAGTCCCTTCGATCCTTATCTCTTTTAGCACTCGCTTTTCTAAAGGATCGTGATTATGCCGCGACCACGCGCTTCCATGCCATCTCGTCGTTCGCCTCGACGTCGAACACAAGGAACTCACATCGAGCGAACGCCTAGCAACTCGTCTTGGCCTTGGTTTGTAGCCGGGGGAATTGCGTTTGTGGTGTTTATTGTGGTTGCCGATGCCATCAATAATCGGAACGGCACAAGTCCGGCGCAGGCGGTGGCCACCTTGGGGTCGGACGGTCAGCTGGCCAGCACGAATCCTTTGATTGAAGTAACGAACGAGAACTGGAGTGCCGATCCGGCCTGGACCAACCAACTTGTACAAACCCAAGTGGCTGGTCCGTTTCGATTTCATTTACCGGCTGGGTTTGTACGCGTCAGCGTTTTAGGCTCGCAGCAAGATCACAGCCGGCAATTCAGCTATGGTTTGCGTCGGAACAATGCATTTGACCCAGTCATTGAGGCGTTTATCCTCTCGACTCATGTACCTGCGAATATGACTCCCAAGCAGTACGACGACCTTATTCGCCGCGTCGTTTACAAAGACGATCCGAATTTGCGAATCCAGAAGGGCCGGTATGGAAATCGGCTCTGCTACCGAGTCTTCAATGATCTCATCGCCCCCGGAGCAACGGCTCGGCATGCGGTCAAGGTTGACCATCTTATTTTCGATGGCAAGATTTGGTATTCGTTAGGTGTCAGCATTCCGGCCGATCCCGGCAGCGATGAATTTCAGCTTCTGGAAGCAGCCGCATTGAGCACGGAAGTGATCATTCCCCTCGACAAATTCGTAGACCGCAATCCGTGACTGGTCGCAAGATCGGCTCTCTCGAAACCGTCGGTTTCGTTGCGTAGGGTGCAAGCTCCAACCGTAATCGCGTGTTGGTAATAACATCGAACTCTTGAACTGCAAGTAGCGTAGGCTGGGACGCGTCCCAGCATTCTTACCAGATCGCTACCGAACTTAATGCTGGGTCTTGACCCAGCCTACTTACTGCTGGACAAAGCCAGCAGTGGCACTCGATTTGCGATTGTGAAATCATGGGGCCTTTGGAACCCGTTGTTTATCCAATCAGTATGCCGTCGACATGCTTTGTTATGTCCCTTCATCGGATTTCACGCTACTGTCCTTGCGGAAGACAGTACACTCCCATGAATCGCCCGCGGTCGCTTGCTCTTGTATACCAACCATCATTCTATTTAGAAACTTCAATGTATATTCATGGCAAGTCGAGTGTTCGTTGAGATAAACATCAGTAATGTTCTCAGCATTGGCTATTTTTTCAGCGCCCTTTTGCAAACCCAATGGGCTCACAAGAATTCCACCATCTGCTCCGCTGTCAATAATGCGGTATGCAAGCGCTCCGATTCTTTCTTGGTTCTGCTTTGACGTAGTGAATCGACGACACTCGACAATCATGAACCCTTCATCACCCGAGCGTACACCCTTTCCGTCAATTTGCCATTTTGTTCCGGAACGTTGACCTTCGATGTCTTGTTTCCCCTCGACTCGACTTAATCCGAACGCACTCGCAAATTGATCGAGCAAATAAGCAGCTACCTCTTCATACGTCTCCCATTTTTTCATCATTTGTACTTGCTCCGTTCTCTTGCTCGGAAGCCGAAACCCACATGGCACCAGACGAGCCAGTCTACTTTTCATCGCCCCAGACACTTTTTAACAGGTGAAATGTTTCCGGGTCGGTGGTGCGGAGTTCGCCTTGGACGAAGGGGTAGAAGTCGTTGGTGCAGAAGTAGGCTTCGGTCATCTCGGCGAAGAATTCTTTGTGATTCGTTAGGGCGTAATGACGGTTCTTCTGGCCGCTGATGTGTAGGACCGATTCATAGTCACCGCGTTCGACGGCGGCATCGTAAGTCGCTTTGATGCCGGGGTGATCGAAACTCAGCACGCGGTCGTGGTACGCGTGAGCCAACTCGTGCAGCAAGACGGCAGGCTGACCGGCGGGGCGTTGGAGGTTGATCAGTCGTTTCGCCCGTGGAATGTGAACGGCTTTGGCCATCTTGGGATTGTGGCCGTTGTTCTTGAGCCAACCGACACTCGGGTGGTATTGGCAACTGCCGAGAGCGTGTTCGCGGTCGATCCAAATCGGAACTTTGCGGAGTTCCTTCACACGGGACTCCGGCACCAACAGCGTGACTTCGAACAACTCGGCCGCGAGAACCTTCAGTGCTTTATCGCCCAGCGATTTGTGTTCACCGTCGAGCAGGGACGGATCGATATGCACCGTCCAACCTTCGATGTCGCGGATGACGTGTGTTTCGTCAGCCGGTTCCGCCGCCGACACCGAACCGCAGATGACCAAAAGAAGACCGCATAGACGCCACATAGAACCGCTCTCCGCTCGCGTGTGATGAATCAAGATCGATGAATCGAAACTCGATCATACGCGGTCTGATTCCTGTCATCCATACGAACGACGCCAGTGTCGTCATCGGCTGAAGGCTGAACGATCAAAAGAGCCGTGGCACACTTTTGAGACTGTCAGGCGGCTTGGCGTTGTCGTTGTTTGCGGACGCGAGGTTCGCTTTTCCAGCGACGATGGACCCAGAAGTACTGCTCCGGAGCCAACCGCACGACTCGTTCCAACGCCGTGGTGTACGCTTCGGTGAGTTCACGGACGGCGTTTGGCCCGTCGAAGTCGGCGGAGTCGATGACTTCCTCGGTTCCGAGTTCAAACTTTACCCAGCGACGATTGATGAAATCATCCGGCAACCGTCGTGCATATCCGACGAGCAACACCGCCCGATATTGAAGCGCGAGCAATGCCACACTTTTGAACGTCGAGGCGGGCTTCCCGAAGAACGGGACGAACAACCCTTTTTTCCCGGCATCTTGGTCGGCGAGCAAACCGAGATTCCCCCGGTGCTCCATGTATTGCACCATGTCCGACCCGCCGCCCTTTTTGGAGAGCAATTGATGTCCGGTCCGCATTCGCCATTGGCGGAACCACTCGTGTAGGTAGGGGTTATCGAGATCTCTTGCGACCACGCCCATCGGGTAGCCGAACACGCCGAACGTGGAGATCGCCATTTCCCAGTTGCCGAAGTGGCCGCTCAACACCATCACCGGACGACCACTGCACATCGCTTTGATGGTTTCGTCACGATGCCGAAAGTTGAGGAACTCTGCGCAATTGTCGAGCCGAAACTTGCGGGGAATCTGCACAATCTCAACGACCATGCGAAACAAGTGCTTCCACATGCCGAGAATAATGCGATCGACTTCCGCATCGGGAACCGACTCTCCAAACGCCGTGCGGATGTTCTCCGCGGCGACGTGGTACCGCGTCATTTTCTTCGGTAGCACATGGAACACACACCACGCCAAACCTTCGGCTGCCTTGACCGAAGCCCGAAATGGCAGCATGTCGATCACGCAGACCACCGCCCGAAACGCGAAATACTCGGCTCGATACCGCCACAGCGATTTGGGCTTTTTCTTCTTTTTCTTCTTTGGCTTGGGTGTGGCTTCACTCATCGGTGGTTCATCCGTGAACACAATTGCGGAGTCGGTTCAGCGGGAACAGTGTCGTCGGAACCGGGAAGAGCGTCAATGCGAAAGTGGATTTCGGGACGTCCAGAAGCCCAAAACGCCCCCTGTCGATTTGATTTCGAATGTGTTAAACTATTCTGCCAGTTACTCTACTCGAACGGAAATTGGTGTGACCATGCAAGCCGGAAATGACAAAGTCGTTAGTATCGACTACACGCTGACCAACGAAGAAGGCCAAGTTCTGGATACTTCGGAAGGTCGCCAACCGTTGGCTTATTTGCACGGGTCCGGCAATATTATTCCGGGGCTGGAACAAGCATTAGCCGGGCAGGAAGCGGGTGCGGAACTTGCGGTGGAAGTTGCTCCGAAGGACGGTTACGGCGAACGCGATCCAAGTTTGGTTCAACCCGTGCCCCGTAGCAATTTTCCCGAAGGAGCCGATGTGCCCGTCGGAGCACAGTTTCAGGCACAAACACCGAACGGCCCGCGTTTGGTCACGGTTGTCGAAGCGAACGATGAAACCGTCACCGTCGACGGCAATCATCCGCTCGCCGGTCAACCACTGAAGTTCCAGGTGAAAGTCGTCGAAGTCCGCGACGCGACCGCCGAGGAAAAAGAACACGGCCACGTCCACGGTCCTGGTGGTCACAATCACTGATTGATTACCGCGATTGGGACGGGGTATCGATCGGCAATAGGTTTTCGAGTTCCGGAAACCGACGCCAAATACGCCCATTGTTGAGATGTTGGTACGGCACGCCGTTGATTTCCAGCGAATGCAGCCCGTCAACAAACGGCATTTCAATGATTTGGCGAACGAACGCATCGCGGGATAAGAAGCCACCGATCCAAATTCGCAGGTGACGAATCTGTTTCAATTGCGGCGTCCTGAAGAGCATACGGGCTTTGGTCGGGAACGGAATGTTGTGAACCTGAAGGCTTTGCAACGGTCCGACTCCGAATAACTCATTCGGATGTTCCAAGGCTTCGGAACCAATCGAGACATGTTCGACCAAACCACGGCCGAACCGCCAATTGCGAATCCAACCTTTCTTGCGTTTGCTGACTCGCTCGTGGAACACGCTTCGGTCGAAATACCGATGCACCTCAGCGTGCCACTTCTGTTTGTGCTGATGCAGTAGTTCGCTTTGCCGGGTGAGAAGTGCTCGGCGTCGGGCGTTCGTTTCCGGCATGTCGGCTAATTCACATTGCACGCGGATGAACTCGCCCCGCGGATCGCCTTGCTCATCGAGCCAATCCGCGTAGACCAACCGAGGAATCAAATCGTCCGGATCAGCCAAGACCGCCTGGAAAAATTCGTTGTCGGTGTGCATGATCGTGATCACTCCCGCAAAGAATCCTCATATCAGCGAGGATAACACGTTTCTCTCGGGAGTGGACACAGTTTGACCGGGAAAAGTTCGAGACGACTTTTCCCGGCATTGCAACGTTCCTCGGGACGAATGGGCACTTCCTGACGATGACACGCGGTCTTTTTATCACCGGCACGGACACGGGCGTGGGCAAAACCTTCGTGACCACACGGATTGCACAAGAGCTGCAAACGGCGGGTGTGTCTGTCGGCATCTACAAACCGGCGTGCAGTGGAGTGGAGGCAAACGAAGCCGGTGAACCGATGTGGGAAGACGTGGATGCTCACTTTCACGCACTCGACGGCGTGTTTCCACGGGAACGGATTTGTCCGCAATGTTTTCATGCTCCGTTGGCACCGCCGGTCGCGGCTTTGGCGGAAGGGCGTTGTGTGGACGCCGACTTACTGCGATCCGGTGCAGACTGGTGGCGGGGCAGGGTGGATGTGCTGCTCATTGAGGGAGCTGGCGGACTTCTTTGCCCGATGACGGAATCCACGACCATCGCAGATGTAGCGGCCGATTTGGCCTTTCCGCTTCTGATTGTCGCTCGCTTGGGATTGGGGACAATCAATCACACCTTGCTCACAGTCGAGGTAGCGCGGTCGCGGGGGTTGCCGATTACGGGCATCGTGCTGAACGATCATCCCCCACAATCCGACGATCCGGCTACGAAAACCAATCCAGAGGAAATCGCCCGGCGATCCAATGTGCCGGTTTTCGGTGTGGTGGGATCGGGAATGCTTGAGAGCGAACTCGGTCTGGGGGTAGACTGGAACGCAATCATTTAATCTTCCTGACGTTTGTCACTGAAAGCGGATCATGTCTGCGGTTGAATTAGCGTGTTCGAAATGCCAAGGCCGATTGCTTGTCGAGCAGTTCGGTATTGTTGTCGCGTGTCCGCATTGTGGCGCTCATCTCTCGATCCCCAAAGAGATGGACCCGAATGCCGCGGTTCCCGCCGCCAAGCCGGTTGAGACGCCACCGACTCCATCAGCCGAACCGACCTCGACCGTCTCCGCGACTGCATCGTCCGAAGCTCCCGCATCGACCGGGTCTTCGATCATCGTGAAATCCACCTCGGAATTGGAGAAAAGTACGTCACCCGCCGAAGAGGAAATCCCGGAATTCATGCGGCCGGCAAGTGCAGAGGCCGTTGACGAAATCCCGGATTTCACGGCTCCGCCGACCGTCACCGAGGATGTTCCGGAAGTGACTTCCGCCGTCGAACCGGCACCGACTACGCCGGAAGAACCGCCAGCCGAGTCGGTGGAAACTCCGGAAGCTCCTGCGAAGCCAGAAGTTCCGGCAGCACCAGCCGCGAACTCTACCGGCGGTATGCCGGATTTCAGTGGACTGGACGAACAAGACGACGACACACCAACGTTCCCGAGCATCAACGTCGAGGCGGTAACGGCGGCCGCAGCTCAAGCGGCTTCGACCGACGATCAGCCCGAGGAATCGGAAGCAAAACCCGCTGAACCTCCGGCTGCCGTGACACCGGTTGGTCCGCCCAGCGAGCCGGAAGTTTCCGACGGTCCGGATTTCAGTAGTCTCGGTCAAAGTGATGACGACGAGCCTTCTTTTCCAAGTTTCGACGAAAGTCCTCCGGCGGCAACGCCTGCTGTTCCGGTCGTGACTGCGGAAACGGCGGCATCCGATGAGAAACCGGAAACACCAGAAACGCCGTCGGTGGCAGCTCCCGTTGGGCCGCCTGCGGATGCAGCGGGTTCCGACGGTCCGGACTTCAGCGGATTGGGCCAAGATAACGGAGACGCCGCCCCTGCGTTTCCGAGTTTCGATTCCCCGGGTGCAGCGGCGGAATCTCAACCAGCGGCTCCGGCAGTTGTCGCGGCTTCGTCGACAGCAACTCCGGCGGCCGCTGCATCGGCGAAACCTGCGGAAACCATGCCGAAGGATGACACCGTCGCAATCCGCAAACGACGAGCATCGACGAAATCGCTCCCGAATCTGGCGTTTCAGGTGTGGCTGAGCTACACGATCTTGATCACGTTCGTCGCCGGATTGCTGTGGTATCGGGCGAGCAATTCCAAGCCACATCAACTGGAAAGTCTGCCGGATGTTCGGCCGAAGATGGATGACCAAGGCGAAGTCTCGGTACGCATTGCACCGGAAGCCGCCACGCTGCCGTTGGCTCACACGTTGAAACTTGGTGAGACCCAACGGTTTGGCAACATCGAAGTCACGCCGGTCCGTGTGACACAGGGGTCGCTCGAGTTTGTGCACCACGCGACTGGTCAGCCGAAAAAAGAGACCGATGGTCCGGTGCTCAAACTGTGGTTGAAATTCAAGAATGTCTCGGAAGATCAGGTTATCGACCCATTGGACGCGAAACTGGTGTTCACCCGAGGACACATCGCCAGCGACCGTGAAGGCTGGCACGCCAACAATTTTCTCGCCACGCCCGAACAGAAGACCAACGACGTTACTGGTGACGTGCTGCTGGTTTACGATCACATTGTCGTCGGTGATTGGGACTTGAAAGGGCAAAACCTGGGCAAAAAACTGAAGCCGGGTGAGTCGTTCGAGACGTTCATTCCCAGCGGAATCGAAGGGCTGGAGAAGATGAAAGGTGAATTGCTTTGGCGAGTTCACTTCCGCAAAGGCTTCTCTCCCAAAGGTTATGGCGTGACCACGCTCGTGGAAGTGGAATTCGAATCCGACGAGATTTCCTCAGACGCCTAAGCCATCCAAAAGCTGACGGTTTCGTCGCGTATTCGTCTCGTCCTCGGTGCACGGATCCTGCTGACTGCTCGGACGTGGGGAGATTGATCTTTAACCAATTCCCTGTCCTGGCGTATATTCTCGGGAAATACTTGGCGTGATTGGCCGATTTGTTCCCAGAAATCAGCACGGAGGTGAGGGATGTTCGATTTGAGTTCGTGGAGTTGGAGTCGATTGGCGGCGAGCGTCTTCGGAATTCTGGTCGTGTGTTCGCCACTTGCGGCAGATGATGCTCAGGAATTCCCGTTGCCAGCCGTTGAGAAATACGCCCCGCAGTTGGTGCATATCATTGAAGACTTGGGACGCGGGCATCTGGAAAACGCCATCGATCAAGTCAGTCGTCACTTGCCGACTCCACTTCCCGGCAAAGACGAATCTCCGTTCCAACAGAACACTCGGCAATACTGGATGGAACAACACGCTGTGTTCGCCCGAGTGAAGTTCGACTTCGAGACCGTGGATTTCATCGGAGCGAAACAGATCTCAACGCAGGCCTATCGACTTGCGTTCGTTGGCAACAGCACTCGTGGACCGATGTTCTTCGCGTTCCACGCCTTCCAATACGAAGGGCAGTGGAAATTAAACGGCATCAGCTTTCAAGGAGATTGGGGACCATTGCTCAAGGACAGTTTGACGAGTGTGGATCTCTTTGAGAAACCCTACACCTACCAACTAAAAACCGCCCCCGCGACCGCACAAAGCGATCGGAAGACGGTTTCTGCACGCTAATGAAAGATGCATAGGTTCAGTTGTATGGAGCGTTACCAGCCCACACTAATTCCGTAACCGCTGAAAAAGCCGCCTCGGTAGTACGAACCGTAGTATGCCGGGGCGTAATAACCGACTGGAACAGGCGTGTAGGTCGTGGCGTACGGTGCATAAGAGTACGCCGTATATCCCGGTGTCGTGTAGGAATACGAGCTATAGTACGGCCGGTAATACGAACTGTAAGTGCGGTACGGACGGTAACTTCGGTAGCTATAGCTGTAGTATGGCCGATAGTAACTGCGATAGTACGAGGGCCGATAGTTATAGTACCGGTAATATCCCGCGTCGGCGGTATCATCCATGGCGAGGAACGCGGTACTCGCCAAAATTGCAACGGCTAATGCAGTTCTCATGAGCGTCTCTCCGACATGCAGAGGCTGAAGGGATTGTCATTCTTACAATCCCATTCTATGCACGCCGAGGACACAATCCGCCAAAAAAATCCGATTTTTCGGTTCTGTCGGATTTACTCACCCGCTACCGGGGCTGGTTTCTTGGGTGATTCGGCTCGGTAAATCCATGTGGGTTCGCCGCACGATCGGAATTCGCGTTCGCGTTCGTCGAATTGGTCGCCGAACCGCGTGAAATGCTGTCGCAATGTGCGACGCCAAACCGGCGGTTTGGGTTGTCCGGCGAACTGATCGGGCGTTTGTGTGTAGAACCAGACTTTTTCTTCTGCTCCCGGCGCCGGTGCTGCCAAGTCGGAGAGCAACCCCGAGACATTCCCCGCGAGTGTCCATTCACGATTCTGATCGAACAATCGTTTTCCAGAGACGTCCCATCGGCAATACTCGGAAGCGGTTTTCAAGTCACCTGCACCGTCCCATACTGAATTGCCCGCTTTCAATTCGCCATTCGTCGCCAATTCCTGAAGTTTGTCGAACGGCACAGGACCCTTCACATACCGATATCCGTTCGAAAACCCTTCCATATAGACTGTGAAGTAGTCGGTTTCTTTGGGAATACCACGCCACATTGCCACGCCGTAGATGGCTTTGTCTCCGGCATCTTCATCTTTGGCGACCGGTTCGGGAACGGGCTGAATGACATCCACGGTGTTCTTGTAAACACGTTTTTCCCGGCGATTGATGTACGGTTCGGCTTCGGGCACGAGCACATCGGGGAACACTTCGGACACCTTGCGGTTGTCGGTGGTGTCGTCGGTTTGGAGCGTGAACTCTGGAACGAACAGTGGCGGACGTGGTTCGGGATCGTCATCGTTCAACGGAACAACATCGCCGAGACCTTCCCGTTGGGGAAGTGTGCGATTGATCGCTCGATACACCAGATACCAAATTCGCTCGGTCTTGGTTTCGCCGCTTTCCGGGTCTTTGACGGGCACATCGAGAAACCGCATCGGTTTGAAATCGACATCCATCACCCACAACCGTGGTTGACCGGCGATTTCCTCACCCGCCGCGCGAGCCGGTGCGTTGAGTGCATAACGATCACGGGACTGAGCCTGCGTGTGGCTCGTCATTAAACATAGAACGGCCAAAACCAGCGGCAGTCGAATCGTCCAGCCGAAGCGAAACATAGGAAGACCTTGCAAAAGCTCTCGCGGTGACGGGGATATTCAGTATATGGCCGGAATTTTTGCAGGGTCAAGCAGTTCTCGGTCTGTCGATCAGTTGACGACGAAAATCCCGTGGGAAAGTTGAGTTTATTGCGATTGGGGAAACAAAGCGGTCACTTTCCGCAGCGGCTCGTTACAATTCGCACGATATTGATAACCGCTTTAATTCCCTTCACCCGTCTTGGAAAACCAATGCCCGCTGCTGATTCGATTTGGACATCTTTCCGCAAACACATGCCCATTATCGAACAGTGGGCGTATTTTGATCACGCCGCCGTCGCACCGTTGCCGGAGCCTTCACAGCAAGTCATCAAAGAGTATGCGGATTCCTACGCCACGCTCGGCACGACAAATTGGCCGTATTGGCGGAAGAAAATCGAAATGGCTCGCAATCACGCCGCCACCCTAATCAATGCGGAAGCGAAGAACATCGCCATTGTTCACAGCACGACCGAAGGCATCGGATTGGTGGCTGAAGGATTCGATTGGCGAGACGGTGATAACGTCGTCGTTCCCGACAGCGAATTCCCCAGCAACTTATTCCCGTGGATGAATTTGGCGGGGCGGGGCGTGGAAACTCGGCGAGTGCACTGTCCGGAGGGGCGAATTGATTTGGATCAACTCTTCGGAGCCTGTGATCAGCGAACCCGCTTGATTTCCCTGAGTTGGGTTGGTTTCACAACCGGTTGGCGAACCGACTTGGCCGCCGTCTGCGAAATGGCCCACGTCCGCGGAATCCGTGTTTTCGTCGACGCCATTCAAGGCATGGGTGTGTTGCCTTTGGACGTGCAAGCCGTTCCCATCGACTTCCTCGCCGCCGACGGACACAAATGGATGCTCGGTCCGGAAGGGGCGGGTGTGTTCTATGTTCGGCCGGATCGATTGGAAGAACTGCATCCGCTTGGTGTTGGTTGGAACAGCATCCAAGACGCCGGAAACTTTTCAAATCCCGAATTCCGTCTGAAGACGAACGCCGGTCGCTACGAAGGCGGTACCTATAACATGGTCGGCACGGCAGGGTTAGCAGCGTCATTAGAGTTGCTCGCGAATGCCGGAATCCACAATGTCGGCGAGCGGTTATACGCCGTCACCGAGGAACTATGCGAGCGGTTAAAGTCGATCAACGCGACAATCGTCAGCACACGCGATGAGAACCATTGGTCGGGAATCGTGACGTTCGACATACCCGATGAAAGCCCACTAGCAATCAAGAAACGCTGTGAAGAACGTGGCGTGGCGGTGAATTCGCGGGGCGGACATCTGCGGGCCAGTCCACACGTTTACACCAATGCGGACGATATCGACCAGTTGATGGACGCGATCTCGGCGTAATCGGAGAGGGCGATGTGAGAAGTCGATGAGGTAGGGCAAAAATGCTTGGCGCGGGTAAAACAGCGGTTTACGATGCCAAGAAGTTCACCCATTCTGCGTGAGCCGGGGGCATCTCCCCACCCAATCTCGTCCAGACTTCTTCATCATCCGTCCAGAAAGCGTAGGCGTTGCATGGAACTTGCGTCCGAGCGGTATTACAGCAGTACAGGTCGCGTTCCCTTTGCGGGCGTGATCCTGATTCAACTCTTTGCCATCATCGCGGGAGCCGTCGGCGGCTTGCTATACGGTTTGCTCACTTACCATAACCCGTTCATATACATCAATTTCCTGGCGACATTCGGGTTTGGGTTGTTGATGGGATTCGCGGTGCAGTTTGGGGCGACGCTCGGCAAAGTTCGTAGTCGCTTCTTTACGGGGCTACTCGGATTCGCCGCCGGAGTGCTGGGAATGTATTTCGCCTGGGTGTTTTATCTCTGGCAGGTTCCATTCATCGATCAGTTCTTGTGGAATCCGGAACACCTCTGGATTGCGTGGGAAGTCCTCATCGACAACGGTCTGTGGGAAATGAAAGGTTGGACGCCAACCGGTTGGACTCTGATGGGCTTTTGGTTGGTGGAAGCTGGGGTGGTAATTGTCACCTCGACGACCGTCGCGCTCTCGAACGACACCCCATTCTGTGATGAGTGCAACGAATGGACGGACTCCACAATCTCACCCGCGCGAATGCCGCACACCGACATCGAACAACTCCGCGAGGACTTGGAATCCGAAAATTACGCCACTCTCGAAGAACTTCAAAATCAACCCGCACCCAACACCGACTATCTACAAGCCACAGTCCATTCGTGCCCGAGCTGTGAAGACTGTAATTATCTAACCGTTTCACACATCACGATCACCACGGATAGCGATGGGGATCTGCAAACGAATTCCGACGATCTGATCAAACATCTGGCGATTCCATTCCCGCTCGCCGAACATTTAAAGACGGTCACGCCGTTGGACCAGGTGCTAACCGCCGAAGTTGATGAAACCGATCCCGACGCGGACGAAGAAGACGGAAGCGAAGATGTGGTGGATTACGAAGCGTCAGACACCGATTTTGACAGCGAAAAACGCTGAAAAGTCGCCGTTTCCGGAAATTTGAAGTTTTCTTGAAGCGGACCGTTGACATCTTCGCGAATGCGGCTATTATTCCTCTCCCGCGAGCAACAAAGCCAAACACAAACGGCAATGAAACACGCGGAACTGATCTTTGACAACTTGGTTGATAGATTGTGTGTGAGCAAGATTTGAGTGGAAAATCGGCTCTGGTCTGGTGTTGCTACCAGACGGTTTGCTGTTGAAAGCTAGCCGCTTTTAATGGTGAGAATGAGTCGTGTTTTGCGCATAAAAGGCCGG
>NZ_JAALXT010000008.1 GCF_011634775.1 Thalassoroseus pseudoceratinae
GTAGGTGACGATGCCGCTCTCGGTGTAGCGGTCGACGCCTTCGTCAAAAGTGCCGTTGTCATTGAGGTCGAGGAATCCGCTGGCGAACACATCGATCTCATAGATACCCGGCTGAGTGAACGCCCAATTCAAGTGGTCGTGACTGCCAGCTTGAAGGTAGAAGGTGTCTTCGTCACTGACACCATCGCTGGTTGCGATCCACACGGTCGGCTCGTCCACACGGGATGTATATAGACTAAACTGGCCGTTCGCTGGGCCTCGCATATCGACGAACTGTAGTTCGATCCAAGGAGCTGTGGCATTCACTCGCGGATCGTCGTTGGTGTAGCTGGCGAACGTCCCCGTCGCAATGCCCGAACTGCCAAGCCCCAGGTTCGGGATCGTCGGAGGCACACTCGATTGGGGCAAGACGTAAATGTCTGCTCCCGCCTCGACACCCAGGAAGGCAAACGCCGGATCGGACGGAGCAGTCACCTGACTATCCGGGCCAGCGACGATGAGCACCTCATCGGCTTCAAACGGACCATTCAAGGCATCGGGATTGATGTCGAGATCCCATAGACCGTACTCGAAATCGATGCGGATATCGCCGTGACCTTCGGTGTAGAAGTTCGTGATCTGGCGAACCTGTTGACGCTGAATCGAGAAGACCTCACCACCAACGAAGTCTTCGAGTAGTGGGTTGCCTTCTGCATCTTCGATCGTGGCCGTTTGGGCAACTTGCAGCCCAATCGTGCCACTTCCGGTCCCCGTCGATACCGTTACGAGGTACTCTTGGCCCGATCCGCTGACACCAGTGACAATCGCTCCGGTCACCCCGTCCAGCGTGAGGGCAAAGTTGTCCGTATCAACACCAGTCACCGCCTCACTGAAGGTCACCAGGAACGTTACCTCACCAACCGCGGTGGGGTTCTCCATGGAAGCACGCTCGATCGCTTGCACGACGGGAGCGGACCCGTTGACCAGCACGTCCGAGAAATCGACCGCCGGGAGCGTCAGATCAATGGGGTCACCAAACGGACCGACGATCGAACCGTCGTTGAGATCGACGGTGTTCGCGGCCAACTCAATACCGTTATCGTCCGTGTCCGTCGGCACTACCGTGTAGCGGAACAGCAATTCTGTCGTGCCGCTGCCGGATCGATAGGTTGCCACGACAGTTTGATCACCAACTTGCAGCGAGATACTGGGTGTGCCCGTGACGGTCACAGGAAAACCGAAGTGGACTGAGACATCCAAGTTCTGGCCAGCGGGGTAAGTCCGAGCGGCGGGTGGGCGAATCGTGGTGGCGAACTCATCAAATCGGTTCTGAACCACAGCGACCTCACCGCGGGCGAATGCGGCAATAACCGGGTCGGGGTCACCGTCGCCGTCCAGGTCGGCAGTGGCGATGCCATTGACTTGCCCCAACTCACGGGTGATTTCCAGCGGTTCGGTAAAAGTGCCATCGCCGAGATTTTGAAGCCAGACAACAGGGTCACCATACGACCCGATCAGGACGTCTTGGTCTCCATCTTGGTCAAAGTCCGCAGATGTCGCCGCATATGGTGTTTCTACGTTTGGCAACAAGGTCATTGGACCGATTGATCCATCCGGCTGAACGGCATGGAAACCGACATCCAGAGAATTTAGACCAACGACCAAGAGATCGGCAATTCCATCGGCGTTGAGGTCCTCAGCCGCATACACCGCAGTCCCTTCCGCGGAGGCGACCATTTGCTTCGGTCCAAACGTGCCATCACCGCCGTTGACGAAGAATGCGATTTGATCCGCTCCCAACTCGCCCGTGATAACCTCGGGATGACCATCACCATTTAAGTCACGGACGACAAATCCTGCGATTGTGTCCAAATCGGTGGCGATGACATTGCGTGAGCCGATAACGCCATCTCCCTCGTTGGCGTACCAGAAAATATCCGCACCACCATCCGGTGCCACGACCACATCGGTCAGCCCGTCGCCGTTGAGATCCGCTCCTAGGATGAACGGCCCATACACGTCCGAATCAATAGATTGAGCGGGGCCGAAGCTGTCGCCCAAATTTTCGTGCCAAACCAAGTCACCTAGGTAGCCCCCCACAATGACGTCTTGATCTCCATCCCCATCCAGATCAATCGGGTGAGCCTCCCAAGTGTAGAAAGTTTCATCAGAGACGATCCGTTCCGAGCCGAATGTTCCGTCGCCGAGGTTTTCGAACCAAACGACTTTGTCAGCCAAGAGCGATGCCGCCAGAATATCGGTGTCACCGTCGCCATCAATGTCGGCCACCTTCGGTGCAAAGACGTAACCCAAATCGGTGCCAATCACATCTGGCAATCCAAATGGGACAACATTCGGCGAAGGCGATTCCGCTGCGACATTCAGAACCGCTGCGGGAGACGGTCCATAGGCAACCGATCCGTCAGGTTTCAGGATCGAGACGCGATATTCGGCACCGTCGTCGGCTAGAGTGGCTGCGAACGAGAGCGTGCTGCCCGTCTCACCGGCAACGGGAGTGAATGACGACTCACCCGCGGCCTTCCGTTCCCAGAGATGGGTCGTGAGAATTGTTGCCCCGTTGGCTGGTAACTCGCGGGTTAGAGTGACGGTTTCGCCGGCCACGACCGACAATTCACCGGCAACAGTTAGTTGCTGTAGCGGCGCCGCGCCATGGTCATCGATTTCAATCGTCACCGGACCGGCGATGATCGGATCGAACTGCGAATCCGCGAACGTCAGAGTCGCCCGTACCTCAAGCCCGCTCAATGCTTGTTCCGCAGTAAGCTGATAGTTTAAGCCTTCGGCACCGGGAAGCATCTGCCACTCCATCCCAGGCCAACGCCACTCCCAACTGATCGTGTCGCCCTCGACCAATTCGGGATCAGCGAACAAATCGAGTTCAATTGTTGCTCCTTGGTGGAAGTGATCGGGAAGTGCGCTGAACAAGAAGAGCTGAGATGATGCATCATCAATGACGGTCAGGTAGGGATAGGCTCCACCGATCAAAGCCGTGTTGCCACTGTCGTAGGCGACTCTAGCTTGGATGAACAGTCGCTCGCCATCGAGGTCAGCCGTGAGCGGCATCTCAAAGGTGCGGCCTTCTTCGCCTTGGGCGACTTTCCACGGGTTTTGATCGTCGTCGTACAACGCCCACGAGTAAATCACTTTGTCGCCAAGATCAGGGTCGACCGTGATCGAGGCACTGAATGTCTGACCCGCGCGATATACGGGCTGCAACCCTTCAAAGAAGAATTCGACACGCGAAACGTCGACTTCAGGCATCTCAGATTGGGCCACGATGAGACCATCTCGAATCACCTGAAGAGCCAGCGGATAGACGTTGTTGCTTGGTGGTTCAAAGGCAAACGTGCGTTCGCTGAGCTGGTGGTAGCCGCGAGCCTGTAGCCAAAGGTTGGCGTGATCGAGTTCCGGATTGAGTACAATGCGAAGGCTCTCGCCGTCAGCCAACTCCCGTCCGGTCGCAACCAATGTCGCCGTATCACCGATGCGGAACGGAGTTGGTCCATTGTATGTGAGCGACAACGGCTCAACCGCATTGGCCACGGTGATCGGACCAAACCAATTGGTCGTGGCGATCGCCTGATCGTCTTGCATGACGGATGCGACCAACTCGTATCCGTTGTAGGATGCGTCCAATTGCAGATCGAGACGGCCAGCTTGAGCCTCCGGAGTGTCGGTCTCGGGAACACGTCGGCTGAGCACCGAACCGGTGAAGTCAGTCCCAACCGGCCGGATTCGCCACTGGATCTCCTGCCCTTCTCCCAGTGTCACTCCGGAGACACGGGCCTGCATGATATCCCCAGGCTGGTACGACGCAGCGATTCCAGAAATGGCGAACGGTTGGGTTGTGTCGTCGTCCTGAATTGTCACCGTTGCCGAAGTGACCTCTCCCAACAAACCGTTGGCGTCGTTCTCCTGCTGCTGTAGATACGCGTCGATGTCAGCTGGCGAAGGTTCGGACAACTCAATCGTGAACGTTTCGTCGAATTCCTGTTCCGTATCACTCAGGATGGGAACCGTGATCGTCTTGCGAGTCTCACCATCCAGAAACACGAGTGTTCCGTCGGTCGATGTGTAGTCCTCGGAGTCTGCCGTGCCGTCACTAGTGGAGTAGTCGACGCTGAGTTGTCCGTCGCTGCCGCCGGTGCGAACCACATCAATCGACGCCGTTCCCGCTTCCTCGTCCACCGCATAGCTGGATTGTTCCAACTGCAGTTGCCCGACGCTTTGGACCGAGAAGTAAATTGTGATATCGTCGCTTTCACTATACCCCTCGGCATTTGGCGTTGCGGTGTTCGCCGCACCATCGTCGCCGAAATAAGCCGACAGTTTCACGTCAACCTCGTAGCGACCAGGCTGCGTGAACCCGAAGTTATAGTGCGCATGCCCCCCGGCGATGACCCAAACTGCGTCATCAGCCGAGATGCCATCGGTTGTATCGAGGCCATTGGAATTCGGATTGGCGACGCCGTCGTCGTAAGAACTCAGAAAGACGTTTGATCCACCGAACGTGTCGGTTTGCCACATCGAGAATTCACCGTCACCGGGTGTGCCATCGGGTGTCGTATGTCGCACATCCGTCAAAGTGACCTTGGCATAGGCTGCACTGCCTGTTATTCGCCCTTTTGACTCCACCGATGCATCGTAGCGATCGACAGTCCCATTAAGACCATAGCCCGCGAAACCAACGAATAACGCATCTGGATTGTGGTTCTGCGGTAGTAGATAAAAACTCTCGCCGGAACCGACGCCAACGAAGTCAAACTCAGAACTCGATGGCCGCTGAGAAACGGACGGCGAACCAGCGTAAAGCACAACTTCGTCATTGGCATATTGAACGGCCTGAGACTCGCCAGAGGCTTGCAGACCAAGCGACCACTCAGAACTCGAGTGCTGAACATCAATGTCCACATGCTCTGTGGTGAGATATTCGACAAGTGCTGAAGTCAGAAGCGTCCTAGACTCCAAGGCCTCGATGGCTGAACGATACTCACCGCGACGTCGATCTCGACCTTTCAGTCGACTCGATCGGCGAGACAGTGGAGTGCTCCGCAGATCACGAAGGAAGTTCTGGAAACCGTTCAGCATTATCGGGCCCTTCATTTTGTTAGTCAGTGCAAAATAGGTGTTCAAAACAGCAAAACCGTCCTGCAGACGGCGTAGGTATGCTTACTGGTAGATTGCGGTCTCGTGGCATCCTGCCCCTGGTCAAACGATTTGCAGGACGTGGACCAAAGGCGTTAGGTCCTTCCGTCAGTCTGCCTAGGACTCAGGGGGACAGTCAGATTTCCATGCGTGTGGTGTCTGCAACATGTCGAAAGTCAGAGCCTCGACGTTCCCACGCAAAGACATTTTTTCAGCGAGATCAGCCTCTCGGTTGGCCGCCCACATATCGCAATCAAGAAACTAATGCAACCATTTCGTATATAAATGCTATTTACACATGCACAATTTGTGCAAACACAACATTAGGTATTTTCGTGTTACCAGTCAAGCAATTGACGAAGAATCGTCGGTCAGCAACTTCGAACGTTGTGCACCAGTCACGCTGGTATCACTTGACTTACACTGGTGTAAGTATTTTCATGTCTAGTTATGGGCGTGTCACTGTTGCAAACTCAGGAATTGGATCGCCGAAGTCGTCGGCCAACGATCTCCGTCTTATGTGGTCCAACGGCCGCATGCTTGGGCGAATGGAAGCGTTGGTGTCGTGAGAATCAGCGGACATGCGTGGCGACTCACAGCGTGACACCCGACCAATGGCTTCCCGACTACGTATCGGCGTTCCTCCAGGAATGCGATCCGTGGCAAGTCACGGAGCAATACCTGGCAGAGCGACTCTCGCAAAAAATTGGGCCGGGCGATTTATCTAAGAAGTCCGTGCATGAAATCCAACTCCTTTGCGAATCGGCGGCGTTGGACGACTCCGGCAGCGACCGTTTGTGTCAGGAGTTGCTGCTTGCACGGTGCCAAGCCCGACCCGTTACGGTAGCCGATGTGTGCGAATGGTGTGGTCATCCGGAGATTCTTGGCGAGGAGCCGGTTGACGTTCTCAGTGCGATTGTCGATTACCTGCCACCGGGTACGAGTCCGGCGATGATAATTTCGCCACCGAGCGACTCCGATTCGGCAAACTCATCGCAAGTGGAGTTCATTAAGTCGGCCGCGTCGCAACTCGCCCATGTGACCGCTCAAGTCCCAAGTTTCACGGTGGGACTGAATGTGCCCCCCGACGCTTTTCAACGGTATTTGCACGAGACTCCAGAGTGCTTCTCGAAAGCCGTGCTACGGGAATCCGTCGTTCCCATCCGCAATGTATCCGCTGAAGAAGTCGCGGACCTACTCAGACAACGAATCGGCGACCGCGTGACTCGCCATCGATCTGCGATTGATCGACTCACCCAACGGGGAGCATCCCGCGAGCTTGTCGAACGTTTCATCGATGCCGTCATCGAACAGGAAACCGCCCGGCAATCGCCGTCGCCCACGTGCGATGATCACGCGAAGTCTGCATCACCCACTCAACCGTTATCATTCGTAGACACCATCGAGGAATCGGAACAAGGTGGGGCACGAAGTGCAGCAGAGATGTTTTTGTTTAGTATATTCGAAGAAACACTAGATCTGGCGGGTCTGTTCGAACTGAATGGTCGACTCGGTTTCCCATTTGGAAACCAACCCGCTGAAGTCGATTTGGTGTGTTCTTCGAAAAGAATCGCGGTGGAAATCGACGGCTATCATCACTTCACGAACTCGGCGGCTTATCGACGAGACCGTCGCAAAGACGTCTTGCTTCAACAGCACGGATATTTCGTATTGCGATTTCTGGCGGACGATGTGGTGACGGAGTTGGAGACAATCATCGAAACCGTTCGATCCGCAATTCACTGGCGAAACGAATCCCCCAAAACCTGACAAGGAAATCCCAACGCATGAGCACCCCCTCGGCTCAACCACTCGATGTTCTAGGCCAAATGATCTTAGTCCGTCTGCTGGATTCCGGAAAAAACCCGCCGCCACGTTCTAAGATCGAAAGCGATCTAAAACTACTCGTCGCACTCTCAGCAAGCAAATCCGAATGGCAGGTACGACTCGCCGCCACGCTGAATACACTCCAAGAGAACGACTTGATCAATGTCAAACCCTACCGGTTAACCGATGCAGGCCGACAGCACGCACTAGCGTTCTTAAATATCGATTCAGTCTCCAAAGTCAATTGGCCGACCTTGCGAGACCGCTACCTCATCGCCGCTGCTTTAGGAATCTCTTCGGCCGACAAACAAGCCTTCCGTGATGTTGGTACATCCAACGGATTGCGTCCGGCGGTGTTGGTCAAGCATTTCAACTTGCCGGGTTCGGCAGTGCCATCGAAAGCGCGGGTGACGCATTTACTCGCTTGGCAGCAACTGCGATCGGCCCATGAAATCGAAATTCCGACGACGAAAGACATTAGCCATAAGAACATTCTTTTTGCCACACTGCTAGCCGGGCAAAAGGGTGACGACCCCGTCAAACTGCTTGCAGCGCAAGTCACCAAGGCGGAGAGCAATTCGATCAAACATTTGCGGGAAGCGGTCATCCGGGATTGGTTGGCGGACAAAGCACCAGTCGCGATGCCAACGCCCAGCAATCCAAAATCCGCAGACTCGGACAGTCACACGCCTAATCTCACCGAGTTCGCGGACCGCGTGCGAACGATTGCCAAGAATTCAGCGACCGGCCGGTTCGGTGACAACAAAGTCTTTCTCTCGCACGTGTGGAATCAATATCGCGGCGACGGTGGCGGTAACGGCATGACACGATCGGATTTCGATCAACTGCTCGTTGATGCCAATCGCAAAAACCTATTGACGCTCAGCCGAGCGGACTTGATCAGCGCTATGGATCCTCAAGATGTGCAAAGCTCTGAAATTCGTTTGGCGAATTCGACATTCCATTTTCTCCGTACCGATCGCTAGTGCGAAGTTCATCCGAATTTGGTAGTCGCAAAATCGACGACTAGCATGCGGACTAAGTTCGGAAATCAGTCAATTCCTAGTGGTTGCACCGCTAGACACTCGCTTGGATTCACTTGCCCCACAAGGTCTACTTTATGTCAGTTTCTTCCTATTCTGTTCCCGTCAAGAGGAAGCCATCACCCACTGATGAGGAACGTCGGGCGACAGTGTTTTGTTCCGCTAGCGGTCCCGTCATCTTTCGAGCGGTCGCCCACCCAACGGAAGTCTGGACGCCGGACCCGTTTGATGTCGAATCCATCCACGAACCTGCTCGCGATGTCTTCGTTCGACTGCTCGATCGAGCCACATCAGCTGACGAAACGAATAAAGTCGGCCGTATCCTATTGCTCAAAGGCGAATCCGGCAGTGGAAAAACGCACCTCATGCGGGCTTTCCGTACGCACACGCATCGTCGCGGTCTAGGGTACTTTGGCTACATGCAGATGACCTCTGCCAGCAACAATTACAGTCGGTATATGTTGCACAAGCTCGTCGATTCGCTCGACAAACCCTATTACCGGGCCGTTGATGCGCCGGATGAAACAACCGGTCTGTTGCGACTCGCCGAAGCAGTGACGGAATCGCCGTGCATTCCGCCGTCCGATTTAGAACTGCTCCGCCAGAACAGTCTCAATCAACGCAAGCGGAACGAGTTGATCGAAGACTTGGCGGACGAATTGCTAGGCGACCCACGATTCGCCGGTGACGAGAAACTACAAGACTTGTTACGGGCGATGTTCTTATTGCAATGCGGCCATGCCGGCGTGCGGGCCCGAGTCATGAAATACTTGCGAGGCGAAACACTCGGGGCCAGCGATCAAGAACGGCTAGCCGGTATTTCGCCACTCGACCCCGAAGCCGGTCCGCAAGAGATGCTCCAACGCTTAGGCCGTTTGATGTGGGCAGCACATGGGATGAGTCTAGTGTTGTGCGTCGATCAACTCGAAGACATGTACCGTGCCGACCAGTCCGCCGAAGCCGCCAACCGATTCCGTCGAGCGATGCAAGGACTAATTTCCATCGCCGCAGAGGTACCAACGTCAATCATGGTCGTCGCGTGCTTGGAAGACTATTACACGCAGCTCCGAAATTTGCTTGATAGTTCCTACCAGGACCGGATCGAGAGTGACCCGTCACCTGTTACGTTGGTAGCCAAGCGAAGTTCTGAAGAGATTTCTCAACTTGTCGGTGCACACCTCAATCATTTATATGACGAGACGGAGACATCATTCGATGAATCCGCCCCAACATCACCGATACCTCAAGTCTGCTTAGATCAGCAGGTCGGCCAACGGACACGCTCGGTCCTAGAGTGGTGCCGTTCTTATCGCAATTCATGTATTGCGGCAGGACGGATCTTAGAGGAATGCCATCCGGATTCTCCCGGTCATGATGACGGAGAGGACACACTCTTCGATTTAGAGCAGGAATGGAACGATTTTCTGGCTCAAGAACAACCCAGTCCGCCGGATGATGAGGCTGAGTTGGCGACTTTGTTGGAAAGCACGGTGCATTACTACGAGGACGAATTGCCGGAGAGTCATCGATTTGATAGTTATTCGCGGGGTCAGATTCTTGGCATTGTCTGGGCGCGAAATGACAAGCCCGCTCAACGGTTGCAGGTCGGCATTTGCAACAAAGCTCCGCAAGGCGGATGGTTGGGACGGCAGGTGAAGGAAGTCAGCCGAGCCGCACAGGATCAGGAACCTGAAGCCATTCCCGTCATCGTGCGATCCACCAATTTTCCCAAAAGTCCAACCTCGCAAATCTCAAAGCAGTTGGGCCAATTGGTTGCCAAAGGCGGTCGTCGCGTGGTCGTGCAAGACACCGACTGGCGAACGATGCTCGCGATGCAATCGTTCCGGAAACAGCATCACGCCGATCCACAGTTCTCAACATGGCTCGCCGAGACCAAGCCGCTCAGCCAACTCAAGAGTATTCGAGACATCTTCGGCATCGACGGCAGTTTTTCCTTCGACGAACCGGAATCCGAAGCGGACAACACCGTCGAAGCAGCCGAGTCCGTGCCTGAATCATCGAATGAACATGCTGAAGGGAATGGTCAAGTCGAGTCGGCGAAATTGACTCTGCCCACTCAACAGACGGGTACAGAACTGGCCATCGGTCAGATTCGGGCTCGCAATGCCGAGGCGATCACATTGAAACCGAACGCCCTCAAGCGGCATGCGGCGTTTCTTGGTGGCACGGGAAGCGGAAAGACAACGGCGGCCCTCAACCTGATCGAACAACTCCTATTGCAGGGTGTGCCGGCATTGCTTGTTGACCGCAAAGGTGATTTGGCTCGCTATGCCACTGAAGACGTTTGGAACAAACCACCGTCCGACCCCGCTCTCGCGGAACGATTGCAAAGGCTCAAGGAATCGGTCAACGTCACGGTTTACACGCCTGGTCGCATTGATGGTCGACCAATCACACTGACTGTCGTCCCCGAGCACATGCAAGACATGAACGCTGCCGACCGTCAACAAACCGCCCTGCAGGCCGCCCATTCACTAGCTGCGATGCTAGGCTACGGCACCACAGGAGCCAACGGCTCACGGACTGCAATCCTAGTCAAAGCGATCGAACTCTTAGCCCAAGAAGACGGTCGCGTCACACTGCAATCTCTCATCCACTATCTCGACGAATCCGATCCGGGCCTAGTCAATGCAATTGGTGTTCTCAAACCGAAACTGTTCGACAAACTTGTCGAAGATTTGCAAACACTGAAGATCAATCGTTCCAATCTATTCCCCGACCAAGGCGATCCGTTAGACGGGGATGCTTTATTCGGAAGTAATTCGCACCATCGACCCGGTAAAACACAACTAAGTGTCATTAGCACGAAGTTTCTAGGCAGTGATGCGGAAGTGCAGTTTTGGGTCTCGCAATTGCTGATGGAGCTCAGCCGCTGGATGAGCAAAACACCTTCGGATGATCTGCAAGCGGTTGTACTATTCGATGAAGCTGACTTGTACCTTCCGGCGACTAGCAAACCGGTGACTAAAGAACCGATGGAAGGCTTGCTCAAACGAGCACGGTCGGCTGGTGTGGGTCTGATGCTAGCCACTCAAAGCCCCGGTGACTTCGACTATAAATGCCGCGAAAACATCAACACATGGTTCGTTGGTAAAATCAAAGAAGATACGGCCATCAAGAAAATGAAACCGATGCTGAGCGACTGCCAATTAGATGTTTCCGACAAGCTGACTTCGCAAGAGATCGGACAGTTCTTCATTGTCCGAGATGGTCACGTCACACCCGTGCAAAGCCTTCGCTCGGCTGTCGAAACGGAACAACTCCCCGAAGACGAAATTCTGCAATTGGCAAGACAGCACTGATAGTCATCCATCGTCTTTTGTCCCGAGTTGCATTCGCCGCGTCTCTCGAACTCGAAATGTTTTTAGACTGACCAAGCGAATGCGCCCTTGTGAGAAGGCATAGATTCTGTTGTTCCGCTCAGATTCCGTCGGTCAACACCCTCGCGTGTTCCATGCTGGCCGAGTTGTTCAAGAAGATCTCAGGAAGTGTCGCTGCTGTTGCAGCCCGCTTCCAATGCCAAGCCGATTTGGAAGATTGTCCCCGCTGCTTCGTTTTCCGTTCCATTGACTTTTCCTTCCCGATCATGCCGTGGAAGTTGAACTCAGACGGCGATCACCGGATACTCGATTCTCCACATCCCACGTCATTCGAAACGTCGCTCGATTGGAGATCGGCCCATGCAATCTTGGAAACAATACGCACGCAGAGAACGTACACCACGAGTACTACACCGAGTAACGCCCCTCACTCTCATCGCCCTGACATCGATTCTGGCAATATGTTCACCAAAGACCGCGCTGTCCGCTGAAAAGCGAAGTGCACCGAATATCGTTATCATTTTGGCTGACGATATGGGCTATGGTGATGTTCATGCGTTGAATTCAAAATCGAAGATTCCCACGCCGAACCTCGACCGTTTAGCAAATGAAGGCATGACCTTCACCGATGCCCATTCCCCGTCGGCCGTTTGTACGCCGACACGGTATGCATTGCTCACCGGACGGTACTGCTGGCGGACGGAACTCAAACGAGGTGTACTCGGTGGCTACAGTCCGCCGTTGTTGGAATCGGGTCGAAAAACCATCGCGAACATGCTCAGCAAGCAGGGATACCATACGGGCGCGGTCGGGAAATGGCATCTTGGAATGGCCTTGCCGATGAAACCGGGCAAAGCGGTCAAGAGTTCGCAATGGAACGGCGATCCCGGTATTGATTGGAGCGGCAAGATCACCGACAGCCCCATTCATCACGGCTTCGATCAGTACTTTGGCGTGAGTGCCTCGCTGGATATGGCACCGTACGTTTACATCCGCGACGATCACTTCGATTCACCACCAACGATCCAACAACCAGCCGTTAAGTTTCCGCATTTCGTCCGCAAGGGACCGCGATCGGAAGACTTCGTGATTGATCAAGTCCTCGACCGGCTGACAAAAGAATCGGTCGACTACATCACCACCGCTGCAAAGAAAGATGAGCCGTTCTTCCTGTACTTCCCGTTGACCGCTCCCCACAAACCGACGCAACCCCACGAACGCTTTCGCGGCAAAACGCAACTCAACGAGTATGGCGATTTCGTGGCCCAAGTCGATTGGACGGTAGGCGAGGTGTTGAATGCTCTCGATCAATCCGGCGTGGCGGATGACACCGTCGTGTTTTACTCGTCAGACAACGGTTCCTACATGTACCGCTATGACGATCCCAACAAGAAAGACCACGTTGACGATGCGTCGATCCAGGGTTTTCGAGCGGAACATCACCGACCGAACGGACCGTTTCGCGGCACCAAAGCGGACATCTGGGAAGCCGGGCATCATGTGCCGTTATTCGCCCGATGGCCGGGCAAAATTAATGCGGGATCGAAATGCGACGAACCCGTTTGCCTGACGGACTTGTTCGCCACCGCTGCGGAAATCGTGGGAGCCGAACTCGATAACAGCATGGCCGAAGACAGCGTGTCGCTGTTGCCGATGCTGCATGGCAAGGAAACCCGACGTGCCGCCCCGGTGATTCACCATTCCGTCGCCGGGATGTTTGCGATTCGCGACGGCAAGTGGAAACTCGTCCTTGGTGATGGGTCCGGCGGACGTCAACAACCCAAGGGCAAACCGTTCGGCAAACCGTATCAGTTGTTCGATCTGTCCCAAGACATTGGCGAAGAAAACAACATCGCCGACGAACACCCCGAAATCGTCGAACGCCTTACGAAGACCGTCGAAACCATCCGCAACACCGGTCGCAGTGTCAAACGCTAGCCATGGTTGATTGGCCCATGCCCACCCTAAGCGGTGGGCATGCCACCCCGATGTTTTCGCCGTCGAAGGGTCTGAATGATCGCATTCGACCGTTGCAAAAACCGGCGTTGTCCCGACGTGACTTTGTTCGCGTTAGTTCACGAAATCGAAACCAGTTGCCCCGTCTGATTTGAGTTTCTTGAGTGTGTTGTTGGCGGGCACGAATTCCCAGCGTTGAGCATGGGCCGTACTTCGCGGTCCACCGACGCGTTCTTGACGCCAAATCGTGGCTTTGTGCGGGGCCTTCGAGTGGAGCACGTATTTCCCTTTGCGTTCGTCGAAGGTGATCGTGTCGGCTCGCCCTTGGAAGGTGCGGCCTTCGACAATCGCATTGCCCTGTGCTAACAACTCGACCCACGTCGTTTTCTTCTTGCCGTCCACGGGGGCGGCGTTCTTGTCTTCGCGTTGCGTGAACTGCAACCGATCACACTGCATCAGACCGGCATCGGTGGCAAGCCGATCGGGATCGACGGTTTGCGTGTAGCCTTTCACAGGGCCATACACTACCTGCACGCGGTCTTGGAACGTCTGGATTTTTTGATTGATGTTCCCGATCGTCGGGCCGTGAAAATCAATCTTCAAATAGTCCCAGCCATCCTCATTCTTGTCAGCCGCAGCGTTGGCTTGAACTTTGGCATTCGGCGCAAGAGCCGCTCGGTTTTCGTTGCCTCGTCGCCAAACCTTGATCCACCCTGGTCCCTCGGCGTGAGTATCACCAGTCGCCTGATTGAGCCGAAACTCCGAGAAAGACCCGCTCCGGACTTCTTTGATGATCTTGTCTTCGTACAGATAACTATCGAACTGCACGTTGTCTTTGCAGATGACAAGTTCGATGTTGGACGCTTCCTCCCGAGTCCCGTCTGCATTGCGGTTTTCTGATCCGGGTTGGCGACGGTCGGTGGAAAAATCGATCCGGTTGGTGAGGAAGACCTGCATTTCCGCACAATGGAGACTGCTGTCGCCCAGAACCGCGGCGACCCGACCATAGAAGTTGGCCTGTTTGCCATCGAACGTCATTTGCTCGTTCCAATGAATATCGAGCGGTTGTTCCTGTTCGAGTTTCTGCCCGTCGAGCGAACGCTTGACCGGCAACTGCAACAAACCTTTGCCCCGCACGGCCGACTGGTTGCTCGCTCGATCGAGAAAGATTTCTTTGCCTTCGATGAGCAATCCCTGATCCCGCACATGAGCTGGTCTACCGAAGATGGTCATGACCTGGTCGTTTTTGTCAGCGTCGGCATTAGGTCCATCCGGATCCCCACTCGGCGGATTGACAACGTGCAGATGGTCGCCGTCGATTGTGAGAGGTTTTTCAGGATCATCACGGAACTGCACGACCCGCACACTGTTTTGCGCGTGTGCTTCGGAGATGTGCGACTTCCGTCCCGATTGCCCCTGCAGAATCATCACCTTGAGCAGATCGGCCGTCAGGTGAATCGGGTTCTCGTCGTCAGATTGAGGTTGCGGTGCGGTGGTGTCGTCGGCTCGGAAGGCCACGTGCTGAATGACGGGCTCCGATTGAGCAAGCTTGACGAACTCCGCAGGATTCACAGGTTGTCGGCCATCCGGTTGATCCGGAACAACGGGGGGATTGGTTTGCACATTGAGTTGGGGAATCGGTTGGCCGGCGACCGGGAAGGGTTCGAAGAACGCTTCCAGACGTTTGGTTCGGCCTTCCAAATCAGGACTTACGATCGCGACGTTCTGCAAGGCCAATAATCGTTTCGGCTGCATCCGTTCGCTGGGGTTTTCGGTGGTTCCCGGTTGCGTTCCCGGACGCTGCGATTGCGGCTCCAACCACAGTCGCATCACATCAGACGCAAGACCAAACTGACGTTTCGGTTGGCGAACCTGAACTTCGCCGAGCAGTTCGATGATGTCCAATCCACCGGCCGGGTCCGGGTATTTGCGGAGTTCTTCCCGCCATTTGGCTGCGAATTCGACGTCGTTGGAATTCTTCTCGAGATTCGTCAGCCACCCCTGCCCACGACACCACACCCGATCGACTTCCCCACCTTCACGGTGAATGAGTTCGATCTCCGGGGCGTGCATTTCGCTTCGCCGTTGCAGCACGCGTACGGTATCGGCGGCGGCTAACTTCGCGGTTCGCAAGTCGATATCGTAATCCAGCCGATTCATGGTCGCAGTGAGCTGGTTGCGTTCGGACCGCAACACAACTTGCCGACCTTCCGCCTGCATCCGTTTGAATTTCAACTTGGAATTCAACCCGCGAAACCGATCGCTTTCCTCATCGGCTTCCACAACGATTTTCTCGTCTGTAGCTTCTTCGCCCGACTCGAAGAACAACGTCAGCCGATCGGATTCGAGCGAGTTGTATTCTTCCTCGGCGGTCGGTTGATAAACACGCACTTCCTCGCGGAACGTGGCGATATTCTGTTCTACATCGAACTCAAACGGTCCGGCGCTGCGAACCTTCACAATCGTGGGTTCCTTGGCCTTGTCGTTGTTCGATTCCCGATTCAAACCGGCGGGATTTGCGTCGCCGCGGAACTCCAGGTCCATCGACACGTTCCGCCGCAACAGCACTTGCCGAAACCCTTTGACGGCCAACTTCTCTTCCGCCTTGGCGACCGGATCTTCCACCAAGTGCACTTGCAGCCCATTGCCGTGCCCTTGGTGCGGACCGTACTGGAATTTCACTTGGCCATCGCACCAGATCTGCATCGCGTTTTCGGCGAAGAGGAAGTTCCGCCCGGTGACTTTCAATTCGTCCGGTCCGTGAATCGCGACGTCACCTTCCAGCGAACCGCCGATGACACGTCCCGGATCGGGGTCTTTGAAATCAAACTTCTTGGCAAATTTGACGTACGCCGACTGACTGACAACCGTGTAGGGTTGCTTATCAGGATCGGGATCTTTTGCCAGCCAAATCATGGCGAACGGCGTAAACCGCACGGCTTCGTCGTTGTCGAGAAGTTCGTAATCCTCGAAATAGATGAATGCCTGATCGGTCCGGATGACCGATTTCGCATTGGCAGCCCACGGTTGTGAGGCCAACCAACGCTCAGCCATTTTGATGCCCTGCATCGGTGGCGGAGCGGGTGGCAAACCGGTGAAGTCCTCGTTCTTGCCGATCGCGGGAGATTCGACGATCGGGTTGATGACCATCGAATACACCAGATAAAACCCGGTGAGAATCCCGGCGGTCAGTACCGTCAATGCAAACCGCCCCCACCCCGATTCGTTCGCAGACGGTCGGTTGGAGGAAGACGGTGTTCCCTGAGGCGGCATCGCAGTCACGGCTTACCCCGCATCCAGAAGCGATTGATTCGAAGCGTCCTCGTCGCGAGGCAGCAAACCAATGACGTCGGTAATATCGATCAAACCCACCGGCTTGTGATCCGAGTCGACTACCGGGAGTTCGCTGATTTTTCGTGTCGACAACAACTCCACTGCATCGGCCAATCGGGCTGACGGGCTGATCGTCAGCGGTGTTTTGGTCATCACGTCGCCGATGCGGGAATCGAGTTCCGCATCCATTCGGTTTTCGAGCAGCCGCGCCAAGTCACTGTCGGTATACAAACCGCTCAAACGCCCATTGGCATCGACGAGCATCACAGCACCGGTGCGTCGCCCGGTTTGCTCGACCCGCATGAAGACTTCGCGGACGGTTGTCTCTTCCGAAGCGATCCGCAATTCCGTGTCTTTCCGCATGACGTCACTCACGTGAGCCAACTTCCGCCCCAAGCTTCCACCGGGATGATAGACGGCGAATTCTTGCGGCGAGAAATTCTTGAGTTGGGCAATCACGAGCGCAAGTGCGTCTCCAATGGCGAGCATGATGGTCGTGCTGGTCGATGGAGCCAAGCCGTGCGGGCCAACTTCCTCAATCTTTCCGAGCGGAATCGTGACCGTTGATCCTCGCCCGAGTGTGCTCGACTTCTTCGCTGTGACCGCGATGATCGGGACTTTCATTCGCCCGATCGTGGGCAGCAGTCGATTGACTTCCTCGGTCTCACCGCTGTTCGAGAGAGCGAGCAACACGTCATTCGTGTGCAAACAGCCCAAATCCCCGTGCACCGCCTCGGCGGGATGCATAAAGTGGGATCGCGTGCCCGTCGACGAGAGTGTCGCAACGATTTTTTGCCCAATCAACCCAGCTTTCCCGATGCCGGTGACGATGACGGAGCCTTCGCACTCCACGATCAACCGAACCGCTTCGCAAAAAGAGGCATCGAGTCGTTGTGACAACGCCAACAGCGCATCGGCCTCATCCCGGAGAATGGCACGGGCTTCGCGAAGTTGTTCGAACGGGGTTAATGGACCATCAGACCAAGCGGCCGCGGAGTTCATGGGCGTCATCCTTGACGAAAGAACACCTAGCGGAAAGGGAATCTCGCAATTGGCGCGGAGTATACGCACGGGTCCGGCCACGGGTCAATCCGAACCTCGCGGGCCTCAAATGAGCGGAAAATGCGGTGGTTGAGTTTGAGACGCCGCGGGCCGATGAGTCATTGTCAAATAGTAGCCATCGGGTGACTCAAACCCTGTGACTTCAAAGGGTTCGAGCCGAATCTCGCCGGGAAGTTCAACCCGTTTGAGCGGTTGGGAAGCCGTCACTACGAACCCCAGTCGCTCGTAAAATCGAATAGCATGCGGATTATCTTGCATCACATGCAACACAATATCCGACGGTTGAAATGTCGTGTTTGCCCATGCAATGAGATGACCCACCGCCATCGACATTAGCCCCGGTTCGGCATCGGGCACGCCTCGGATGACGTTGTCGAGTTCCATCGTCCGCTGCGGATTGTGACATCGGGCAAACCCTGCATGACCAATGATCTGCCCCGTCCGATTGACGATTAAGAACAGAATCCGATCCGGCATGTCAAGCAAATGAGTTCGTAACCAACGGTGAGTTCGTTCCTCAGTGACCTCGAAAAAGGACGGGAATGTTGTGATCGGCTTGCGAAACTTAGTCAATAACCGCACGACGGCAGAGTCATTGGCATGACATTCACTGACGGGCACGAGAAATCCGCGTTGCCCACCCAAGGAGATCGCCACCGTTAGCAATTCCTCGCGAAGCTGAATTGCCTTCCGATGGTCGAAATCCTTCGTAATTTGGCTCTCAAACAGTTCCACAACACGGCCGGAGAGCGACGGAAATGTAATCATATTTGCCTCGGAAGAATACGCGAAGACGGGTGTCGTGATGTCATCCTAGAAAGGAGGGCTCACCCTGAGACAGGAGAAACTTCCAGATGCATTAGTAGAAACCCCAAGCCGCGCATGCTCTCCCGGACCGATGGATTTTTGCATCATTGATCCCTGGACAGGCTTTCCGTAATTCAGCCTTGAACTTGACCCGTGCTATTCTTCTAAGCCACCGCTATACTAGAGGTGTGACTCGATATCTCAACACTGCTGACGTTCTGATCGTCAAGGCTGGGATCAAATGACTGATTTGCAAACTGTTCCCGTGTGCTGCAATCCTCGCCTGGGTGGCGTCGGTATCACGGCTCTATTGACTCTCGTGTTGCTGCCGACCATTGGCTACGCGGACGATCAAGCGGATGCCGTTGAAGCCGGCGAAGCCGTGATGGAAGACGCTCCGGCAAAGGAACAAGCGGAAGCCAAGCCGGCACCGCAGAAACCCAAACCGGCCGCGAATCCATTGGGGCAGATTTTCCGGGGCATCTTCGGTCAGAAGCCACCGCAGCAGATTATCCCCCAAAACAAGAACAACCCGAAAGCGCCGCCGCAACAAACACGTCCCGCCGAGGAAGAAGCGGCGACCGAAGAAGAAGCCGACGAGAAATCGGCTCGTGACCATATCGACTTACGAGCGCCGCACGACCGCGAGTTGGCGAAAGCACTCCGTCGAGCGGAACGGTTCATCGAATCCGCCAAGGCCACGAATCAAGCCGCCGAGTGGCGAAACGCGATGGACACGTTGGCTCACATTTTGGGTTCCTCGGAAGCCAAACCTCAAGACGCCGACTCACTGACCACGAATCTCCCGGTCATCCGGCAAGAAGACGGTCAATGGACCCCCGCCGCCGATGTCGCGAACAAGCTCCTAGGAGAACTCCCGACGGAGTACCTCAACTTGTATCGTGCCACTTACGGCGGTCGTGCGAGGCAGCTGCTCGACGATGCGATTCAACAAGGGGACGCAGCGGCGATTGGTCAAATCGCGTTCCGCTATTTCCACACGCCGGCAGGAAAAGAAGCCCTCAATCGGGTGGGCATGTATCATGCGGACCGAGGGGAGTTCGGTTTGGCGGCTCGTTGGTTCGTGCGGTTGATGAATTCCCAATCGACCATTGCACAGCAGCCACGTTGGCAACTCAAGGCGGCCGCCGTTTTGAGCGCCGCGGGACATCCACTCGCCGATGAACTCTTGGAAAAGCTGAAAGAATCGGAGACCCCATTGACGGTGGGTGCGGACGTCGCGGTTGAGCCGCAGGAAATCATCACACAAATTCTGCCCAAACGAACAACGTCGCGTGTCCAATCCAATTGGCCGATGCTGCTAGGCAATCCCAGCCGCACGGGCATTGTCGACGGTGACGAACCACTCCTGTTGCCGCGTTGGCATCACCCGCTGACGAACTTCGAGCAGGGAGTCGAAAGCATCGAAATGTTAGCGGACGATCTGGTTGATCTCGGCCGTTCTCCGGTGCCCGCTTTCTTCCCGTTGGCAGTGGATGGAAAGATTCTCTCGCGGACGTTGCGGGGTGTATCCGTGTTCGATGCCGAGAGCGGTGCCGATTTGTGGGAAACCCGTGAAGGACTGTCGCCCGAACGAATTCTGTCCGGAGTCCGAATCACCAATCGCGCCAGTTTTGCGGTCGGCGGTGGTGCCATTCGGCAAGCCATGGCCTTTCCCACGAATTCCACAGGGTACTACAACGGCTACAACGCCGACCAAGACAAGCTCACCAGTTTGCTGTTCCGAAACGGCACCTGGGGAGTCATCTCCAGTGATGGTCAGCGGGTTTATGTTATCGAGGATCATGCCATTCTCTCGAAATATCAGCCAGGCAATACCTGGGCTTTTCGGAATGGCAACACCGATCCGTATCACCGTGATTTCACGAGCAACAAGATTGCCGCGTATGACATCAAGTCGGGACGATTGGAATGGGAAATCGGTGGCCAAGCGACCGACGAACCATTCGATCGACGATTGGCGGGGTGGTACTTCTCCGGTGTTCCCACCCCCGATGGCAACCGACTGCTCGTGATGGGCGAAAAAGAAAACGAAATCTGGCTGTTCGCTTTGGAACCGGAAACCGGCCGACCGCAATGGTCCCAATTGCTCGCCTTCGCCGACACCGAGATTTCGCACGACTTCGGACGCCGTTGGTGGAACGCCCAACCGTCCGTCAAGGATGGCGTCATTGTGTGTCCGACCACGATCGGTTGGCTGATCGGTGTGGACCAAACCCAACATGCGATTTTATGGTCGCATCGCTACGATCCGCCCAACACCGGTCAGCATCTGAATCGCTCGCATCGCAACGAAACCTATATTGTCCCCTCGTCACCGCTCAACGGACGCTGGACACCGTCGGCTCCGGTGATCTCCGGGCGACACGTCGTCTTCACCGCTCCCGAAACCCAGAAGGTTGTTTGCCTGGATTTGTTCACAGGAAAACCGAATTGGCAACGGAATCGAGACAACGACTTGTACTTGGCGGGTGTCTTTGACGACCAAGCCGTCTTCGTTGGCAAAACGCAGATGCGGGCTCAGAACATCACGACCGGCGAAACCGTTTGGACACTCGCATATACCGAGGATGCCAAAGACGAGACCGAACTGATGCGTCCCGCGGGTCATGGGGTGGCGGTCGATGGAATTTACCATCTGCCGTTGCTGTCGAGGCAATTGCTGTCGGTTGAGTTGGGAACCGGAAAAATCCGATCGCGACTGTTCCTCCCAGAAGATCATCCGGCTCTTGGAAACTTATTGATGCATCGTGGGTTGCTTGTGTCCGCTGGTCCGCATGGAATCACGGCATTCGAGCAACGCGACTCAGTTCGGTTGGCGATTCAAACGCGGCTGAAAGCCAACCCGATCGATGCCTGGGCGTTGTTGCGGCAAGGCGAGATTGAACTGTTGCATCACGACCACCAAGCCGCCTGGGAACTTCTGCAAAGGCTTGACTCAACGCAACTTTCCGCTGCGGATCAAACTCGATGGACTGAAGCCACGGTGTCTGCGGTTTCGCACCTCATCCGCGAGAACCTCGAAGGTGCCGACACGGAATTCGCGGCTCTCGAAGAACTCGCAGAGACTCATCCAAAGCATCGACGTCTTGTGCAACAACTTGCCGCCGAACGGTTCCGTGCCCGAGGCGATGTCAGTTCCGCGTTCCACGCGTACTTGAGCCTTGCCGATTCGACTCACGGTGAACTTGTGCCTCGCAACGATGACCGCGATGTGCGAGTTCGACTCTCACAATGGTTGGCCGGACGATTGGCAATGCTCTGGCGAGAGAGTTCCGAAGCCGATCGGAAACAATTGGACGATTTGGTCCGCGTACATGCGGACAAGCTCTGGCAAACCGATGACACGCCAAAGTCGTTCGATCGAGCCGAAAAGTTCTTGGACCTATTCCGGTTCCATCCACTCGCCAACGCGATCCGTGGAGAACTCGCGACACGTTACGCCGACAACGGCCAATTGGGAAATGCAGAACTTCATCTGCGTCGGCTCATGCAAAGCAACGACAAAGAGACTTCCCTCGCAGCGTTCGCACAACTTGCTAGTCGGTTCGAGCAGGCCGGATTACCCGCCGATGCCGCCACGGTTCGTCAGCAACAGTACCGCCGCTTCCCGGAAAGCACGCCCGCTGATCAAGCCGACCAAACGCCAACACAGGCGTTCAACACACCGGTGTCTTGGTCGGATCAAAGTGTGTCGCTGGAAATGATGAGTTCCTACTACTCATCGAATGAAGCCGCCCGTGTGCTGACTTCCCCGCCCTATCGGATGCCCTGCTTACAGCAATCGCGTTGGGAATTTCAGTATCAATATCAACAACTCGTACAAAAAAGTCTCCGAAGCGGTGAGGTCGAATGGATCGTCCCGCTGAAAATTCAGAACGGTGCACCAAGCCATAGCATGATCTCATCCGAAGTGGTGGGATCGATGATGTTCCTCGTGCACGGCGATGTCGTCCATGCCCTTTCCCCGCTGGAGAAACGAATCCTGTGGACACACGCCTTGGACCTTCGTGGTAGCAATAGCAGTCGCCGTTCGGTCAATCGAACTTCGATCCAAGCCATGCAAACCGGCAGTTCGTTCTCGAATAGTTCCAGTGTCCGTCAAAGGGCGTATGGTGGCGGGATGTTGGCGGTTGCGAACAGTGAATACGTTTGCGTATACGGTCGCCGTTCGATCTCCGTTCTCGATGCCCTCACCGGCGAAGTGCGTTGGGTCCGTGACCGTGTGCCGTCCCGGTCGGTGGTCTACGGCACGGATGAGGTCGTGCTGCTTGTGCCGCAGAACAGTACCGAAATCCAAGCCTACTCAGCGTTCGATGGTCGCAAGATCGACTTGAGAAACGCGCAGGCAGTCGTGAATAAATTGGTCCACACAACGGGTCGTCATCTCATCGTTTCCGAGCGGCGAACGTCGGCGAGCCTCTTGGGGTTGTCTGGTGCGAAGGCGTCCATCAAAGCGATTGAACCCGAAACGTCGAAAGTCAGTTGGCAACGAACCTTCCCCGAATCGACCTACTTTTCCACCACCGAAGACGGTTACTTGGCCGCTGTGCAGGCCACTGGCGATCTGAGCATGATCGACATGGAAACCGGCTTCGTGCAGAAATTTGAATCGTTTCCATCGGAATGGTTGCAAAGTTTGACCGAGCGATTCTTAGTCGTGGACTCGCATCAGGTTTACTTGTTCCTCAACAAACGCAGCCGAAACCACGTGTATTTCTCGTCGCAACTCAAACAGTTCCGCATGAACGGTCGGTTCATCGTGTTTGATCGGCAAACCGGCAAGCGAAAGTGGGATTCTGAAGTCAGCGATACCGTTTGTATCGTCGAGGAACTTCCCAATCTGCCGCTGCTGATGTTCTTCTCGGCCAAGTACCAGAAGAAGGGGAACTTCGGGTATTACTCGACCAAACTGACCGTTTACGACAAACACACCGGTTGGAAAGTCGCGGACCACGACTGGGCCACGAATTCGTCCGGTTTTCGGTCGTTGGAAGTCGATTTGAAGGACAAGCGAATCGAATTGGTGACTTACAACATGCGAATTCAAATGCAGGCCAAACCCCGTCCACCGGCGAAAGCCGAGGACGTCGGCACGGGTGAATAAGTCTTTCCCATCAACATCGGTGTATGCTAGCGAAGAATCCACCACTTCGAGTATGCTTTGAATGATCGGTGCCGGATTCGCTCGTCCGGCGACATTCATCTTCATGAAACAAAGCGAACTCGCTATCGACTATGCGTGACTTCGAATACGCCCGCCCGACAACTCTGGCCGACGCACTGAACCTGATTGCCACTCACAATGGGCAATCGCGATTGCTCGCCGGCGGGACCGACCTCATTGACCATATCCGAATGGAGCGACTCACCCCCGATTGGGTGATCGACATCAAATCGGTTCCCGAGCTGAACCGGCTGGAAGCCGATGACACGGGTTTCCACCTCGGTGCCGCGGTGCCCTGTTGGCGGATCAAACAAGACGAAACGATCTGCAATAGCTACTCGGCACTGGCGGATAGTTGCCGGATCATCGGGGGAATTCAAATCCAGAACCGGGCTTCGGTCGGCGGCAACTTGTGCAACTCTGGTCCCGCTGCGGACAGCACTCCGTCACTCATCGCCCTGAACGCCACCTGCGTGATTGACGGCGTGCACGGACGACGTGAAGTCGCGGTGGAAGAATTCTGTACCGGCCCCGGAAAAAACGTGCTTGATCCGGGTGAAATCTTGTTGGAGCTTCGGTTTCCGACGGCCCTTCCCTGGTCAGGTTCGCATTATCGCCGGTTCATTCCACGAAACGAAATGGACATCGCCAGTGTGAGTGTCGGAGCCTGGGTTCAACTCAACGAAAGTGGCGAGCGATTCGAAGCGGTTCGCGTCGCCATGGGAGCCGTGGCACCAACACCGCTTTACGTGCCGGAAATCAGCGACGAACTCGCTGGTCAAAGCGTTTCCGAAGAAACCATTCAGCGAGCGGCCGTCTTGGCGACGGCCGCGGCGCAGCCGATCGACGATATGCGGGGAACTGTCGAATTCCGCAAACACGTCAGCGGCGTCCTCACGCGACGAGTGCTCACCGAAGCCGTCGAACGTGCCCGCACCGGCCAGGTGCAATTCCACGTTCCCGGCTAATGACGTCGCAAGTTTGAATTCAGCAAGACTGTTCCCATCACGAAGGAACTCCGGTGGCCAAAAAACGAATTGTCAGTTTCACATTGAATGGACGAGTGGAAGAGTTTCTCTGTCTTCCTCGGCAAACGCTCTTGGAAGTGCTGCGAGACAACCTCAACCAGACCGGCACAAAAGAAGGTTGCTCCAACGGCAACTGCGGAGCCTGCACCGTGCTCATCGACGGTCGTCCGATCGACAGCTGTTTGGTGCTGGCGGTGGAAGCCGAAGGCGCAAAAATCGAAACGATTGAAGGTGTCGCGAAATCGGGTGAATTGCATCCACTTCAGCAAGCGTTTCTCGAAGACGCGGCATTGCAATGCGGCATCTGCACACCAGGTTTCATCATGTCCGCGAAAGCGTTATTGGATGAAACTCTCAAGCCGACCGAGGAACAAATCCGATTTGGACTCGCCGGAAACCTCTGCCGATGCACCGGTTACGACAAGATCGTCAAAGCCGTACAACATGCTGCCGAAACTCGCAATCAAATGATCGCTGAGGACCAATAATCATGTCGACAGTCGAACAACCGCAGACCACGAATGGAAAATACAAGGTCATCGGGACGCGACCGATTCGGCACGATGGTGTCGATAAAGTCACCGGCCGCGCCCAATACGGAGCCGACTTGCGTTTGCAAGGTACTCTCCGGGGGGCCATTCTCCGCAGTCCACACGCCCATGCGCGGATTCGTTCCATCGACACATCCGCCGCCGCGAAACTGCCGGGTGTGCACGCCGTCATGACCTCCGCGGATCTTCCGACGATCGAACACAAAGTCGAAGATCTCGGCGAAGGCATGTTCGATATGCAAGACCTCTCGAAGAACGTCTTGGCGACCGACAAAGTCTTGTACCGGGGTCATGCCGTCGCTGCGGTTGCGGCCGACGACGTTCATATCGCCTTGGAAGCCATCAAGCTGATTCAAGTCGATTACGAACCGCTTCCGCCCGTGCTCGATGTCCGTGAAGCGTGCCAAGACGGTGCCCCCATCTTGCACGAAGAACTACGGATGAGCGGTTTCGCCGACGCCAACGAACCGGAAGACCGCCCCACCAACATCGCCAAGAAATTCTTGCACGAAAAAGGCGACTTGGAAGCCGGTTTCGCGGAAGCTGATATCGTCGTCGAACGCGAATTCACAACGTCCACGGTCCATCAAGGCTATATCGAACCACATACCGCAACGGCCATGTGGAATTCCGATGGCAATCTGACGGTTTGGACGAGCACGCAAGGTTCGTTCACCGTTCGAGCCCAACTGGCGGGCTTGCTGGAGATTCCGCTCGCGAAAATCAAAGTTGTGCCGATGGAGATCGGCGGCGGGTTCGGTGGGAAGATCTCTGTGTATCTTCAACCGGTGGCGGCGGTGCTGTCCCGAATGACCGGGCGTCCCGTGCAATTCACCATGGACCGCACGGAAGTTCTCGAGGCAACCGGACCGACCCCCGGTTCCTGGATGAAAGTCAAACTTGGTGCCACGCGGGATGGCCAACTGACCGCCGGCGAAGCGGAAATCTATTTCGAAGCCGGTGCGTTTCCTGGTTCTCCCGTTGGTGCGGGGGCAATGTGTGTGTTTGCCTGCTACGACTTACCACACGGCCGCGTCACAGGTTACGACGTGTGCGTGAACAAACCGGCCACGAAAGCGTACCGAGCCCCCGGTTCGACACAGGTGGCCTTCGCGACCGAGAGCGTCGTCGATGAAATTTGTCGAGAACTCAATCTCGATCCTCTCGAATTCCGCATCAAAAATGCTGCCAAGGAAAGTACACGACGGATCGACGGACCGGTTTACTCCCGCATCGGTATGCAGGAAAGCGTAGAAGCGGCTCAAGAAAGTGACCATTGGAAGTCGTCACTCGATCGAGGCGAGTCTTCATCGGAAATCCGGCGTGGTCGCGGAGTTGCTTCGGGATTCTGGTTCAATGCCGGACTGAAGTCGGCTGTGTCCGCTAGCGTGAATTCCGATGGTTCGGTTTCGCTGGTGGAAGGTTCCACCGACATCGGTGGTTCCCGAGCGAGCATTGCGATGCAACTTGCTGAGACAATCGGTCTGCAAGCCGAAGACATTCGCCCCGCCGTCGTCGACACCGACTCGATCGGCTATACCGACGTCACCGGCGGCAGTCGTGTGACATACGCCACCGGTTGGGCCGCTTACGAAGCTGGACTGGATATTCGGCGTCAGTTCACCGAACGAGCCGCCATCATTTGGGATTGTCCGACCGACGAAGTCCAATACGATGACGGCACATGGCGGGGTCCGGATAATCAATCACTGTCCTTCCAGGAAATTGCCGCTCAGATCAATTCAACCGGCGGACCGGTCATCGGGCATGGCACGTCCGATCATGATGAACCCGGCGGAGCGTTCGCGACGCATGTGGTGGATGTGGAAGTCGATATCGAAACCGGCAAGGTGCAAATTATTCGCTACACCGCCACGCAGGATGTCGGTACGGCGATTCACCCAAGCTATGTCGAAGGGCAAATGCAAGGTGGGGCCGTGCAGGGCATTGGCTGGGCACTCAACGAGGAATATTGGTACGACGCCACCGGCGTGATGCGGAACAATAGTTTGCTCGACTACCGAATGCCAACATGCTATGACCTACCGATGATTGAAACGATCATCGTCGAAGTGCCGAACCCCGGTCATCCGTATGGCGTCCGAGGTGTGGGTGAAGTTCCGATTGCTCCGCCACCAGCCGCAATCGCCAACGCCATTCAAGATGCGATTGGCGTCCGAATGCGCCATCTTCCGATGTCGCCACCGCATGTATTGCACGAGATTTTAAAGTCATCGGTGTAGTTTGATGCCCCAGGATTCCGCGTTTCTTGAAGCGATTCTAGCCGATCCAGACGAGGATCTTCCTCGCTTGATTTACGCCGATTGGCTGGATGAACAAGGGGATCCTCGGGGCGAATTCATCCGCATTCAATGCGAATTGTTTCAGCGTTCTGACGATGTTCCATTTCTCCAGAACGAGATTTGGCGATTGCCACAACGGAAACGCGACGACGATCATTGGAATGCCTTGAAGTCTCGTGAACGGGAATTGCTTTCCGCCCATGAGGCCGATTGGATCCAACCGCTGAAATCCATTCAGACACGGGATTGGAAGCAATTCTATTTTCTGCGGGGGTTCGTCGAACACGGATGGTTTTCTGTTCGGGATTGGAAGAGTCACGGTGAAGAAATTTTGGACCAGGCTCCCCTGCTCGACAGTCTCGACTTGCGAGGTTTCGAGTCGCGGATGGGCACCATCGTGGAGTTGGAATCCCTGCAGAAAATTCGCCGCCTGACTCTCGAAGGGTATTTCCAAGGGTTCTCGACTGATAGCCCGCTCACCATGGGTGCCGATGGGGCCGCGTATTTGGCCGAGACGCCGCATCTGCTGAATCTCCGGGAAATTCGACTCCGAGAAAACGACATTCGCGATGCGGGTCTGCGTCACCTTTGCCAATCCCGTCATTTCGGAAGCTTGGAATTACTCGATCTCCAGCGAAACCAGATCACTGACGAAGGTATTACAGAAATCATTCGCAGCCATGCGTTTCCGAAATTACGGTCGTTGAATTTGCAATCCAATGAACTAACGGAAAGCGGGTTTTGGAGCCTCGTGAACTCGCCGCTTCCGGATCGCATGGACTACATCGACCTGCGAAATATCCGCGAATTGCGTCGCATCCGTGCACAACATCCGGAACTCCCCGATTCAATTTTGATTTGATCGCCGTCCTGCAAGGTCGGAATTGCTATCGGCTTGAACGTTGATTTCAAGTAGATTCCGCCGAATTGTCGGCCGCGATACGATTGTATCGGCAGCCCCGAATGGCGGAAGAAACTTGATGGATCAACTTCACCACCTATTTCCAACAAACTATTTACTCACGCTCGTCATCCACAATGTGGTTTTGGCGGCGTGGTGTTGGTTGTTGGGGTTGGCCGTTCTTGAGTTCGGTGTGAAAGTCAATTACACCCGGAAACTCAATCACTTCGTGCTGTTCATGCTGCCGATTGCGTTGGCCCCGCTACTGCCTTACGAACCGAATGTGTGGACGATCTCCGCCAGTGCAGTGGTTTTTCTAGCGACCACGGCCATTTTCTCCCGTCCGATTCGGGAACGCTTTTCGATCGTTCGCACGGCATTTGCGAGCGTTGATCGTCCTGAAGACCGGCCATACACCCTCTGCTGGATTATCACGCAGGCACTCGCTGCATATGCGACGTTGGTGGGCGTTTTCTTCGTGCTACGGGCGTGGGGTGATCCGAGACTGATCACCATTCCCCTGCTCATCACCGCCATCGGTGACGGACTCGCGGAACCGGTCGGCGTACGGTTCGGGCGGCATCGCTACCGTGTCATGTCCTGGGTGAGCGGCCGCGAATATGTTCGCTCGTGGGAAGGCAGTGCTTGCGTCTTGGTGTCGAGTGTAGTCATTCTTTTGTGCATGTCGTCGCTACTGACCACCACGCAACTCATTTGCCTTCTTCTATTTCTGCCCCCTTTGATGACGCTGATCGAAGCCGTCGCACCGCACTCCTGGGATGCTCCGTTTCTGTATGTTGTCGGTGGCGGGACCATTGCCATCGTGTTGCTCGTCTTCCCGACACCGGGAATGGCAACGGCGTCGCTATCTCACGCGGAGGCATTGATGAATTGATGTCGGTGGCATCAGGGTCGATAATTGCGAGAGCAACTCCAATAATCGAAGGCCGAGCCCTATGCCCCGCATTTTCATTCCGCCAATGCTGCGATCGCTGACCGAGAACCGTGATCGTTTCGAGACGAACGCCGTCACCGTTCGGGAAGCAATTGCCGATCTCGAAAGCCAGTTCCCTGGCATTGAAAGCCGGTTGTGCGTCGATGACAACTTACGACCGGACATCGCCGTGGCAATCGACGGTCGAGTCAGCCCACGCGGGCTCCGACAAAAACTCACCACCGATTGCGAAGTCCATTTTCTCCCAGCAATCGGCGGCGGATGAAAGAGACGTGAGAAGTCCCTGCTTGCGAAAATTGATCTGTTCCCTAGAGATCCTTTTCTCGCTGAATTGCGTTGTTCACTTCACACAAGAGCTCACTTCTGGGAATCGCCATGCCTGATCATCACTACGCATTTCATGTCTCGCTCAGTACAGACGATCAAACAACTGAAAGCCAATCACGCGAAGTCGATGAAATCAATGGCGAACTCAAGGTGGGGGAGTTGATTGACCGCCTGTTGAATGAATTCGGAATCGAGGGTCGATATTTCCAATGGCAACTAATGTTCGAGGGAACATTTATGCCGTTCAACAACCGACTCAACGAATGGTTCATGTCTCGGTCTGATCGCATTCCTTTGGTACTCTGCCCGAAGAATGACTTTTACGACCCGTTTAAAAGCGATTCTCAGTGGCCCGTTCAGTCAGGCAACACCAACCAAGAGATTGCTACTCACTGGATAGATCCGAGAAACTATGACGATAGCCATGAATCAGCCTTTTCGGATGATTGCCCATCAGTGTCAGACTTTAGCTTCGCTCCCGAAACTCAACGGGGTGAAAATTCAGTCCCCGCACCAGCGCAGCAATCTCGCAATGCGACGATCCGCTACTACTCTCGAATGAACCCACAGCGGGTGTACCCTTTCCTAGTCACCATTACCAAACAGATGGTAATCGAGGCAGTTCGCAAAGATGTAGGGCAAGACACAAAGGCATTTCGGCTTGCCCTAACTTTCCCTGTTGAAATTGAGCCGATTCTTCCTGGCTGCGACTGCTATCCCGCACGGATCGTCACGCGTCTCGATGACAACGACTTCCTCGCCAGGTTTCGGATTGTCCCTCGTGTTCTGGGAAAAGTGGATGGCGCTTCCGTCGTGATTCGGCAAAATCATGCTGTGCTGACCGAGATTGAATTGAAAGCCCGAGTCGTTCAGAAGATCTGGTTGATCGTCGCCGGAATTTTTACATTCGTGCTACCAGCATTCTCGACACTCGCAACACATTTTGGGCTCGATTTCGAATCCCAAAGCGAGCAGGGTTTTAGTTTCTACCTGACAGTTGCAAATCTACTACTAGATCAATTAACCCCTCTAAATTTGACCATCGGACTCGCATTGATCACAGCCGCAATTTGGTGGCGCACACGCCCCCAATCTCACGAAGTATTTTGGACTATCAGACAGGCTGAACCCGTAGCCTCCGCTGCAAACTCTTAGTCGTCCCGTAGTGCTTGCAGGATTTCTTCGACACTCTGAAGTTGGCTTTGGTGCCCTGCGAGTGTTTCTCGAATGCCGGCAACGACGTGTTCGGGAGCGTTGTTGAGGAAGCCCTCGTTGGCGAGTTTCTTCTCACTTCCCGCGATGAACTTGCGAAGTTTCTCGGCTTCTTTCTCTTGCCGTTTTAGCTCCGCTTGGCGGTCGATCAAACCTTCGAGGGGAATGAAGCCGTCTGCGTCTTCGATGGTGAAGTTCGCCGACGCCGGTGGCCGCGTGACTTCCGCCCCGGCCGCGCTGAGAACGGCTTTCGCAAGGTTGTCGAATTGGCTCGCGACACCTTGCAGGTCATCCGCAACATCAGCTTCACAGCGCACGTAGAGTTCGATCGGTTTGTTCGGTGGGATGCCGTAAACCGCTCGCACGTTCCGCACGGAAACGATGGTGTCTTGCAGCCGTTCAAATCGGCCTTCCAGGGACTTGTCTTGCCACTCTTTCGGCAATTCCGGCCAAGACGCGATGACGACACTCTCGGCGGCCGGTTCGGGTGTAGGGAGACCTCGTCCGGGCGCGATTTCTTGGAGTCGTTGCCAAAGTTCCTCGGTGACGAATGGCGTGAACGGTTGCAGCATTCGCAGAAGCGAATCCAGCACACTTACCAAAACACGCTGGGCCACCGGACGTCGAGATTCGTCCCGCAACCGTGGTTTGATCATCTCCAGGTACCAATCGCAGAACTCGTTCCACGTAAAATCGCGGAGCGTGCGTGTGGCGACATCGAATTGATACCGTCCCAAGTACGTCGTCAGTTCCTCGCTAGTCGTTGACAGTCGGCTGAGAATCCAACGGTCTTCGAGTTGTAAGTCTTCATCGGCAACCGCCCCGGGCGTGTAGCCTTCCAAGTTGAGCAGTGCAAACCGGCAGGCATTCCACAACTTATTGCAGAATTTCTGGCCGTACTCGAATCGTTCGCTCACAACGCGAGCCAACGGTTCGTCGGCAATCGGGTCAAGATACGGATGCGAGAACTGACTCTCCTCCTTACAACTCGTACAACGCATGCGTGGCGGTTCGCCGTCTTGCTTCGGTGGGAAGTCACCGATCAACGTTTCCGGCACCGAGTGGACCGCTTCGGGAGTCTTCAGTTGTTTCTGGTCGATCGTTTCGCCGCAGTGTGGGCACTCATACCCGACCGGCAACCGCACGTCTTGCGTTTCGCCGGCAAGCGAGGCAATGGTGAACCGCACCGCGTCGGTCCCATATTTGTTGATCAGGTCGACCGGATCAACCCCGTTCCCCTTCGACTTGGACATCGTCTGCCCGAAGCCGTCGAGAATTTTCGGATGGATGCACACATCGCCAAATGGAATGTCGCCCATGTTGTACAACCCCGTCAGCACCATCCGCGCGACCCAAAGCGTGATGATATCGCGACTCGTGACGAGCACATTGCCGGGGTAGAAATAGTCGAGAACTTCGTTCTTGGCGGATTGCGAATTGTCCGTGGCGGGCTGATCGGTATCCACGAGCGGCGGATTGTGTTTTTCGTCCGGCCAACCGAGCGTAGCATGCGGCCAAAGAGCAGAACTGAACCACGTGTCGAGAACGTCTTCGTCCTGCGCAAAACCAGCGGCGTCGAGTTCTTTTTCGATGTCCTCATGCCCGCCATCTACACAGACAAGGAGCACTTTCGTTCCTGGCTCGATGCCGTCCGCAACAACGCTGGCGGTGAACTCGCTCCATTCCGGCTTGATGGCTTTTGCTTCTTCCGCGCCATCGCCTTCCACACTTTTCGACCACACTGGAATCCGATGGCCCCACCAGAGTTGGCGGCTGATGCACCAGTCACGTTTTTCGCCGAGCCAATCGAGGTACGTTTTCTGATACCGTCGTGGATGGAATTTCACGCGGCCATCGGTGACGGCATCCATCGCGTTCTGTGCGAGGTCGTCCATCCTCACGAACCATTGGTCCGAAAGATAAGGCTCGATCGGCGTTTTTGAGCGGTCGCTGTGTTTGAGCGGAATCACCCGGTCCTCCACTTCTGTGAAGTGCCCCAGTTCTTCCATGGCCTCGATCACACCTTCACGGGCTTCGGGCATGGTTTTGCCGGTAAACCGACCACCATTCTCGTTCAGTGTGCCATCGGGATTGAGGATGTTGATCAAGTCGATTTCGTCGGGCTGACCGAGCTTCCGCTGATAGCAAGCATAGTCGTTCGGATCGTGAGCCGGTGTGACTTTCACAGCCCCGGTTCCCATTTCGGGATTGGCCAGCAAAGCGTCGGCGACGATCGGAATCAAGCGATCGCTGAGTGGCAATCGCACTTGTTGGCCGACGAGTTTTTCGTATCGCTTGTCACTTGGATGCACACATACCGCGGTATCGCCGAGCATGGTTTCCGGGCGGGTCGTGGAAAACGAGATTTTCTCACCGGTTTCGTTGCCGTCTGTATCGACGACCGGATACGTGAATGTCCAGAAGTGTCCTTGCACGTCTTCATCGAAGACTTCGTCATCGGCGACCGCGGTTTGCAGGTAGGTGTCCCAATTGACGAGACGTTTGCCTCGATAGATGAGACCGTCTTTGAAAAACTTGAAGAACGTCCGGCGGACCGCTTGGGAGCACACTTCATCGAGCGTGAACCGCACGCGTCGCCAATCGCAACTGGCCCCGATCGATTTCAACTGCCCGATGATGCGACCTTCGTAGGCGTCTTTCCATCGCCAAATGCGATTGACGAGCGCCTCGCGGCCGATGTCGTGTCGCGTGATTCCTTCCTCTTCGAGCATTCGACGTTCGACCACCGCCTGCGTGGCAATCCCCGCGTGGTCGGTGCCCGGCATCCACAGGGCTTCGTATCCCTGCATGCGTCGCCACCGGGTGATCAAATCCTGCAACGTCCCGTTGAGCGCGTGCCCCATATGCAACGCTCCGGTCACGTTGGGCAGCGGAATCATGATGGTATGTGGCGGCTTCGCGGGGTTGGGTTCCGCGTTGAAATAACCGCGACTTTCCCACACCGGATACCAATGCTCGCGGGCGGCGTGCGGATCGTATTGCTTCGGAATTTCCGTATTCATGATTGTTCGTTCAAGAACTCGTTAGGATTCAGTAGGTGCTCGGCAAGTGTGGGCCAAAGCGGTTTGCGTCCAGCCGTCCGATCGAGACGCTGAAATTCAGGGCATCATTTGCTCGGCCAATGACTCGGGTTGTTGGGTGGAATCGGTCGTTCCGTTTTCACCGACTTGGCCTTCATCTTTGAGCAGTTTGTACTCCACGCTATCGAACAACGCGAGCCAACTGGCTTCGATCACGTTTTCACTCACGCCGACCGTACTCCAAACTTCGTCAGCGTCGCGACTTTCGATCACGACCCGCACGCTCGCCGCGGTCCCACCGGCGGAGTTGATGACCCGCACTTTATAGTCGACCAGCTTCATTTCCGCGAGGTTCGGATAGCTCGGCAGTAGAGCTTTTCGCAATGCGTTGTCGAGGGCGTTCACGGGGCCATCGCCTTCGGCCACGACGTGTTCGATTCGCTCGTTGACGCTGAGTTTGATCGTGGCTTCGGTCAGAGCTTCGTCGAGCGGTTGATCGGGCATCGCGGGACGGTGCCCTGTTTCCACATTCACCCGGTAGTGAATGCGTTGGAATTTCGGCTCGTAATTACCGGCCAACTTTTTGACGAGCAAATCGAACGAGGCTTCCGCGGCTTCGAATTGATAACCGATGTATTCGAGTTCTTGAACCTTCTCCATGATGCGTTTCATCAAGTCGCCGTCATGATCGAGTTGATACTTGGTCGTTTTTGCAACGATGTTGGACCGCCCGGAAAGTTCACTGACCAGCACCCGCCGTTCGTTGCCGACAGCTTCGGGCTCGATGTGCTCGTAGCTCGATGCCAACCGATTCACCGCGTGCACGTGCATGCCGCCTTTGTGAGCGAATGCACTCGCTCCAACGAACGGCTGACCGTTGCGAAAATTCATGTTCGCCAGTTCGTACACATACCGCGACAACTCGGTGAGGCGTCGTTCGCCGCCATCGTGCAAGACATCGTGCCCCTTCTTGAGAGACAAATTGGCAGCCACGCTGATGAGGTCGGCGTTCCCGCAGCGTTCGCCGATCCCGTTGATCGTGCCCTGCACTTGAATCGCACCATGATCGACTGCCGCCAGAGAGTTGGCGATGGCCACATCGGAATCGTTATGACAGTGAATGCCGACGGGAATCGAGAGTTCTTTCCGTGCGATTTCGACGAATTCGGCGATCCGCTCCGGCAGACTGCCGCCGTTGGTGTCGCAAAGAACGGCGATCTCCGCGCCCGCTTCCTCAGCGGCTTTCAATGTAGAGAGTGCGTAGTCGCGGTTGGCTTCGGTGCCGTCGAAGAAGTGTTCCGCGTCGTAGACAACTCGTCGCCCTTCCGCCGCGAGAAACCCGACCGAATCGCGAATCATGGCGAGATTCTCTTCCAAATCGACTCGCAAAATTTCGGTCACGTGTAAGTCCCACGTCTTGCCGACGATGGTCACCACAGGAGCGAGGGAATCCCGGAGGGCTTTCAAACCGACATCATCTTCCGGACCAATCCCCTTACGGCGGGTCATTCCGAACGCCGCGACCTGGGCATGCTTCAAATCGAGATCACGGACCTGCTGGAAATATTCGGCGTCTTTTTGATTCGAAAGCGGATAGCCGCCTTCGATGAAATCGAAGCCCAACTCATCCAACTTCAGGGTAATTTGCAGTTTGTCCTGCAACGAGAAGTTCACGCCTTCGCCCTGGCTGCCATCGCGGAGGGTCGTATCGTAAAGTTGAATGCGAGCCATGAAACAGGTTGTCCGTTGTTCGTGATGAGTTGGAAGCCGAGCGTCAGCGGACACTCCACAAAAAAACCCCCGCAGGCCTAGCGACCTGAGGGGGTGAAATCTATTCGAAGATTCACCTACACTTCGAGCCGCTAGGACCGTCGCCAATAATGACGACGCCAATAATTTCGGCTTGAATTGTAATGGTGCAATCGAACATTAGTGAAACCATTCAGCCATTAATTTGAGTTTGATGTTAGACACGGACACGGGTGCTGTCAAATCCGTTCGGATTTTTTCCCCCGTAAACGGCGGCATGGGCGATTGCCGGCGGATCAAACTTCTTGTCGTCGGCTGCCCTTCGGCTTGGGATTCTTGGCCGATTTCGGAACTTTCAAGTCGACCGAAACCGGACTCGTGCCGTCATATTCGGGAAGATCGTACTGGAATTCGTACTCGGGAAAGAGAGGCGATCCCAGCGGCAACTCTTCATCCGGTTTGGGGTTTCCATCGAACGCCTTGACCCGAATGATGTGTGATCCACCAACCACACCGGTTCCGGCTTCAGCCGTCGTGAATTTACCGTCTTTGATTCGGGCACTTCCCGCGGGTCCGCTGTTCCCTTTGCCGCTGTCGGGGATCAAAGTAATCGTGCCAGCCGGAATTGGTTGGCCGTCGAAGACAATGCTTCCTTCAAGAGTATAACGATCGGGTGCATCGCTACCGCCACCACAACCAGTGAGCAGGCATGATACGAGAGCCAAACCGAGAACATGGGTCGAAATCAAGTTGAGCGACATCGTTGGCAACCACCCCACAGTGTTGAATTAAACTGACACGAAATAAATTAGTCGAGAGATGCCAACTAGCCCCCCTCGACTAATGTTACGCAATCGTGAACGATCAGTGGGCGACTTCCGTCTCTCCACCGGCGATACTAGCTGTCGAAAGATAGACGCCGTAGTCCACATTCTCAGAGATGAAAGCCACGGTGCCGTCACCATAGAGGAACTGAGCACCTCCAGGGTGGTTACTACCGAAGTTCATGTCGTTGAATAGCGAAGTATCGTCGCCGTTGATCTGCTGAGCGAAGTTCTTCGCGGGAGCCATGTAGCCGTTGCTGCCTGATGAACCACCGCGTGTCCAAGGACGATACCGGGTGGGATTGCCGTTTCGGTCTCCCCAAGAGATTTCCCCAACCACTGCGGTGTTTGAGGTTCCGTCGGTAACGTCACGGAACTTCTTCACGCTAGTCGTCCCATACTGGAACAATCCTTCGTGCGAGAAGCCACCGTGTGTACCGTCACTGTCGCGGTAATCGACCATGGTTACCGGGTTTTGCCCGGTCGGTCCTAAGATCCCGTAATAGTGCGTGGTGTAATCGTTGTTGTTGTCGTCGGCACGTTCTTCAGAGCCACTCGGACAGAGGTAAGCTGCCATCCGTTGTTGACGGAATGGATTGTTAACCCCGGAATTGTGTGCGATGCTAAAATCAAACTGTTCGAACAAGTTGTCTTGTTCCATGAATGGTAGAACAGAGACGAGCCAACTCAGGCCATTGCTCACGCTGACCGCACCTGGTGGAAACGCAGAGTTCACGTCGTGATAGTTGTGCAACGCGATTCCAAGTTGCTTCAACTTGTTCTTACATTCGGTTCGACGGGCCGCTTCACGAGCTTGTTGAACGGCTGGAAGAAGAAGTGCAATCAGGATTGCAATGATCGCAATCACAACCAGAAGTTCGATGAGCGTAAAGCCCCTACGTCTGACAGCATTCTGCATGTGACACCTTTCGAGAATTGACCGAACGGCCAAAAAAGAAGATTTGAAGATGTTCTAATTTACCAAGACGACAAACGGCCCGCAAGTACTGACATTTTTGAATAGCGCTAGAAATAAGCTATGCGGGCACGCCCTCACGATCGGCTTTAAGGGCTTCCCATTCTTCCATAGTGTAGAGCACTTCGCGAGCTTTGGAACCGTTGTAGTCACCGACGATGCCGTCTTCGGCCATGTAGTCGACAAGTCTCGCCGCCCGACCGTAACCGATCCCGAGAAATCGTTGCAGTCGTGAGACGCTTCCGAGTTGCTCGCGAATCACCACCTCAACAGCTTCCTCATACAGTTCGTCGCGGTCGTCAGTCCCGGTGGGTGTCCCGGATTTGTCACCCGTCGGGGCTTTGAGTTGTGCCAATTCCTGACTGTATTGCGGCTCATACTGTGAGTAGAAATCGATCACCGCGTTGACTTCTTCATCCGATACAAATGCCCCTTGCGCCCGAGTGACGGTACTTGTCCCCGGTGCAAGAAACAACATATCTCCGTTGCCGAGCAGGCGTTCGGCTCCCATTTCGTCCAACACCACACGGCTGTCCGTACGGCTGGCGACTTGGAAACTAATTCGTGCTGGCAAGTTGGATTTGATTAGTCCAGTCAGAACGTCGACAGTTGGTTTTTGTGTCGCAAGCACCAAGTGAATGCCCACCGCACGGGATTTTTGAGCCAATCGAATGATGTGCCCTTCCACGTCTTTGCCGCTGGTCATGATCATGTCGGCCATTTCGTCGGCGATGATCACAATATACGGCATCCGATCGGGAATCTCCTCGCATTCGAGCATGTCTTCCGGATCATCCGGATCAAGCCCCATCCGATCGAGAATCTCGTCTTTGCCGAGCTTGTTATAGCTGTCGAGATGGCGGACTCCGGTCCGCGCGAGCAAGTCGTAACGCTCCTCCATTTTATCCACCGCCCACGCGAGCATCGCCTCGGCTTTTTTCATATCGGTGATGACGGGGTGCATCAGGTGCGGCACGCGTTTGTATGGGCTAAGTTCGACCATTTTCGGGTCGATCATCAGCAGTTTCACGTCCTCGGGGGTTCGTGTCATCAACATGGAAATGATCAAAGTGTTGAGACACACACTTTTCCCCGTCCCCGTTCGACCGGCGATCAACAAGTGAGGCAATTTCGTAAGATCGACCGTCATCGGATGACCGCTCACGTCTTTGCCGAGATAGACCGGCACACGGTGCGAACCGCGTTCTTTCTCACAGCACTCGATGAGTTCCCGCAGACGGACCATGACCTGCTTTTCGTTCGGCACTTCCACACCAACCGTGTTTTTGCCGGGAATCGGCGCCACGACACGCACCGATGGCACTCGCAATGCAATCGCAATATCGTCGGCGAGCGCAGTGACACGCGACAATCGCAAACCGGGTTCCAACTGCAACTCGAACTGCGTGACCACAGGGCCGGTGTCGATCTCGACAACCTGAATGTTCAACCCGAACTCTTGAAAACACTGCTCCAAAGTCTGAGCCGCAACTTGAGCTTTGCTAGCTAGCAGTTCGTACGGAAACGCTTCCGGCTGTTCGAGCAAATCGGTTGTGGGCAACTCGATTGTCTGCACGACGGGTTTCGGTTTCGGCTTCGGAGCAACAGCGGCAGGTGCGGTCCGCGGACGGTTGATGCGAATCGGTTGCCGAGGTTTCGGTTCCTCCACCGCCAAGGGAATGCTTTCCGGTTCTGGATCCGGCTCCGGTTCCACTTCGAAGTTCATCTCAGATTTGAGTTGAAACTCCGGGCGAGCCGACGCATTGACGTTCCAACCGTCCGCGATTTCAAATGTTGGTGGTGGGTTGATCGGCACGGGTGGTCGCACAACCGGCGGTTCGGATCGTGGTCCATCCTCCGCTGCGTTCTGTGCCATCGAGCTTTGCAAAATCGGCGGTTGGGAAACGGGAATGCGATCCAGCTCCCACGACGATTTCTTCTCATCTTCGTCGTTCGCGTCCGGTTTTCGACGACGGAACGGGTTCAGCCAACGCAACAATCGCAACGGTGCTGTCAACGCGAACAATACGTTCCGAATGATGGCTAAGTCACCAGTCAACAACATCCCGGCGAGCAACGTACATCCGAGCAGAATCGAAACACCGATCATGTTGAACTGACCGGTCAGCAGGATTTGCCCCCACGCTCCGAACTTTCCGCCGCTACCAACGAGCGGGCCTAACGACCAATTCGGAACGAACAATTGCAGCAGCACACAGACCGCGACCAACGCCAAAGCGACACCCACGAGTCGGGAGATCCACCCCGAGACGCCCTCTTTGGAGAACAAGCGAGCGTCGGAAGTCAGCATGCAGGCCAACACAAACCACGCACCGAGTCCACAGTACTGGTTCAAATAGAACGCAACCTGCGCCCCGATCTCGCCACACACGTTGCGAATGTTCTTCGTCGCTGGCCAAATCAACTGGGAAGGCGGATCAGCCGGCGAATAACTGATCAGACTCAAAGCCACAAAGCCCGCCGCCGCCAACAGAGCCAACGCGAGCACATCATCCCGAATCCGTCGGATATTGATCATGAAACTTACCACCACGTCCGTATGGCGTCGCATCGTGGCTGGTTGGGAACGCAACACGCACCGCCGGTTGAGTAACCGTTCCAACTGCGTTTGCCAGTTCAACCCGTCCCACCCGACGAATCCGCCGCCGACTCCTAGAATTCATCTCCTTATTGGAATGCGAAATCCGACTCCCTACGATTCGCATTCCAAACTTATCACGCCGGTGCCAGAGTGATGCCAAAAAACAACACGCACTCTGGGTTTCCCGGGCGAGGTGTACCGACGGTACGGGCTGGGCAAACCTGAGAGACGGACTCAAGACGGATGAAGGTGCGTCGCGACCCAACCAACGAGGTCGTGCGCGATCTCACTTTTCAAACCGGCCCACTCCGCAAGCGTGTGGCCGGAGCCGTCCAGCAGCTCGACGGCATTGGCTTCAGAACCGATGGCGGTCGGTGCGTTCAACACCACGATGTCGCAATTCTTGGCCCGCAGCTTTTGCAATGCGTTCTCACGGGGATTGTGGGCTTCCAACGCGAACCCGACGACCCATTGGTCCGTCTTCGTTCGGCCCAACTCGGCGAGCACGTCATCGGTTTCGATCATCTCAATCGACACCGGCGCTCCCGTCTTCGCGATCTTCCCTGACACACGTTCTTTAGGTTTGTAGTCGCAAACCGCAGCGGCTGCGATCACGCCATCGCACGTGGGAAACATCTCTCGACAGACTTCGAGCATCTCGGACGTCGTCTCGACAGCGTGAAATTCACACCGAGTCGGTGGTGGCAACTCGACCGGCCCGCTGACGAGCACAACTTCGTGTCCCGCTTCGACCGCCGCCGCCGCAACCGCGTACCCCATTCGTCCGCTACTCGCATTCGAGAGGTAACGCACATCGTCCAAATATTCCCGAGTTGGCCCGGCCGTGATAAGAATTCGCATGACCCCGATCATCAAAAAAGGAAACAAGTGGCCGAAGATTCTAACCAACTGTCTCCAGCAATTCCGCGATGCGGTCGAAAATCGTTTTGGGTTCGGCCATGCGTCCGGCTCCGACGCGACCGCACGAGAGCCAACCGGAACCGGGTTCGACTATGTGCACCCCGTCGGATTTCAACGTACTCACGTTCCGCTGAACGGCCGGTTTCTCCCACATCGCAGTGTTCATTGCAGGAGCGAATAGAAACGGGCATGTGGTGGTCATCGCGAGTGTCGAAAGCAAATCGTCCGCCAAACCGTTTGCAACTTTGCCGAGAAAATCCGCCGTGGCAGGAGCGACCACGAACAATTCCGCCGCTTCCGCAAGCCCGATGTGTTCGCCACGAAAGTTGGTTTCCGGGTTCCACAGGGTTGTCAGCACCGGACGATTAGTGAGTGCTTCGAAGGTCGTCGGGCCCACAAACCGCGTGGCCGCTTCGGTCATCACCACCGACACCCCTGCTCCGGCTTGCACCAACTTGCTGCATAAGTCGGCCGTCTTGTAAGCCGCAATGCCCCCGGTCACACCGAGTAAAATTTCACGATTGTTCACAAGTCTTCCCGAATGAAATGGCGTCACGACACCTGCTGCGAACTTTGCAATCGAGCGCCGTCGAAGAGTCGGAGTAAATTCGGCAACAACACGAGATCCCCAACCAACGCGGCCACCATTGCGACGGCTGATAGTAGCCCAAAATGCGACATCGGCAGAAAATCGGATAAATACAGGATACCAAACCCAGCACAGTTCACGACGGATGTCAGCACGATCGGTCGGCCGATCTCACCGAATGTGCCCACCAGAGCCGTATCGACATCCGCGCCCTCCTCACGACGTCCCAGGTAATGCATCACGAAGTGCACCGTGTCGTTCAGACCGACTCCGAGTGCGATTGTCGTGACCATGGCCGATCCGCAGTTGAGTGGGATATCACAAATCCCCATGACACCGAACACCACCAACACTGGAAACGCATTCGGCAAAAACGCGATGGCCGTCAATCGAAACGAACGGAACAAAGCCACGCAGACGGTCGCCATCGCTAACATCGCCACCAGCAAACTCTTGGTGATCCCGCCGAGAAGCTGCTCGGAGAGCACCGCGACACTCGCTGCCGTTCCCGAGTAAAATGCCTCAAAAGATTCATCGGGAACCGCTTCGCGAGCCGCACTCATCAGCGGGCGAAACCCTTCACCCGCATCGTGCGACATGAACGTCACCCGCATCGCCCCGCTGTCCGCCCGATCGACGAGCCAATTGTTGAAGATGCGACGGAACACGGCACTCCGCCCCAAATGGGCGGCCCATTCGCGATACTCGCCGTCAGCCAACGCTTTGCCTCCTAACCGATCCCAAGCGTCAATCTTCTCCTGCATGGCGGCGGTTGAAATCGTTTTGCGAACTTCTGGCCGACCGGCGATCTTTCTTTCGAATTTCAATGCCAGATCGCGAAGGCGTCGTTCTTCTTTAGCTCGAGCCTCTGGATCGCTCGGCAACCCGTGTGGCTCCAGCACGACATCTAATAAATAGTGACCGAATTTTCGCTCGCTGAAGTGATTCAGCGCAATCGCTGTCCGTGAGGTTTCCGGGAAAAACGAGAATGGATCGGCATCGAGTCGCACCCAACTCGACGCCCACGCCAACCCCAAAAGCAATACGCACAGCACCGACGATGTCTTCCAAGGCGACCCGGTGACGAATCGCTCCATGTGTTCGAGTTTCGCAGCTGAGAGAATCACGCCCGGATACGCACGGAACGTCGGCAATGCCAACCACACACAGTACGCGCCTAGAAACGCCAGAATCGATCCAAAAAACAATTCGACCCCCAACTCTCTCGCCGGGGTGAGTTCGTTGAATGTCAGCATCAGAAAACCGAAGCCGGTCGTGATCGCCGCTCCCAGACACGGCACAGCGACCCAGTGAATGAAATGCCGTCGCTGTTCGCGGGAAACGTGTTGTGCGGTGTCCAGAGATGCTCGCTCATGGGCATCCGGCAAGACATCGTGGGAGTGACTTGGCACGGAATGGTAATGCGCAAAGTGTACCGTCGTTGTGATCACGACCACCGCCATCAGAACCGGTCCATCGACCGTTAACACGTTGAGTGTCCACCCCTGGGCAGCCACTCCGGCGAGCATCATTCCGACGGCCCACCCTCCACCGATAACCGCCGTCACAACCGCCGCCCAGGAACGGAAACCAAACCCCAACGTCAGCAACGCCAACAACACTGCAGGCGGTAACAACGTGTAGGCAATCCGCCGGGCAACTTTCTCCAATTCGAATTGAATGATGATCGGACCAGCGGCGTGAATCGTGATGTCCTCGGACGATTGCTCCGCGTGTTGCATCGCTTCGTAGATGCCGGCGGAAACGGCACGCCGTTGGTCATCGAGTTGCGACTTCTGCGTTTCCACGTCGAACTCGTCAACCATTTCGACAACCATCAACAACGTGCGACCGTCATCGGAACTGTCCTCGGTCCGCCAGACAGATGGATCATCGAACAACGAACCGCGATACATCTGGTACGGGTCCGGTTCGCCGGGTTCGGGAACGGCGACGAGTTTTGTCAGCGTGGTATCTTCGATGACTTCGGCAATCAACGAGGCATCGGTGACGCTGCGAACGCCATCGATTTGCAACAGTTCGTTCCGAAGGGACCGCATCGTTTCGAGATCGTCATCCTGTACCGGCCGAAAAAATTGCACACCGATGATGACCGAATCGCCGTACTCGTAATGCTCCGCGTACCGTTCCCACGCCCGAATGGTGCTATCGGGAAACCAACGTTCGGGGGAATCGTTGACGGATAGCGTCGGCAAAAACCACGCCAACCCGGCAAACGCCAAAACGGCGATCGTCAGCGTGACGATGCGATGCCGAGCCATCCCAATCAGTAAGGATTCGAGCAAAGTGATTCTTTCGTCAGGACGATGAACTTGAAAATTCCGTGGGACACTCCGCGGGCGACGGCTGATCGAGATACACCCGCTGCCAACCTTCCAAACAGATCAACGCCCACAATCGGGCACTGTGGTCCCACTGGCCGGAGACGTGTTCCCGCACCAATTCACGCACCGCATCCGGTCGGAATAAACCACGATCCAAAGCCCTCTGCGACAGTAACACATCGTCGAGCAATGGACGAAGCTCATCACGAAACCACGAATCGAGCGGCACACCGAACCCCATTTTCGCTCGGTTTTGGATCGGTTCGGGGATCAGGTCGTCGAATGTTTCCGTCAGAATCCGTTTGCCACGCCCGCCAGACATTTTCCATTCCAACGGCATCCGGGCGGCCAATTCAACCACATGGTGATCTAGAAACGGGCTGCGACATTCCAACCCCACCGCCATACTTGCGATGTCCACTTTGGTGAGAATATCGCAAGGCAAATACGTCAACACATCGGCCGCGGTCGCACGGGTGACGATGTCGCGACTCGGGCACAACTCATACGAAGACAACAAGAAATTCTCGCTGTGAACATCTTGCAACATCGTGCGGAATTCGTCGGAATACAAACTCTGTCGTCGCTGGGAATCGAAGATGCCAACCCAGTTGAGATACCGCAATTCCGGCGGTAGTCGGAGTCCAGCCAATAGTCGTTTCAGTCGCCGTCGGAACGATTTCTGTTTTGAGGATGCCGGAACTTGCTGCCAGAGTTTTGCAGTCAACAATTGTCTGAGCGGTTTGGGCAACCGATCGAATTTCGCACCGAAGGCGACGGCTCGATACCGATCGTAACCGGCAAACAGTTCATCACCGCCGTCGCCGGACAACGCCACTGTGACTGCTTGCCGAGTGACTTGGCACAACGCCATCGTCGGTATCGCGGAACTATCGGCAAAGGGTTCGTCGTAATGCCAGATCAAACGGGGCAACGTCTCAACCGCTTTCGGCTCGACGACGAACTCATAATGATCGGTCCCTAAGTGCTCCGCCGCCATCCTTGCGAAATGGCGTTCGTCGAATTGCTTGACGGGGAAACCGATGGAATAGGTTTGCACTTGCCGATCCGATTCCTGCTGCATCAATCCTGCGATGAGTGTGGAGTCGATCCCGCCGGAGAGAAACGCCCCCAACGGTACATCGCTCCGCATTCGTAACCGCACCGCTTCGGTTAACGTCTCTCGCAGGTGTTCGGACCAATCGGATTGAACTTTTTGATCGATTGGCCGTTCGTATGGCGGCGACCAGTAGCGTTCGATGCTGAGTTTTCCCCCTTCAAACGTCATCCGATGCGCGGGGGGAAGTTTTGCGTACCCTTTCAGAATACACATCGGGTGCGGCACATACTGATACTGCAAATACGCATCGACCGCCGCCGGATTCAACTCACGAACGGCATCGGGAAGTTGCAACAACGCCTTCAATTCACTGGCGAACACGACTCGCCCGGCATGCTCTCGATAGAACAACGGTTTCTGGCCGATGCGATCCCGAGCGATGAGCCCGCGATGCTTTCGCGTGTCCCAGATTGCGAATACGAACATGCCCCGAAAGTGATCAACGCAGTCGTCGCCATACTCCTCGTAGGCATGCACGATGACTTCCGTATCACTGTCCGTGCGGAATTGATGGCCTCGCGATTGCAGGTCGGATCGCAACTCCCGGTAGTTGTAAATCTCACCGTTGAAACTGACCCAGACGGTTTCATCCTCGTTGCAGAGAGGCTGTTTTCCGCCACCGATATCAATAATCGACAACCGCCGATGCCCCAGTGCCGCCCCGCCGAATTGGTCTTCCGACGTGAGATGGAAGCCGTCCGCGTCCGGTCCGCGATGCCGCAACGTACTGGTCATTCGGTGTAGCAATTCTTCGGAGAGCGGTTCACCATCGCCGCTCCAAAACGCACCCGCGATCCCACACATTAGCCGTTCTGCTCCTGTGTGATGGAGCGGAATAGTTCGGCATGCCGCTCGACCATTTGTTCGATGCAGAAGTGTTCCCGCATCCGTGAACGAGCCGCAGTTCCGAGTCGAGCTTTCAATTCGGAATCCGCCAAGATGCGGTCCGCGAACTGAGCAAAAGCCGGGCAGTCTCCAACGTTCACCACGTACCCCGTTTCCCCATCCACGACCAATTCCCGATTCGGTGGAATGTCGCTCGTGATGGCGGGCACACCGGCGGCCATGGCCTCCATGAGACTATTCGACATGCCTTCGAATTCGCTGGCCAACCAGAACACATCAAACAACCGCATCAAGTTCGACGAGTCTTGTCGATGCCCCGCAAAACGCACGAACGGTGCACACGTCATCTGTCGAGCGAACTCTCCCAGGGCATCACGTTCCGGCCCATCACCGACAATTAGCAGAAACACGTTCTCTTGGATTTGCCGAAGCATTTGGATGCTCCAAATCAAATCCTTGACCCGTTTCTGCGATGCCAACCGCCCGACATAGCCGACAATCCGAGCATCCGCGGGCAAGTCGAACTCCGCCAGCATGCGTTTACGTTCGTCTTGCGATAATGGTTCTGAATCGGTGACGTCCACGCCATTGGGAATCACGGTAATTTTCTCGCTGGGAACGCCCTGCTCTTGATAGAACGCCCCGACACTCTCGCCGTTGACAACCCACCGATCGGTCCGCGATTGCAGCTTTTGATCGGTCTTCAACTGCCAACCGGATTTCCAAGAATCCACGCACCGCTCGCTGACGATTACCTTTGGCTGCGGATTCTTTCCCACGGCCAGCCGTCCATAGGTGTTCGCGGTGAACAACCATGTGTGGACGATGTCTGGTTGCAAGCTCCGAACCAAACGCCGCAACCGCCACAAAGCCACCGGGTCCGCCTTCATCCGTTTGTGCAAAATCGTCAGCGGAATGTTGGCTTCTTCCAGCCAGTCGGCATACGGACCGCCCCGCGTCAACGCGACGGCGTGTAGATCGAATTCATCCTTCGGCAACCCTTTCGCCAAAAGTGAGAACTGTTTTTCGGCTCCGGAGCGGTCCAGAGTGGCAATCACGGACAACACACGAATCACGGCAGCGGACATCCTGCTAGCTGATTTTTGAAGAATCCTATTCGGCGAATCATCGACCACCGACCACGAATTTGCAACGCCACGCAATTCCTCATGCGACGACCGTCGACCAACAGGGGCTGTTCGTCAATGAGATTCCTGATAAGATGAAGCGATTAGTTTCCCGCCCAATTTCCAACCTTGAAGCATGCTCATATGCGTTGCGTTTTTCTTTTGGTCATCTCAATACTGGTGAATTCCTCGACCACTGCGGAAGAGCTGAAACCCGAGTCGGCCACGCTTTTTGAACAGTCTTTGCGGCCGGTGCTGGTCGAAACGTGCGGTGATTGCCACGACCCGGACGACGCCGAAAACGCCGTTCCGTTTCTATCGGCAACCAAAGCCGAGGCCGTCGCCACGCATCGAGGACTTTGGAAAAACGTTGCTGAGCAACTCCGCAATCGGACTATGCCGCCCGCCGATGCCGTTCAACCCAGCGAAGAAGATCGCCTGCGAATCGCGAATTGGATTGACGAAACGCTCCGCCAAACTGCGTGCCAACTCGGTGAGTACGCCGGTCAGGTTGTCAGCCGGCGATTGAATCGCATCGAATACGACAACACGATCCGCGATTTACTCGGGGTCGATCTGGACGTGTCCGACACCTTCCCCGTCGACGGGTCCGGTGGCGAAGGCTTCAACAACAACGGTGAAACCCTGTTCCTTCCCCCAATCCTGATGGAACGCTACCTCGAAGCCGCCACCACCGCACTCGATGCCGCCATTGTCACGCCACGATTGAAGAAGACGTTCCGCCCGGATGATTTGCAAATCGAGTCGAAGTCTCAACGGAATTCCAATCAAACGCTTCCGAAGAAATCGGCGGCGAATGCATTCGTGACCGTTTACGTGGCGGGTGATTACACCATTCGCGTAACGGCGGCAACAACGGAAAGTCACCCCGCGAAAGTCGTGCTGAAACTCGATGGCATCGCCGCGAACCGTTTCGAATTCACTGGCGAGAAGAACAAACCGATCCAGGAATCCGCCGTGGTCCGTCTCGCACGCGGTGTGCACGCCATTACCATCCGAACCGAGGAAACACCGCTGACGATTCATCGGCTGGAAATCACTGAGAACCGCAACGAACCGTCCGACCGCAAGTTGGAGAACCATCAAAAACTCCTCGGACGGTCACCCGGCGATATCCCGAAGAATCCACGTGACGCCGCTTACAAAGTCTTGAAGAAATTCACACGCCGAGCATTCCGCCGACCGGTGGGCGAGACGGAAATCGAGGGTTATCTTTCACTTTACGATCGAGCCGCCGAACGAGGCGATCCATACCCCGAAGCCGTCAAGTTGGCGATGAAAGCCGTCTTGGTCTCGCCACATTTCCTGTTCCGCGTGGAAGACGAACCCAACGGCAGCCAGCTCGAACCAATTGGCGACCACGAACTCGCTGTGCGGCTGTCGTACTTTTTGTGGTCGTCAATGCCAGATGACGAACTGAACCGGCTCGCCGATGCCGGGAAACTGCACGAACGCGATGTTCTCACATCGCAAATCAACCGCATGCTCAACGACCCGAAAGCCGACATTTTCGCGGAGCAGTTCATCGGTCAATGGCTTGGCACTCAGAAAGTCGGTAATGGACACGCACCGGACACCAGCACATTCCGCGATCAGTTCACGTTCAAACTCGTCTTCGATATGCAAGCCGAGCCGTTCCACTTGTTCGCTCACATTTTGGAGCAAAACCGTAGCCTGTTGGAGTTGATCGATTCCGATTACACCATTCTCAACCGCCGAATGCAGGTGCATTACGGTCTCATCAAACCGCCGAAGGATGCGGGATCAAAGTGGGTGCTGAATCAGTATCGGGAAAAAGACGGCGGCTCTTGGGAACTCGTGGAACTTCCGAACGACCAACGTGGCGGCGTGTTGGGAACGGCCGGTGTTCACATGCTGACATCCTATCCCAACCGGACCAGCCCCGTGTTGCGTGGTGGATGGGTCTTGGAAACGCTGCTCGGCGTGCATGTTCCATCACCACCACCTGACGTTCCGGAACTCAAACGTGGCAAGAAAGAAAAGAAGTCACTCCGCGAGCAACTCGCCATGCATCGTGACCATTCCGCGTGTGCCGCCTGTCACAATCTCATGGATCCGGTCGGTTTTGCGTTGGAGAACTTCGATGTCCTCGGGCGTTGGCGAGAAAAGGACGGCAACCAAGAAATCGACGCCTCCGCGACACTTCCTACCGGTCAAAAAATCAACGGCCCTGCTGGACTCCGAAAGGCATTGCTGGACCGAAAAGACGATTTCCTCCGCCAACTCACACGCAAAATGCTCGGCTACGCCCTGGGTCGCAGTCTGACGGATGCCGATGATTGCACTATTGGTCAAATTACCGACGCCGTCACCAAAGACGATTACAAGGCAAGAACACTCGTGCGTGAAATTGTTCTCAGTACCCCCTTCCGCATGCGATCCGGCCCGTCGAATTAGACGAACGGTGTATCACACGCCGAGGAAAATTCGATACGCTACGAAATCGCCGCACTCAGATATTTCCAATAGGAGCCACCATGAACCTTCGACTTTCCCGAACGATTTCCCGTCGAACCGTACTGCGTGGAACCGGAGCGGCATTGGCGTTGCCTTGGCTCAATGCGATGGCGTCCCGCACATCCGCCGCCGAATCGCTGGAGAAACCACCGCTCCGAAGCGTATTCCTGTTCATGCCCAACGGTGTGCGACCGGATCACTGGACACCCGCCGGCGACGACGAATCCTGGGAAATCACGCCGATGTTGAAGCCCTTGGCGAACGTCAAGGACGAGATCATGCTGCTGGAAAATCTGTGGAATGAACAAACCGTGGGACGGAACGGTCACTGGCCGAAAGTGCCCGCGTTTCTCTCGGGCGGTTTTGTCGTCCGCACGTCCGGACGCGACATGGACACCGGCGGAACGTCCGTGGATCAACTGATGGCCGCCAAAATTGGCGACCGCACACCATTGCCGTCGCTCGAACTTGGTGTGGATGAAGCCTACACGGGCGTCGATAATATCGGTGGCGGTTTTACACGCATCTACGGTTCGCACATTGCTTGGCGTGACCCGCACACACCGGTCCCCAAAGAAATCGTGCCGCGGTTGGCCTTCGATCGACTCTTCCGCACCGGACCGGCCGAACCGGTTGTTTCCGGTTTCACTCCCCGTCAACCGGCGGTGGTGAAATCGTTGGCACGCGACGACACAAGCGTGCTCGACCTCGTCCTCGAAGACGCCAAGAACCTGAGTCGCCGGGTCGGTAGCGAAGACAAAGTCAAAATCGACGAGTATCTCGAATCTGTCCGCAGCGTCGAACGCCGTATCGAGAACGCCCTCAAACCGCAAAAGCGCTGGATCAACGAAGGACAATTCGACCTGTCCCGCCCCAAACCCGGAATTCCGGAAACCCACATCGAGCACGTCCGCTTGATGCTCGACATCCTCGTACTCGCTCTCTGGACCGACTCCACTCGCATCGCCACATTCATGTTCGGCAACGCTCAGACGGGGCGAAACTTCTCGTTCCTCGACGGTGTTCGCGGCAGCTTCCACGGCCTTTCACACCATCGCAACGAAGCGAAAACCTTGGCTCAATACGAGAAGATCGGCACATGGCACATTGAACAATTGGCTTACGTTTTGGAGAAAATGAAAAGCCTCGATGAGGCTGGTTCATCGCTTCTCGACAACAGCCAAGTTGTGTTCGGTTCAACACTCCGCGACGGCAACCGACACGATCCCCACAACCTGCCGATCATTCTCGCGGGGCGTGGAACGGGTCTGCTCCGCCCCGGTCGTCGTGTGCGTGCCGAACGAGACACACCGCTTTGCAATCTGTATTTGACGATGTTGCATCACATGGGAATCGACGCAAAGTCGTTCGGCGACAGCACCGCCGCATTGCGAGGGCTGAGCTAAACGCCTACTCTGTGTTTCGCGAATCCGCAATATCATTTTTAGCTATCGTTAAAATCCTGCGAGGGAATTCGGGATGAGTGAGTCTGTTGAACAATTAATCGCGGTCTTCATCGATTTCGAGAACCTCGCACTGGGTGTGCGAGACATGAAGGTCGGGAGGTTCCAAATTGAGCTTGTCCTCAAGCGACTGCTGAAAAAAGGCCGCATCGTTTACAAACGTGCCTACTGCGATTGGCGAAACTACGGCGATGCCGTTCGTGAGTTTCATGGCCAAGGTATTGAGCTGATCGACATCCCCCAAACGAAAATGAGCGGCAAAAACAGTGCCGACATCCGCATGGTGGTCGATGCGCTCGACCTCTGCTATTCCAAAGACCATATCGACATGTTCGCCCTCATCTCCGGCGACAGCGATTTCTCACCGCTCGTTTCCAAGCTCAAAGAGAACAACAAACGCGTGATTGGCTGCGGCGTCAAAAGTTCGACGTCCGATTTGCTGATCAGCAACTCCGATGAATTTATCTACTACGATGACTTAATCCGCACCGCCCAAAAGAAACCGACCCCTCCCAAAACAAACAAACCCAAAAAAGAACTGTCCGACAAGGAAAAGAAGCAAGAGGCCAGCGACCGGGTCATGGAGGTGCTGCTCTCGATGGATCAAGACTATGACACGCTCTGGGGGTCGATGCTCAAACAAGCAATCCGCCGCGTCTACCCCGGCTTCAACGAAGGCTATTACGGTTACGATAGTTTCTCCGACCTACTCGAAGACTTGGAAGACCAAAGCCTCGTCGTCCTCGACTATGATGAAAGTCGCGGCAACTACAAGGTTCGTCGCGGACGAGTGAAATAAAAATCTCCCACTAAACAACAAGGCCTTTCAACGGAGACGATTCATGAGACTAGCCCTAGCAGCGCTCTGCTTGCTTGCGACCACGATGCCCGCCAATGCCGATGACGGCCCTAAAGTTGGCGAATGGTATTCGCTATTCAATGGAAAGAACCTAGACGGCTGGACCCCAAAAATCCGACATCACAAATTGGGGGAGAACTACAAAAACACCTTCCGCGTCGAAGACGGCGTGATGAAAGTTGGCTACGAAGGTTACGACAAGTTCAACGAAACTTTCGGACACATTTTCTACAACACACCGTTCTCACATTATCGACTGCGACTTGAATATCGTTTCGTCGGCGAACAGTGTGAAGGTGGTCCCGGCTGGGCGATCCGCAATAGTGGCATCATGATTCACGGCGAAGATCCAAAACTCATGGATATCGACCAAGACTTTCCCGCATCGATCGAAGTGCAACTGCTAGGCGGCGGCCCCACAGGCAAACGCACCACGGGCAACCTGTGTACTCCTTACACGCATGTGGTTATGGACGGCAAACTCCTCAAACGACACTGCACAAGCTCGACCTCGAAAACCTATCGCGGAGAACAATGGGTGACAGCCGAAGTTGAAGCCCATGGCGATGGAGAGATCAAACACTTCATCAATGGTGAAGAAGTCCTCTCTTACTCGAAACCGCAACTCGACGAAGGCGAAGCCCACTCAAAAATGCTCGCTGAGAAAGCCGGTCAAGTCATGCTCACTGGTGGCACGATTTCGCTTCAATCCGAAAGCCATCCGTGTGAGTTCCGAAAAATCGAAATTATGCTACTCAAAGAGTAGACGAGTTATCACCTCGTTTCCGTGTAACGACTGACTTTGGCGACACGGGGAAACATCAAAAAAGGACGCCCACCAATCCATCCGATTGGTGGGCGTTCTGCTTATATATCGACTATCGAAAACGACTATTTTTTGTCGAACGGAAACGGCCACAGTTTTGATGGCGTGTGAGCCTGCTCGAACATGGTCTTCGCTTCATGAACAATCTGTGGATGGCTCGCAGCCACGTTGTTGGACTCGTCAATGTCTTTTGACAAATCATAGAGTTCGATTGGCGAAGGCTTTTTCTTGTTCATATTGAGCTGCACCGCTTTCCAATTGCCGAACCGCACGGCTCGCTTCCCGCCCCGCTCGTGAAATTCCCAGTACAAATACTTGTGCGGCGTTTGCTCTTTCGGGTTTCCAAGTAGTGTAGGCACGAGAGAAATGCCGTCGACGTTTTGAGGTACCGCCACTCCGGCGAGTTCACAACAGGTCGGCAGAATATCCCAATGAGCCGAGATCAGATCGCTTGTGGTTTTCTTAGGCACGCGACCTGGCCAACGCACGAGAAACGGCGCGCGAATTCCGCCTTCATAGAGATCGCGTTTAAACCCTTTCAATGGCCCATTGCTATCAAAGAACCGCGGGTTATGCCCACCTTCCAAGTGCGGGCCATTATCTGAGGTCAACATTACGATTGTGTTTTCGTCAATTTCAAGCTCGGCTAGCAATTCGAGCAACTGTCCGACATCTTCATCAAGTTTCGTCATCATCCCCGCAAAAGCTGCGATTGGGTTATCCACTTCAGGACCACTGTAACGACCAATTTTGCCGTTGAACTGCGAGAACTTTTTGCGAAACGGATCGGAATACGAGTCGGGAACATGCATGGCAGCATGTGGAATCGTCACTGGCAGGAAACAGAAGAACGGCTTGTCCTGATGCTCCCGTACAAAGTCCAACGCATGCTTCATGATCAGATCATGCGAGTACGTTTTCCCGTCGAGCATCACCTTTTCTGTGTTGTGCCAAAGATGAGTCGGATAGTAGCTATGAGCTTCGCGTTGGCAGTTGTAGCCGAAGAACTCATCAAACCCTTGGTTAACAGGATCACCTTCCGACCCCGGCGATCCAAGTCCCCACTTGCCAAAACCGCCAGTTGCATAACCGGCTTGTTTCAACAATTCCGGCAGCGTGACCGTCTCATCGGGAATTGGCTGCTGGCCTTCGGGCTTCACTTCTTTGTTTCCACGTATATAGCAGTGCCCCGTATGCTGACCAGTCATCAGAACACACCGTGTCGGTGCACACACCGTGCAACCGGCATAGTGCTCCGTGAACTTCATCCCTTCCTCAGCGAGACGATCAATGTTTGGTGTTTCGAACTGTGACTGTCCATAACACGACAGATCACCATACCCTGCGTCGTCTAGCAGGATATAAACAATATTCGGACGCAACGGTTTCTTCGCATTGTCTTTGGCATCAGACTCCGTCGTCATCCCTAGCATCAAAGACACAAATAATAGATAGCTGAGTGTTTTCGTCATTCGAAAAGTCCTCTCCCTTCTTCAGAATCCTAAGAACTAGATTTCAGAATTGTGTGGATTGAAACGAGATCGCTTTGGTTCTGCCTGAGCGACAGTCCCAGCAACTTCCGCAGTGGAAAGGGATCTAACATAGTCCCTTCCAAACATGATTAAAACCCCGATGAATGACCCCCATTGATCTATGCAAAACGCACCGCTGCTTCTCCAAGATCCGCAAAGTGCACGCTCACGAGATCACCACGCGAGACCCATTGAGTCTGCACGACACTTCCCAATGCAATCAGCCAACCGGCTGGAATCTCGCGTTGCCGAGCGGACTCCGAATTGGCCAGCCAAACAAGAGCTTCAAGCGGGTGACCGTTGATGATGTCGCGTCCGACACCATCCCCCACGGATGTTCCGTTAATGCGCATCTCGCCGTGAACGGATGCCAAATCGAGTGTCTGCCAATCGGTGACCGGTGGACCAAGAACCAAACCCGCACCGAAGAAATCGTCCGCCACCCAAGTTCGCCAATCTGGCTCGCGGTTTGCGAAATCGACGTAACGATCATCGACAATTTCGATGGCTGCAAAGACGGCTTCCACATGATGTGCAATTTCTTCGCGACCATAGGAATGATCACGGGGCTGAATCGACTTGCCAATTCGCACCGCAATTTCGCACTCCACCCCGACATGCAGAAAGCGATCGAAGGAAACTTCGCCACTGTGCTGCAAAACCGTCGACTCAAAAATACCGCCGGCGCAGGGGTGAGCCATCCCGAGGTACGCTTGCATCACTGGTGTCGTGCAGCCGATCTTTGTGCCGACGACTTCCCCCCGCCCTGCTTCGGTCAGCAATTCATGGAGACGGCTTTGAATTGCCATCGCGTCCGCCACTAATTGCGGCCGACACACCGGGGGCAAATGCGAAATCAGTCGCGGCGGATGAGCACGCCCGCGGAAAAGTTGCCGAGCGGCCTGATCCAGTTCATCTGGAGACAGAGGCTTCATTTGATTCTCAATCGTAAATTTTCGGTGGTTATCATTCTCTCAGCTTGGACGCCGAACTACCAGCCGATTGCCCGCCGTGTCACTGATTCCGCCCGAAAACTCCGTTGCCCTGCGGTTGACAGTCCATTGTTGACCCGGGATTCCGCTTCTCCACTCGGAAGCTCTTGAAGTCACCGTCAATACGAAGGTTTTTTGACCGCAATGGTTTGCGATTTGCTGAGGAAGTCTGTTCGTTAAATGATTACCGTGCGAGACGATTCCTCAAAGGTTTTGTGATGAAAGCACTCGTTGTCCATCCCGGCCAGCCAAATTCCGCGAGTTTGCGTGAGGTCCCGGAACCGGATCCGCATCTTGGAGAAATTCTGGTGGAGACGTTAGCGGTGGGTGTCTGCGGAACCGATCGAGAAATCATCGCCGGAGAATACGGAGCCGCTCCCGCGGAAGACGACTACCTCATTCTTGGTCATGAATCTCTGGGTCGGGTATTGGAAGCTCCCGCAGATGGCGAGCTGCAACCGGGCGATTTGGTGGCGGGCATCGTGCGACGTCCCGACCCGGTTCCGTGTCCCAGTTGTGCGGTGGGCGAATGGGATATGTGCACGAATGAGAAATACACTGAGCATGGAATCAAAGGTTTGCATGGGTTCTGTGCGGAGCGTTTTCGTGTCACGACTTCGCACGCTGTTAAACTTGCCCCGAATCTTGAGAATGTCGGTGTGCTAGTCGAACCTGCAAGCGTGGTTGCCAAAGCTTGGCAACACATTGAACGTATTGGCAACCGCGCTCACTGGTCGCCGAGCCGAGTCCTAGTCACCGGCGCCGGACCGATTGGCTTGCTTGCCGCCCTGCTAGGCGTTCAACGCGGGTTTGATGTGCACGTACTCGATTTAGCCGAAGATGGTTTGAAACCCGAGCTCGTCGAAGAGCTGGGAGCCACCTATCATCATGATGGAATCCAAGAGGCATGCTGCGGAGCTGACATCGTCGTGGAATGCACGGGCGTTGGCCGTCTCGTTTATGAGGCGACGCAATGCAATGCTCATAGTGGAATCGTTTGCTTGACAGGTATTTCCTCAGGCCAGCGTGCGATTGATGTCGACTGGGCAGAACTCAATCGACGAATTGTGCTGGAAAACGATGTCGTCTTCGGCACCGTCAATGCAAACCGCGAGCACTATGAACTTGCTGCAGATGCATTGAAAGAGGCTAATAACGAATGGCTGGAACGACTAATCACAAGACGCATCCCCATCGACAATTGGCAAGCAATACTAGAACGCCCCGTCGATGACGTCAAAACTGTGATCACCTTCGACTAGCAATCATCAACTCGCAATCCTCGAACACAAATACTAGGGCTAACCAGTGAAACCATTCGCGAAACGTGTCTGGATCGCAGCCGGGATCATCGCCGCGATGGTGGTGGGACTTTGGCTTTTTACGTCTTTGTTTCAAGCCATTCTGATATTGTTCGCCGGCACGATTCTAGCAGTTTTCCTAACACAACTAAGCCATCGCCTAGCAAATGCGACCTCGTTGAATTACCAGTATGCGTTTGCACTCGTTGTGATCACATTTTTGACCATCATGATAGGCGGCGGCTATCTGATGGGCAACCAGATTGTTGACCAACTGAGCCAGCTATCCGAGGAACTTCAGTCAGCAAGTGACTATCTCCTTGACCGTATGGAAAACACCCCGAAATTGGCCGAATTCATTCGGTCGAACGGTGAATCATCCAATATCGCCAATCGCCTCTTCACAACCATTCAAACCACTGTTTCACTCACGATCACCGCTATCGGTGGGTTCATTCTGTTCTTGTTTCTCGGCTTCTACTTTGCCTATCAAAGCAAACTTTATCGAGACGGTGTGCGGCAACTCTTCCCTGACAATTTTCATAGTCGGTACGATGAGATTTGCGATCGTCTCTATAATTCCCTTTGGAAATGGATGCTCGGCCGAATGTTTAGCATGGTCGTAATCACAATTGGTTCGACCGTGGGACTATACTTTATGAACATTCCGGTGCCGATCACACTCGGTGTGATCGCGGGGCTGCTAACATTCATCCCAAATTTCGGGCCGGTACTCGCAGCGATCCCACCAATGCTGATTGGTCTCAAACAAGGTGTCGATGTCTCGGTCTATGTCGCCATCTACTATACTGGGTTGCAATTCGTCGAAAGCTATTTTCTAACACCGTTTGTTGCGGAACATCAGGTCTCATTGCCGCCAGTTGTGACTTTGTCGTGCCAACTTATCTTTGGAACGTTGGCCGGTGTGCTTGGAGTCCTTCTCGCGGAACCGCTTGCTTTGGCGACGATGTTGCTAATCCAGGAACTCTACCTCATTGATACGCTCGGACGAGATCCGGCTGACGTCCGAACCTAGTGAGTCTTGCAGTCATCGACATCTACAGTCAACGCAAAAACGCCCAAGGCGAATGCCTTGGGCGAAGCGTTTGATTGGCAATTGATTTTCAAACTGAGTTACGCGTACTCGCGTTTGGTTTCCAAGCCGGGCATTGGAACAGGATAGGTGCCATCCGGGCCTGCTTGGACAGGGGCGGGCGAACTCATCGTGAGTTGATCGACGGTCGGTGCGAATTCGTGTTCGCAGTTTAGCATTTCGTCGAATGTGATCACGCGTCCCGTGTGAGCCGCCATCCGTCCCATGGAGGTAACCAGGCTCGCTTTCGCACCGCGTTCGACTTCGTTGTAGTGTTTGTTTTCACGGATCGCGGCGATCAGATTGTTCCATTCCAACTGATAAGGATTTGGCTCGCGACGCGGACCTTGCCAAGTGATCTTGCTGCGATCGAACTTTTGTCCTTCGTAGATTCGGCTACGAGCTGGTGAGTGCGACGACGCGGAAATCACAGCGGACCCCTTCGAGCCATGGGCATAGCTCGCGAATTCGTTGTGGCAACCGACCATGTTTCGTCCGTTGAGGAACAACTTCGTGCCATCTTCGAAGGTGTACTCGACGGAATAGGTATCGAAGTTCTGGTCGACGTAGTCGTCTCGATAATGCCGACCACCGGAAGCTTTTGCTTCCACCGGCCAGGCGTTTTTCATCCAACAGCATTCGTCGATATTGTGAATCAAGAAGTCACTGTAGGCCCCACCGCTGGCCCAAAGGAACGAGTGGAACCGGCGAATCTGATATTCCAGTTCGTTCATGCCATCGGGTTTGGCTTTGGAGAACGCTGACGCAACCGGGCCAAGCATGCGGTAGGCCCGCAGGAACAAGACATCCCCGATTTCGCCGTCTTGAATCCGATTGAACAGTTCGCCGCGAATCTCACAGTGACGGCACATGAGTCCCACGCCGACTTTGAGATCTTTCTCTTTTGCCTTCTCGTTGAGAGCCAAAATCTTCCGTGTGGATGGACCGTCGACGGTGACGGGTTTTTCCATGAAGACGTTGAGGCCCTTCTCGATCGCGTATTTGTACATCACCCAGCGGAATGCAGGCGGCGTTGTGAGGATGACGACGTCACCAGGACGCAGACAATCCATCGCATTTTTGTACCCATCGAATCCGAGGAACTGCCGACCTTCCGGCACATCGCAGCGGTCGGGGAATGAAGTCGTCAGGGTTTTGTGGCTGGGTTTCAGTCGGTCCCCGAATACGTCGGCCATGGCGACGAGCTTGATCGAACCGTTTTGCACGGACAACGCGTTCGCCGCCGCTCCCGTGCCGCGTCCGCCGCAACCGACCAAAGCGATTTGAATTGTGTCATCCTCGCCCGCAAACGCATGCGGAGCGGAGGCAGCTAGCACGGCCCCGGCAGCGGCCACTTTTCCCGTGTTGGTCAGCATTTCACGACGGTTCATCAAACTCTCCTCAGGCTGGATTCATCGAAATGAAGGGGGAATCCTTGCGTGGGAAGATTCCCGGATCGAATCGTTCCAATGTACCCGGCCAAGACAGAGGGCGAAAGTGAAACGTCGGTTTCGGGTGTTTCACTGCACCTGGCGTGATGCTCTACGGCATCACGTCGGACTTCATCGCGTGATCCCCGGCCCCCGTTGACGAGGTGCGTTCGGCAACACTGTAGGTGTCGGCGTCACGACCGGTATTGGATACGATCAGTTCCGCGAGTAGCCCCAGCGAAATCGCCTGGGCCCCCAGCAATGCCGATGCGACAGAATAAGCGAGCAATGGTCGCGTGCCGATGGGGTCGAAACTGAAACCGGCGACGTTCGTCAGCAACCAGCACACAGCCAAGATGCCCAGACCAACCAGGCCCAAACCGAAGAACAGCAATCCGAACGCACCGAGCATATGTTGCGGACGCTGACCAAAACCGGTTAGAAATTTCACGGTGAGCAAGTCGAGGAACCCGCGCATAAACCGTTTGACCCCGTATTTCGAATGTCCGAATTGACGAGAACGGTGATGCACCGGCACTTCGGTCACACGGAATCCTCGTGCGTGTGCCAGCACCGCAATAAACCGGTGCAACTCCCCGTAAATGCGAATTTCGCGAGCAACTTCGGTGCGGAAGAGTTTGAGTCCGCAGTTGTGATCGTGCAAACTGAGCTTCGTCAACTTGCTGACCATCCAGTTGAAGACTTTGCTCGGGTACACCTTGTGCCATGGGTCGAGACGCCGTTGTTTCCAACCATTGACCACGTCGTAGCCTTCGTCCAATTTCGCGAGGAACTTGGGAATCTCGGCGGGGTCGTCTTGTAAGTCGGCGTCCATCATCATGATGACTTGCCCGCGAGCGGCTCGCATACCAGCGGTCAACGCAGCGGCCTTGCCAAAGTTGCGTCGAAAGCGAATGCCGCTAATGCGATCGTCTTGTTGTGCCAGTTCATCGACCACAGCCCAAGACTGGTCGGTGGAACCATCGTCGATAAAGACGACTTCAAACGCGACTTGGTTCTCATCACAAGCGGTGGTAATTTCGCTGTAAAGTTCGCGTAAACTTTCGTCTTCGTTCAGCACCGGAATGATAATGGAAAGCATGATTAGTGATCCGTTGTCAGCTGTTCGTGATTGTTGGTGGAGCCGAGCGAATACAACGTGCCGGCAATAATGACTTCAACGATAAACCAGACGAGTCGCAAGAGCACCGAGGCAGCGACCGCCTGCGATTCGGCGACATCCGGCCGGAGTGTTTGGAGCGTGACAATCAAGATTCCCTCACGCACGCCCAGACCACCGGGCGCGAAAATCGCGACGAAACCGAGGACCGTCGCCGCAGAAACCGCCCCGATAAGAATTGGCAAATCTGTGATTGCGACATTGCCGCCGACGGCTTGGAGTGTAAGTCCTAGACTGATCGCCAAGAAACCCCACCCGAGAATCAGCACACCGAACGCTTCCGCAAGCAGCCCCGCGGAAAGTTCAAACGAACGGCCTTCGCCACGCATTTCTAGTGGTGTCAGTTTGAAGACGACTGCGGTCAGAAGCTTCGCGAGCACAGGCAGAAGCCCAACACATCCGAGAACAACAAGCCCCGCCATCAGCCACGGTCGCGTTACAAACCATTGGAACCAAATCGGCGATTTCGCGACCCATTCCGACGAAAGCAACACCGGAGCGAGCGCCGTCGCCAATGCCGCCCCCACGCCCATCATGATCAAAGTCTCGAACGTTGCCGTCAGTGCGGACAACCGAATCGGCACACCAAGTGGTCGCAGTAATCCCGATCGAATGACGAGTACCGTCGCTTTTCCGGGAACATATTTGCCGAGATGTCCGCAGAAGTAAGCCCGAGTGGCATCCCACACCGGCACGTTCTCGCCGCAGGATTGCAACATCCGTCGCCAAAACCAGACTGACGGAATCCACCCCAAACCGTAAGACACGCCAGCGGCAATCGCCCAAGGCCAAGAGAATTCAAGATCCTGCGTTCCGCTTTCTTGGAACATGCGGACCGCTCGTCGTCCCACGAAAACCAGGACCAAGCCACACAGCGACCACTTCACGATCCGCCACGCCCAAACTTTCGTCGGGTTGGGAACTTCTCGGGGATCGGTCGCTTCCGTAGTCATAAGGTGATGGCCAGATGGCACTTTGCTTCAAAATCCGTTCAAATAGACCTTTGAATCATGACGATTTTCGGAGAGTGAGTCTATGTCAGTCGGTTTGCCGGGGATTGAGGGGCAATTTTCAACGATCTTGGCTGATCCCCCCTGGCGATTTCGCAACCGGACCGGCAAAGTCGCTCCGGAACACGGCCGACTAAACCGTTATCAGACCCTTTCCTTAGAGGAGATCTGCGATCTCCCCATCGCCAACCATGCCACGGAGCCGGCTCATCTTTACCTATGGGTGCCGAATGCGTTGTTGCCGGAAGGATTGCAAGTCCTTTCTGCATGGGGGTTTGAGTACAAAACCAACCTCATCTGGTACAAGACTCGCAAAGACGGCGGTCCGGATGGACGTGGTGTGGGCTTCTACTTTCGCAACGTGACGGAAATCCTACTGTTCGGTGTTCGAGGACGTTTGCGAACCGAGGCGCCAGGACGTCGGCAAGTCAACTTGATCCCCCATCGCAAGCAGGAACACTCCCGCAAACCGCGAGCGTTTCACGAGTTAATCGAAGAATGCAGCCGCGGACCGTACTTGGAACTCTTCGCCCGTGAAGCCGTGCCTGGCTGGACCCAATGGGGTGACGAGTTAGACACCTACATGGAAACACGTCGCGTGGCACCGGGATATCGGGGTGGTATCGAGAGTTGAGGACAGATATCAAAGCGTGGTGGAGGCTAGCTCTACTCTCCACCTACAACCGACGTATCACTCCGTCCACAGAGATCGGTTTATGACAATTTGCCCGAATACACGGATTCTCCCGAAGATTCCGAGATGGGTGGTCGATGATAGGGGTAACGACCGGCCTCATGGGCAAACGGGGACTGGTGAATCGTGTGACTCAGCCGAGAACGGCTGCAAGGCCAATTGTGAGGGAACATCAATGAGCCGATTGCTCCAAATGCGGTTTTGGCAGCTACCCAGCGTTTTGGCTGTCGTGGCATGCACTAGCGGCTGCCCAATGATTCCTCCGATGACGCAAACCACCGTCGGCGGTCAAACATTGCCATCCGCATACTACCTGCGAGACGATGTGCAATACTTCCCGGCCGGACCGGAATTCCAGCTGACCAACGAAGTGCAGGCGCACGAAGAATATCGCCTGCAACAGCAAGCTATCGAGGACGGACTCGACGTCGACATCGCACCGTAGTTGCCGATGCCGAGAGTGGAGGGTTGAGTGTCGAGAGTGGGAGCCAGAATTCCCCACCCTCGACCTACGACGATCGCCCCTCTACAAATGCTCCGACATCCGCGCCGCTAATCGTTGCAGCGCGGGACTTGTGTCGTGTGGCTCCAGGTGGATGTTCAGCAGACTGAAGCTGTCGGTATTGGCGAGTGCGGCTTGAATCGCCTTCTCCAATTCGCCTTCGGTGTGGACTTCAAACCCCCATCCGCCGCCGATCACGTCTGGCAGACGATGGTAGTTCCAATTCGGGATATCATTAAACGGGCCTTCCTGAAGGAACCGTTCGGTCGTGTACCCCTTGTTGTTGAGCACCATCACGATTGGGTTAAAGCCCAGCTTCAATGACGTGGACAGCTCCATTCCCGTCATCTGAAACGCTCCGTCACCGACAAGCACCAACGGACGCAGCTCCGGCTTGGCGACTTGCACACCAACGGACGCCGGCACCGCGAACCCCATCGATGTGTAATACGCCGGACTGATGAACTCGGTGTGACGGTAAATCGTCAAATCGCTGGCTGCGAACAACGAATCTCCCACGTCGGCGATGACGCACATGGATTCGTCCAACAGTCCGTTGATCCGTTGATACAACCGTTTGATCGTGAGCGGTTCGGCGGCGTTCGGTTCAAACGGGGCGATTTCGATTTTCTCTTTGGGCATTTCCCGTTTTGGTGGTTTGAGCGGTGCTTTTGCCAGCCCTTCAACGAAATCGGAAAGCATCACCTCGTGAAAGTGATGATGTCGAATACGGAGTTGCTCACTCGTGGCATAGATACATCGACTCGGATCGAGACGAGCCGTGAAGATGCCCAGATTGATATCCGTCATAAACGTGCCCAGCAGGATCACGCAATCACTGTCTTCCACGTACTTGCAGACGGATTCCCGCCCCATCGCCCCCTCGTACACACCGAGGTAGAGCGGATGTTTCTCGCTGACAACCGATTTTCCCAGCAGCGTGGCGGCCATCGGGATTTCGTGAGTCTCAGCGAGCTTGAGAACTTCCTCCCGCAGACCGAAGCGGTGAATCTCCACGCCCGCCAGGATGACCGGTTTTTTGCATTTGTCGATCAATTGCCCGGCTTCTTCGATGGCTTCGTGAAGCGCGTCGGGATTGCTCTGAGCAACATGGGTGCTCGGTTCGTGTGGGAACATGGGTTTGGTGTCGACACGGTCTCGGGGAAGTTCCAAATACACCGGTCGCCGATACCGCACCGCCGCCTCCAAACAGCGGTCGATTTCCCGAAACGCGGTGAGCGGATCATCGAGTGACGCGGTGGCGACCGTGATCTTCTCGAAGACTTCGCGTTGCGTGTTGAAGTCGCGGACTCGGTGATGCAGTAGCGGATCAGTCCGGCGTTCCTCGATTCCCGGAGCCCCGCTGATCACCACCACCGGCGACTTCTCCGCATACGCCCCGGCCACGGAGTTGCACAAACTCAATCCACCCACGCAATACGTCACGCAGACGGCTCCCAACCCGTTCACGCGAGCATACCCATCCGCCGCATAACCGACGCAATCTTCCCGCGTCATGCCAATCACGCGAATCGGGCTTTCCTCCAACTTCCCATAAAAGTTCAGCACAAAATCGCCGGGGATACCGAACAGGTCTTTCAGGCCATAATCCTGCAATCGCCGAATCAGATATTGCCCAATCGAATCCGGCTGCGTCGATTTTTTCCGAGCCATAACCGCCCTCCTTTATCATCAAAAGAGATTGTCGGGTGGGTTGTCGTTACACTTCCATTCTATGCATTAGCTAATAGACAGATGGCGAAAAGTCGGAATTCAATGCTAGAACTGGCCTTAAGTTCAGCGCAGCCAGGAGGGGCAAAATGGAAAGAATCGACGAATCAACCGATGTTGCCGGGTTGCTGGGCCGTTTCTTCGACTTCACTGACTCACTTTTGCACTCGTTATCTCTCAGATTCTCAAGGCAGGGGAATCAACGGCTTGAGGTCCGGATTGCGACCAGAGAAGCAGTCGCTGACGAGACGAATGGATGGACTGTCGGCGTTTTCGTGGTCGACAACATCATTGAAATGAAATTCGAAGAACACTGGAAACGTAAGCACGGAGTAATCTCCGATGGAATTCATGTCGTCAAGATTGGCGAATTGGTCGGCATCGAATTCGGAAACTCATACGAGAAACCTATGTCGATGAACGACCTGCAAGAGTCCGAATGCTTCGCATTGGGGAAAGAACTGTGGTTTGGAACCGAGCCATATACGGAAGAGATTTGGAGGTTTAAGCACTTCCAATGATCAATTAATCTGGACACAATCGCCGACACGACAAAAAAAGCCCCGACGCTGTGACGCCGGGGCTTCGATCTTCGATTATTGGTCGGTTGTAGTGGCGTGCTTCTACACCTGACACCTCACATCAACCTATCGGTCGTTGACGTGCGTTTCCAAAAACCGGGCGAGTTTGTGGAAGTCGCTGCCGGGTTGGATGTAGCGGACCATCGTGACGAGGTTGTCTGGATTGACGAGTTTTTCGAACGGCACGTAGTGCAAATCGAGTTGGCCAGTGACGGAGACCATCACGCCGTTGAGTCGTTCCTCGACCAAAGCCCGATACGCTCCCACACCGAGTTGGCTGCCGAGCATCACGTCGAACGCTTGCGGACGGGCACAACGGGATTCGTAACCGAGTTGGATCCCCCGTAAACGCTTCTTGCTGCCGGTTTGTCGTTGGTACTCTTCGCCGACCAGCTTCGCGATCATCTTGCCGAGATCAACGTGGGCGACCGAAATGTGCCCGTGCGGATCGCGGGGAACACCTTCGAGAGCCTGAGCCGACAAATATTCCGCCAACCCTTCAGCGAGCACGACGGCACCGAAGTTCTTGTTCTCGGATTCCTCACGAGCGCGAATCGTGCTCACGATCCGTTTGACGACGGCGTCGATGTTCATCACAGGACGAGTGGTTTTGACACCATCGACTTCGACCTCTTCTTCATCCCGGTATTTGCCACGAATGTCTTCGACGCTGATGACCAAGCTCGCTTCACCGGCAATCGCCGCACCGTAAGCCAACCAACCGGCACTGCGGCCCATGGTTTCGACGATGAAATAGCTGCCGTCGGCCTCGGCATCGGCGAGCAAGTTGCGAATCTCACCGGCGAGGGTTTCGACAGCGGTGAAGTAACCGAAGGTGAAGTCGATCCCCATGTAGTCGTTGTCGATCGTCTTCGGCACATGGACGACGGAGATCTTGCTGGTGCCTTCCGGCAGTTGATCTTGATACAGCTTAAATTTGTTGGCCGTTTTGAGGGTGTCGTCGCCACCGATCGAGACGAGCAAATCGACATCCAACGACCGTAGGGCTTCATCGACGGTCTTGAGCGGCGCGATTCGCTCGGCGTCTTGCAGGTGTTCTGGCGAACTCACGTGAGCCCCCGGATTCGCCCGTGCGGTGCCGATCATGATGCCTTGCGAGTTGCGTGATCGCCGCAGATGACGTTCGTCGAGCAGGAAGTAATCCTGATCTTCCACCATCGGTCGGTCGGCGGAGTATTGCATCAGCCGCGAGTAGCCGTACCGGACGCCGACGACTTCGATTCCGTTGTTCATGAACGAAACGGCGGCGGTGGAGATCACGGCATTCGCAGCCGGTGCCGGTCCGCCGGAGAACAAAATGGCCGCCCGGCGGAAATTGTGCTCAGCTTTTGCGGGTGGGCCGATTACGGATTCGGGTTGAGACGCATTGCCGTCAGGTGTGGTCGTCATGGCAAATCGAATTGGATACCTAAAAAATGTCTGTACGGACCGCCAGCGGAACGCTCCCCTGGGCGTGTTCGCCGCTCATCCTAACGGGTCCGTCGGCGTGTTGCCAGTGTTCGTGGCGGTGAAGATCTCGTGAGTGGAACAGAGTAATCCGACAGTCCGCTTCAGTCCAATTTCATGCCCGTTCGACAAATCTCCGCGTCAATCACGGAGCGCTTGCAATGCGAGATCGGCATCTGTTCGAATGCGGGATTCGGGATGGCTGTCGGCGATGGGTTGGATCCATTCGATGAGTTGCTCTGTCTCCGCGTCCGACCACTTACCTGCCAGGTCGCCCACCGCTTTGAGAGTATTTTTGAGCACAACCAGATTGACCTGCTGTCGCTCGACGGATTCCGGTTCGGTCTTGTTGGCGGTCTGAGTGAGCACGTCTCGAAAGACCGGCCAACCGGCGGTGACTTGCTGTCGCGCCAACGCGATTGCGGCATTGGCACGAACTTCCGAATCACCGTCGTTGAGCAGCACTTCCAATCGGTCACGCGTGGACTTCTCGGGGATTAGCCCGAGGATAAACGCGCCGGTTTGACGAAAGAGGGCGTCTTCGTCGTGCGTGAGGTCAATCATGCCTTCGACGACATCCGGCACCGCGAGCAACTCAGTCCGCAATTCCGGGACTTCACTCGATCGCCCACTGAGAACGGCCAACGATTGCGCAGCCGCTTTGCGGGTTTCTCGATCGTAATCCTCGGTCAACGCGGCTTGCTGCAACGGAGGAATGACTCGCCGGGGTTGATTGAGATACGCGAGCGTCGTCGCCAAATAGACTTGCTGCTTGATCACCGGATCGGTTTTGCCAGCGGCGAGTTGTTCTTCGAAGAGGTCCACCAAGGCTTTGCCGATTTCCGGATTGTTGCTGAGTTCGCTGTCGGAATCGGTGGCAAGATCATTTCGCAACATCTGAGCCAACCCCAAGGCGGCTCGCCAGCGGCGATGTTCGTTCGCGCTGCGAAGTTCGGTGACCAACTCCCGCCAATCTTGTTCCCCCGCGGCCAACCGACCGAACAACGTATAAACGCCGACAATCCCGATCACGATGATCGCCGGAATCACGAACAGTTGCACAATAAACTTCGCCGACGGCGGTTCCACCGGTGGAAGTTCTTCGAGTTCGTCTTGGGAATTCGGTTCCGAGGTTTCGTCGGACATGGTTGGCACCGGTTGGGCGTGTGTCGGTAGTGGCGTGTCTTCAAGTGTAGAAAACAAGCACCAAAGATCAACGAATGTAGAGGGGCGAGAGTGGGGAGCAGAGAGTCGTGCATTCCCATCACTCTCTAATCTCGACGCTCTACCCTCTACTCACCACCGATGGTCGCGGACGTGGCGGATCGGGGTTTGGTTTCGGTAATGGTGGGTCTGGCAGTGGTTGCGGTGCCGGGTCGGGTGTGGGGGACGGAATTGGTACGGGCTTAGGTTTGACGTTCATCAATGTCTTACTGTCTTGGAAGTCAGGAATTGAAGTTCAATGAGTGAGGCGTAAGTCATGTCTGGTTTTCCTCGCCTTACGCCTGACTCCTCACGCCTCACATGGTCCGCATCATCGTGTTCTCTACTTCGGAGCGGCGGCGGTGCAGGCGAATTCCAAGCGAGTCGAGACTTTCCCGTCTACCGTGACTTTGCCAGCGAGGAAAAATGCATTCGACAGTCGTTCGGTGATCTTCACTTCGATGTCGATTGTGTCGCCGGGGTGGACCATCTTGCGGAATTGCACGTTGTTCATCCGCGTGGCGACCGGAACTGCATCACCCTCGACGGGTTGAATGGTGGCAATCAGAATTGCCGACGCCTGCATACACGCCTCACACTGCAACACCCCCGGCATCACCGGAAAGTCGGGGTAATGCCCTTGGAAGACATCAATGGACGGATCGAGAAACTTCCGCGCGTGGATGGATTTGTCGGTCATCTCGACGACTTCATCAATCCACAAAAACGGCGGACGGTGCGGGATGAGTGCTTCGATTTGTTCGCGGTTGAGCGACATAGTTTTGTTGTCGTTGGATAAGAATTTGAGAGGGGACGCTCGCGTTACCCACATTGTAGACCGATCGGCCACACTCAGGTGTCGTATTCTCCGGTCCACGGCGGATAGAACAGCAAATCGTTCGGAAGAAGATGAACGTGGTAACGCATTTCCTCGTCGTCTTCCTCTTCGTCAAACATGTCGCATTCTTCAGTGGTGAGCAACCCGAAGATGCACCCGTCATGCTCGACTTGGAACCGCTCGACCGCGATATCGCAGAATGTCAGTTCGCCAATCGCGTTCAGTTTGGCCTCAAGACCGGCTCGTGCCTTTTCGATGACAGCGTCTTCACCGTCCGCAGTGGTGCCGTGCGATTCGATGTCGGAGTGCGTGTGTTTGCCGTCGGCGTCAAAATGATGGACGACCGAAAACCACGTTTTCTTCGACTCCCAACCGTCGTCTCCAAGCAACTCAAAATTGAGTGGCCCGACATTCGGTGTGACAAACCCCATGAAGAAGCCACCTGCACCCTTTTGGCCAATGTAGTGCGTGTGGTACTCCTCTTCGCGGTTGATCGGGATGCGTTTCGGCGGTTGCATGTCGTCCATCAGTCGGCACCTACAAACTTGCAGCGGCGGGTGTGAGGTACTTGTCGACATCGTTCGCGACAATCACGCCGTAATTCACCGCCCCCAACCAACCGGACATGATGATGCCCACACTGCCGGCGTGATACAGTCCACTGACTTGTTCCGGCAGGGACTTACTGACGGCGAGCCCTTCGAACTTGGTGCCGAAGGACGCTCCTTGTTGGTGAAGCGTGTAGTGTTTGAAGGTGCGTGGCGTGGAAACTTCGATGTGGTCCAACTTCTCGCGAACGTCGGGCACGTATTGTTCGAGGCAATTCAGCGTGGTTTCCGCGAGGTCGTTTTTGGCGGCTTGGTAATCCTCTTCGGAGAGGTCCGCCCAATCTTTGTAATTCGCGTTGGTAGACGAGACGACCAACCAACGATCGCTGCCCGGTCGGGTTTGCGGATAGTAGAACGAGAATGTGCGGCTGCTGACGTCGCGGCTGAGCATCGCTTCGATGTCAAAGCCTTTGTGTTCCGAGTGGAACAGCAAATCGCCGACGTCATCGAAACCTTCACCGGGTTTCAGGGCGATGTAGACTTGGCAACTGCTATTGTTCAGCCGGACGGCTTTGGTTTCTTCGACGAAATCGGGATCGAGATGATCCGGCCCGACGAGTTTCAAGATCGTGGATTTGATGTTCGCGTTCGAAAGCACCGCCCCACAAGTGATGCGACGACCGTTCACAACGACGGCTTTCACCTGGCGATCGGGCGTGATTTCGATTTTCTCGACGAGGCAGCGAATTCGCAAATCAACGCCGTTCTTGATCAGCTCCTCTTTCATCTGCGTCACAAGTTTGTCGGTGCCGCCCTCGAAGGTGAACACGCCCTTGTGCATGAAGTTCGAGAATACAATGCCGTAAGTGATGGCGGGGTCTTCGAGTGTTGAACCGTTGGCGTAGGTGATCGGCTCCATCAACAACCGCACGACATCATCACGACCGGGGAAGAATTCTTCGAACAGCTCCCGTGTGGTTTTCGATTGATCATCGAAGAAGTTCATGCTGCGAGCGGTGTCGAAGAACTTCTGCACCGTCTCCATCGGCACTTGAAATTTCTCGGTGATGATTCGCGTGAAATCATCGCGGTCGAACGTGGTTCGCAGGGAGAATTGCGGGTTCTCGAACCGGACGCCTTTGAGTTGCACGATGGAGTCAGCGATCTCGCGAGTCCAATACTTTCGGCAACTCTTGATCATGCCGTGCGGAAAACCGTGCAGGGAGATGTCAAAGATGTGGCCGCCAGAGCGTTTGAACCACGTCGCCATTCCGCCGAGTTGATAATGGTGTTCCAACAACAACACGGAGTGTCCCTGGCGAGCCAGGAGGTTCGCGGAGGTCAAACCAGCGAGACCACTACCGATAACAACCACATCGTAGTGGTCCCGAGCACCTTTGAGAAAATCTTTGGCCATAGTGTTCAGCAAACAATTCGAGAGGCGGTATGTCAGTCACCCCGACAGTGTAGGCACACGGCGGACGAATTTCGAGGGAGTTGTCTGTCACAGGGTTCCACAAGCCGCCGACAACGTCGCAACGACCGACACCAAGCGATGCAAATTGCCCGAGAAGGCCCCAAACGTCACCGGTTCCAAACACAAGAAAACACCCCATCTTACCCTGTTTCCCCGCTTTCGATTGATTGCGTAACGCTTTGGAAAAGTCGGGGGAGATCGTCTTGCGTCTTATGTCGGCAATGCTAGATTGAAGGAGAATCGCGGGCCACACCGATATCAAACCGGGAGGGGTCAGCCTGATGTATCGGTTGCCCCCCCATCACCGAAGCGGTCCAGCCACGGAAAGGCCAGTTCGCCCATGGCAACCAACTCATTGACGCCGACCGACGAAGCCTCTGACACGTCGATTGATTCGCTTTCAGCCGGCGAGGCCGCAGAGATTGAACAGCTCAAACAGCAAGTCGCGGCTCTGCAAGCCGAGCTCATGCAAGCACAGCGGTTGAGTTCCGTCGGAGCGATCGCCGCCTCGATCACGCACGAATTCAACAATATCCTGACGACGGTCATCAACTATTCGAAGATGGGGATGCGTCATAAAGACGACAAAACCCGCGACAAAGCCTTCGATAAGATCCTCTCCGCCGGACAACGTGCTTCGAAAATCACCACGGGGATGCTGTCCTACGCCCGCAACCGAGCGGATCGGCAAGAACCGATGGACTTGGTTGTGCTGGCTCAAGATGTGCTCGTGCTGGTCGAAAAGGATTTGCAAAGCCACCGGATTTCCCTCGATACCGATTTCCCGGAATCGGTGATGGTGATGGTCAATCCCAGCCAGATTCAACAGGTCCTGCTGAATTTGGTCATTAACGCCCGGCAAGCCATGGATGAGGGGGGAAGCCTGCGAATCGGAGTGCGACGCGATCCGGAAAACGGATTCGGCGAGATTTCCGTGCAGGATACCGGAAGCGGAATTCCTTCGGAGAAACTGCCGAAAATCTTTGATCCGTTCTTCTCGACCAAAGAAGCGGACTCCCAAGGACAAGGCGGGACCGGACTGGGTTTGTCGGTGTGTCGGCAGATTATTGAGCGTCATCGTGGACGAATTCGCGTCGAGAGCACTGTCGGTCGAGGCACGACATTCACACTGAAACTTCCGCTGGCGGCTCCTGTCGAATCGACAAAACCGGCATGGACTGAGTAAACTCCGACCGCTGTAACCCAAAGTGCCAACCGAGTTTCTCACGACCAAACGCAACCATGCCCCTTGACGAACATGAAGGCCCGTATTTTCTCGGGATTGATCTCGGTGGAACGAATGTCCGTGCGGGAGTGGTGAGCAATGCCGGTGAGTCGTTGGCACACGCCAGTCGACCGACGCAGGCGGCCCAGGGGTCGGAATTCGGCCTCAAGAACATTTTTCAGGTGTCGGAACAAGCGGTGACGGCTTGCAGTTTGTCATGGGACGACATCGCGGGCATCGGTGTGGCGGCACCGGGCACGATGGATATCCCCGCCGGCGTGCTGCTTCGACCACACAACTTGCCAGGTTGGTACGATGTTCCCATCCGAGAGCGGATCGCCCAACACTTTGACAAACCGGCGATCTTGCAGAACGACGCCTCCGCCGCTGCATATGGGGAATATTGGGTCGGAGCCGGTCGACACGCGGAAAGTCTCGCGTTTTGGACGCTTGGAACGGGTTGCGGAAGCGGCTTGATTATCAACGATCTGATTCTCGAAGGCGTCCACTCCTGCGGTTCGGAATGCGGGCACATCATCATCGAGATGGACAACGGCCGACTCTGCCGAAGTGGTCAGTATGGCACTCTGGAGGCGTATGTCAGCGCGACGGCTCTATTGGAAATCTGTCAGTCGAAACTCGCGGAAGGCCGGGAAACGGTCCTGACGGAGTGGATCGAAGCCGGACAAATCCTCACGCCGCTGCTGATTGGTCAAGCGGCTGAACAAGGGGATCAACTCGCGAATGAACTCATCATGGAAATGGCTCGCTGTCTGGGTGTCGGCACGGTGACGCTCATGCATGCGATCAATCCGGCGACCATTTTGATCGGGGGAGCAATGACGTTCGGTCGTCATAGCACGGAACTTGGTCGCCGTTTCCTCGAACGGGTGAAACAGGAAGTCCGCGAACGAGCCTTTCCCGTGCCTGCCGAGAGAACCATCATCGACTACGCCACGCTGGGCGGTTCCGCTGGGTACATCGGAGCGGCCGGTTGCATCCGCCGTGCAATTCGCCTGAATGAAGTCCCGGAGTGGTAGACTCTCAGCCCGCGAATTCCCCCTGTTTTCACTGTTCGGTATGTTCTTACTGAATTTGGTGTGATATTCTCCTCAAAAAATCGCCTTGGAGAATGCGTGGTATGCGACAACTCAACCGCGACTAGGGTTGTGTTTTTCATATCTGGGTCTGATCGTCAACGCGGAACAGCCATCGAAACGACGATCTTTGCGAACTTGAAGACAAGCCAGGCGGTCGCTGATGTCCAGCCCCTCACAGCCCGAAGTCCAAGACGGACTGTCCTCGAAAAGTTTCATCGCGTTATTAGTAACGCAATTCCTTGGTGCCGCGAACGACAACGCCTTCCGCTGGCTAGCCGTCTCGATTGCTATTGGTGTGATGGGCATTGCGCGGGAAGGGACCGCGTTGGCCTTGGGAACGGTCCTGTTTACGGCTCCGTACCTGCTCCTCGCCAACATGGCGGGATTTCTGGCGGATCGCTTCGACAAACGAGCGGTCATCGTTTGGTGCAAAGTCGCCGAATTGGTGTTGGCGTCGATGTTGGTTGGCTCGATTCTGCTGGGCGGCGTTGTCGGCGTGAACGGTAGTTTGGCGTTCATGTTCGTGACGGTGTTCCTCATGGGCTGCCAAAGCGCGTTGTTTGGCCCCTCCAAGTTCGGCAGCATTCCGGAGTTGGTTCGCACGGAGAAAATCTCCGCAGCTAACGGACTTATGGGAATGATCAGCGTGGTCGCCGCCGCATTGGGAACACTCGTTGGGCTGTCGCTTTACCAATTCAACGAGACGGCCATTAGCCATTTCGTCGGACACCGACTGAACATCCATGCGGAAATCACCGTGTTGGCATTGTGGCCGGTCATTCTGACACTGCTTGGAATGGCGGTGGTTGGAGTCGGTTCCAGCTTGATGATCCGTCGCCTCACGCCGGCCGACCCCAACCGCAAGATGGCGAAGAACCCGTTCCGGGAAACCGCGAACGACTTGAAAGTTCTGTTCGCCCGCCCGGCGATTTTACGGGTCGCGTTGGGCATTTCGTTCTTTTGGATGATGGCGTCGCTGGCTCAGTGCAATGTGAATCTGTACGGAGAACACGTTTTCGGTCTGAGCAAAAGCGGCGTGGGCATCCTGATGGTGGTCCTCGTGGGAGGCGTTGCCATCGGAAGCGTGTTGGCGGGTTGGCTTTCACACGGTCGTGTGGAATTGGGCATTGTGCCGCTCGGAGCGGTCGTGATCATTATAGGAACGGTCGGGTTGTGCATCGTCGGCTGGAATGCCGATTTGCCAATCACCTTCGACACCACCGCCAAACTGACCACTCCCTTCGTCATGAGTTACCCCAGTTTCTGGCTTTGTTCCGCTTTTCTATTCCTTCTGGGCTTTGGAGCGGGCCTGTTCCTGGTCCCGTTGGAAGCGTTCTTGCAGGAAGAATCGGAAACCCAGGTGCGGGGAACTGTCATCGCAGGCACGAATTTCGTCGCCTTCACAATGGTGATTCTCAGTTCGGGCATCTTCTTCATTGAACGGGATTTGCTGGGTCTGTCATCCTCGACGATCTTCCTACTGTGCGGCATCGTTTCCGTACCGGTGCTATTGTACGCATTGTATCTGCTTCCAATGGCGACCGTGCGGTTTCTCGTGTGGTTACTGATGGCGACAAACTATCGTGTACGAATCCGCGGACTTGAGAACATCCCCAAACGCGGTGGTGCGTTGATCGTGGCCAACCACGTGAGCTACGTCGATGGTTGGCTGGTGACGTTGTCGTCGCCCCGCCAAATCCGCTTGATGGCAGACGGCGATTTCTACAAAGGAAGTCGACTCATCACGTGGATGTCTGACTTGTTCAAAGTCATCTCTATCAACCCCACCATGGGTCCCAAAGGCTTGGTCAAGGCGTTGAAGGAAGCCAATCGAGCCGTCGCGAACGGTGAGTTGGTTTGCATTTTCGCGGAAGGCAAGCTGACACGGACTGGGCAACTCGACAAATTCCAACGTGGATTGCTGCGAGTGGTCGATGGGACGGACTGCCCGGTGATTCCTCTCTACATCGACAAGTTGTGGGGAAGCATTTTCAGTTATCACGGCGGAAAGATCATCTACAAATGGCCCCGACAGTGGCCGCACCGCATTTCCATGAACTTTGGCAAACCGGTACAAGAGCCCAAGAATCTGGCGGAGGTTCGTCAATCGGTGCTCGACATGAGTGCGGAATCCGCGAAACAACGACCGGAACGCAAACGCGGTCCGGTCCGGCGGTTTGTGCGTCGCTGTAAACAAGCAAAGTTCCAGACAAAGATTTCGGATTCCACGGGGCAGTCGCTCACTGGTGGAAAACTGCTGGCGGGTGCGTTGGCCTTGAAGAAGCAACTTCGCGAAGCCGGGATCACCAGCAAGCACGGCGATGCCCAAACAATCGGCGTCATGCTGCCACCGTCGGTCGGCGGATTCCTGGCGAACACGGCAATCTCGATGAGCCGAGATGTCTGCGTCAACTTGAACTACACGCTGTCCGAATCCGACCTGAATTACTGCATCGAAAAAAGTGGCCTCACGCATGTCATCACCAGCAAAAAGGTGATGGACAAACTGAATATCGAACTGAACGCCGAATCGGTTTTCCTGGAAGACCTGATTGCTTCCATCTCGAAAGGCACTCGCATCAAAGCGGGCATCCAAGCCTACGCCCTGCCCCCGTTTGTTGTGGAGCGTCTACATGGTTTGAACAAAATCCAGCCGGACGATTTGCTCACGATTCTGTTCACTTCCGGCTCGACGGGGCAGCCGAAAGGCGTGATGCTCAGTCATTACAATGTGCAGGCGAATATTGATTCCATCGACGACCTGTTCAATCTGAAAGCTCGTGATACGCAAGTCGGCGTGATGCCGTTCTTCCATGCGTTCGGGTACACGTTAGGCATGTGGCTAACCGGGACGACGCCGATTCGGGCCGTCTATCATCACAACCCAATTGATGGACGCACCGTCGGAAAGTTATGCGAGGAGCATTCCGCCACCATTTTAATGGGCACACCGACATTCCTGCGGGCCTACATCAAGCGTTGCAAGCCGGAACAAATGAAGCACCTCGATTTGGCCGTCGTGGGAGCGGAACGGCTGTCGCCGGAATTGGCAGAAGAATTCCAGCAGAAGTTCGGAGTCCTTCCGACCGAAGGGTACGGCACCACCGAGCTTGCTCCGTTGGCAACTGCCAACATTCCCAACACACGAACCGGTTTTGAAGAAGACGACGCTCGCAAGATCGGCAGTATCGGTCGTCCGATTCCAGGCGTGAGCGTTAAAGTGGTCGATCCAGACACCGGGGAAGATCGCGACTTCGGCGAAGAAGGTTTGCTGCTCGTGCGAGGAGCCAACGTCATGCAAGGCTACCTCGACGAACCGGAAAAAACCGCCGAAGTTCTCAACGACGGTTGGTACAACACCGGCGACATCGCCACCATCGACGAGAGCGGATTCGTCACGTTAGCCGGGCGACTCAATCGGTTCTCGAAGATCGGCGGCGAGATGGTCCCGCACGGTCGCATCGAAGAAGAGTTGTTGCGAATCGTCGGAAATCAAACCGAATCCGAAGGTGAAGTCCCGTTGGTTGTCACCGCCGTTCCCGACGAAAAACGGGGCGAACGGCTTGTGGTGCTGCATCGTCCGTTGGATCGCTCTCCCGAAGACATTTTGCAGGAACTTTCCGCAGGCAATCTGCCGAACCTTTGGTTGCCCTCCCGAGATAGCTTTCTTGAGGTGGAATCGATCCCGGTACTCGGTTCCGGCAAACTCGATTTGAAAGGCATCCGCGAAACTGCCGTCCAGCATTTTTCCGCAGGAACCGCTGCATCGACTTCCACATGACCGCCACAGGAACATTTGACCATGTTTCGCGGAATCTCGATTTTTTTTCTGAGATTCCGTGAGTTCTGTTGTCCTCCGCGGACAAAAAACGTTGTTCCTATTAGAGGATGCGGGCCACGATTTGAATCCTCACCCCTTGGGCAATCTGGTTCTCAAGGTTCTTGGGTCGACGATCCTCAGCATTCACGTGCTGAATCCATTGTCATTTCAACATTCAAAACTAGTCCCGTGGGGAAATGGATACGAAGCCATCCCCAGCCCAGCGGACATGCCCGGTCGGAGTACAATTCCGACCAGCGGAGGTGACGGTCATGACGCATTGGCTTTCGCAACACGGTTCCGAAATCATGCCCCAAGTCATCGCCGGTCTGGCGATCGTGTTTGTGCTTGGTGGAATCGTTTGGTATCGGCGGCGGAACCGGGGAGTCGCCGGTTTGCAGTCTCTTCAAGATCTCGCAAAACGCCAGGGCGGAAGCGTTGTGATGAACGAAGAGGGCAAACCGCAATGGCGAGTGCCATTCTACGGTGCCACGCTCGTTGTTGGATTTCGGACCACGAAAGGTGTGACCCAAAAATCCGCGCCACTCCCCTGGACTCGGGTTGCGTTGGAAGTACCGGGACTCAAAACGACCGAATTTCGCGGTATCCTGATGCAAGAACGACACGCCCCCAACCCCAACGTTTGGCGAGTTCTCGCACCACTCCGGGAAACTGCGGCTTGGGGTCCGTTGAAACTGGTGATCGATCCGAATGGCGAAGTGCCGACCGTCGAAATCTGGCGATTTGGTTGGGGTCGGCAAGACGTGAATTGGATCGAGCAAACACTCGTCTACTCGCTCGATGTTCTGCTCGATCTCACACGCACCGTCTGTGAAAACCCCTACAACGCAAAATCACTGAGGGAGTCGCTGACGACGAGTCGCATCTTCAAGAAACCCTTTTTGACGCTGGATGAAGACAACCAACTTCCCGAACGGGTGAAGTCCGCCATTTTCGAGTCGCCTAAGGGAACGTCAGAATCACGCGCTCGATTGTCCCGGAGTACTCAAACGGAGTCTCATAATTACCAACGGCTCCCGTCAAATCTTTCCCAACCTGCAAACCATCCAGCGGCATCTGGGTCAACACCCCCGCAGATTTTCCTTTCATGAACGGTTTCCGATTCACAGTCGCGTTGACGACGCCATCGTCTGCAAGGGAGACGGTGATGGTCTTGGCATCGGGCGGTAGAACTTCGGTGCTGACCAGATCATCGAGTTTGCCACTCCGCCGAACCGCGAAGTGCAATCGACCGTCTTGCACATAGACCGCATACCCAGCAGACGAACCGCCCTGCGCCACCAACACACCGTCTGACCCCAGCTCGGAAATTTTCACTGTCACGGTGAACGGTCGGTTCTCGACAAAAGGCGACTTCGAACGCGGCAGATTGGCATCGGCTTTCAGTTGGTAACGCTTCTTCTTTTTGTTGAACTTCGGTTTGTCATCGCGACCGGACAACGGCAGCACATTTGCCCGCTTTGCATAGGTCTCCCATTGATCGGCTAGCTGTTTGACCAACTCTGGATGGTCGTCGCTGAGGTCGTGTAACTCCGTGCGGTCTTTTTCGAGATCGTATAATTCCCAATCGCGGCTCTTCTTGGCGACCAATTTCCATTTTCCGTCACGGATCGCCCGGTTCCCTTCGTGTTCCCAGAAAATCGGACCGCTTCGTGAGATTTTTCCGCCTTCGAATGTCGGTCGGAGGGAAACGCCTTCGAGTGGTTTGATGTCCTGCCCGTTATGTTTGTCGGGATAGTCCGCGTTGGCCACGTCCACGCATGTCGCCATGATGTCGATGAGATGCCCCGGTTGATGTTCCAACTCTCCACGACGGGAAATGCCGTTCGGCCAATGGACGATCAACGGCGTGCTGATCCCCCCCTCATGCACAAAGTGTTTGTACTCGCGGAAGGGAGTGTTAGAGACATTCGCCCAATCAATGCCGTACGCGATGTAAGTATCTTCCGGCCCTGGCATGATGTGTGGTCCTTGCAGCGTTGGCACACCGGCTCGGTTCTGCTTTGGAATCACGTCGAGACGAATGGCATCCTGAGCAATTTTCGGTAGCGACGGGGCCACCGGACGCTTCCAATCCCCTCGCCGACCAACACCCTCCTGGCACCCACCGTTATCTTGCATGAAGAAGATCAGCGTGTTTTCGAACTGCCCTTGCTGTTTCAGCGTGTTCACAATCTGTCCGATTCCCTGATCCATACGGTCGATCATCGCGGCGTAGACTTCCATGCACCGCTGTTCCCACTCCGAATGTTGTACCTGCTCCCAATTCCCGACCGTGGGCGACATCTCCCAAGCAGCGTCGATCAACCCGAGTTTCCGCAACCGTTCGAGCCGACCTTGCCGATACGCCTCGTAACCCTGATCGAATTTACCGCGATACTTGGCGATGTCTTCCGGCAAAGCGTGCATTGGCCAATGAGCAGCCGTGTATGCCACGTACATAAAGAACGGCGATCGTTTGCCGTCCGTGCTGGAGTGCTCCGTGATGAAGCGAGCCGCATGATCGCTGATGGCGTCGGTGTAATAATACTGTTCGGGTTGATATTCGGGATCGGCAAACGGCGAGACCATCGTGTTGTCCCGCGTGAGTGTGCCGGGGTCGAAGAAACTGCCGGCTCCCGTAATCGTGCCGTAAAAGCGATCAAAACCGCGTTGCAACGGCCAATTGTGTTTCGGGCCCTCCGGATCGGTGTGCAACGTAACATGCCATTTGCCCACTCCATAAGTGGCATAACCTGACGGCTTCAACACCTCCGCCATGGTCCGGCAGCGATTGTTCAAGTTCCCCCGATAACCGTCGGTGCCACGATCGTTCATCATGTGACCGACGCCCGCTTGATGCGGATACAATCCGGTCAACAACGACGCCCGCGTCGGGCAACATCGTCCGGTGTTGTAGAATTGCGTGAAACGCAATCCCTCCCGAGCCAAACCGTCCAGCGTTGGCGTTTCGATCTCGCCACCATAACAACCAAGATCGCTGTACCCCATGTCGTCCGAAAGAATGACGATGATATTCGGACGATCCTCAGCCTGAACTGATGCCGTTGCCGCAATCAACAAAAGAATCGTCCACACGATTGATTGGACGACTTGGTGACGATTCGCGAATCGGGAATTTTGAAGGTCAAGCATTCGATGGGCCTTTGATTCTCGCAGCGCGGGAGAACTTCGACGAATACGAAACGACAACGGAATCGTTGTGCGACGATAAGTTTCTTTTTGTTCTACCCACCGACGGGGAAAATCGCGAACCCACCACAGTTTTTTCCGTTTCCACCGGTCGAGATGAGCCCGAAAACGTGGTCTGAATCTCTCGGCAAATGAGGAATGCAAAAGAGTCGATCCGAAACGTTATGGGTATGCACGTCAGTGCTGCCATTGCTCAACACGACGGAACTGTTGCCATAAGCTATCCAAACCACAGAACACACAAAACAATGCCCAAATGAACACAATGGTGTTTTTTACCGGTGTTTCAAGAATTAAATCTTGCAAGCCTTGCGAGTAGCCCCTACGATTGACGCCCCTGCAAAACCTACCACTTGGGGACAAGTTCAATCTTGAACTTCCGCTCCCCTCCGCAACTGTTAACTGCCTTCCTTCTCAAAACGATTTCCCCCTGTTTTTTCGATTCAGTTTTTGTCCGTGAGCGCCACGCTTCCGTTGCGATCACATATCTCAACTTTTCACTCTTAAGGAATTCGAATGTCAAAGCGCTCCCGAAAACACGGTTTCACTCTGATTGAGTTGCTGGTCGTCATTGCGATCATTGCGATCTTGATTGCCCTTCTGCTGCCCGCCGTCCAAGCGGCTCGCGAAGCGGCTCGCCGTTCGCAGTGTATTAACAACCTCAAACAATGGACGCTGGCCTGCCACAACTTCGCCGACATCAACAACGGATATTTCCCATTGGGTGGGATGAACTCCTTGGGCACGGTGGAGAACGGACGACAACACCAACGCATTAGCTGGCCGGTTTTCTTGTGGCCATTCATTGAGCAAGTCAACCTCTACGAACAGTACGATTTTGCTCAACCGTTCTACTTGGCCCCGAATATGTCTACGCAACGGGTCCACATTCCGGCTTACACCTGCCCGTCCGATTCCAGTCGCCCCGAACAAGCAAATTCGGACACCTATTGGCGAGTCATGGGCAACTACGTGGCTAACATGGGCAACACTCACTTGCACCAGAACGCCGCCGACCAAGCGATTTTCACCGGTGCCCCATTCGGGATTCGTCACGTGTATTCGATGAATCACTTCACCGACGGTTTGTCCAACACGGCGTGTTTCTCGGAGATTATCATTGGTGCTCCCGGTGAACTCACCGACAACCGAGGCGACTTGCTGAACGACGAAGGTAGCCCCGGCTTCATGTCGATCCTCACGCCGAACTCGTCCAGCCCGGATCAATGCCGCAAGTGTAAAGATACGTCAGAAGACCCGAACCATGCGGATTACCGCGTCATTCCCTGTGCGGAAGTTGGCTCGAACCAACAGTACCAAATCGCTCCCCGGAGTCGTCACGCGGGCAGTGTGAACGCCAGCATGTGTGACGGATCGGTCCGGACGTTCTCGGACTCCATTTCCCAAAACGCCTGGGAAGCCGCCCTCTCCACACGCGGTGGCGAAGTCGTTGAACTTCCGTAGGCACGATGATTTTCAAACGACCGTCCGTGCAAATCGTTTGCGGACGGTCGTTTTCCTATTCAAATGAATCAACTCCCCAGTGAAAGGGACGACAACCGAAAATGAATCGATTAGCTTTAAGCGCTCTCGCTCTCATGGTCACAGTGGCTTTGAGCGGTTGCGGCGATAAATCTGAGAATGTCCAGATCACCGGAAAAATTTCCATCGACGGTGAACCCATTCCCAAAGGCACAATTTCCTTTGTGTCTGCCGATGGGGAAACGCCTACCGGTGGCGGCGTCATCAAGGACGGAAGCTACACGGCACTCGTCCCGCCCGGCGACAAAGTGGTCTTGGTGTTGGGGAATAAAGTCGTCGGGAAAGAACCGCTCTACCAGGGAGTTCCCGACAGCCCAACGCGGGACAGCTACGAGAAGGTCACACCAGACGCCTATAACGCCGCCCATCTCACACCGCTGAAAGCCACAATCACCGAATCCCAAGAGAATCTCGATTTCGAGCTCACTAAAGACGTGAAAACTAAATAACGGCTGATCGCCAACGTAAAGTCTGGTCAGAATTTGCCATAGATAAGGGCGGAGTTCTTCATGAGCTCCGTCTTTTTCATGCGCAGCGACGAGTTTACGCCCTCGATTCCGAGTTTTTTCCAAGATCTCGCTGAAAGGTGCGCAACTGGCGGGTTATGATGAATTCTTATTAGGAATCAATAGGCATCGAACAAGGGGTGGTTACCTGGAATGAGTGCTTCCGTCGCGACTTTCCCTTCCGACTTTGAGTTACTCGGCCGATTTGTCGAACGCAAGGACCAGTCTGCCTTTACGGCCATTGTGCGTCGTCATGGGGGGATGGTACGCGGGGTGGCTCATCGAGTGTTGGGGGACCCGGCCGGTGCGGACGATGCGTTCCAAGCCACGTTTATTTCGCTCTCCAGACACGCACTTTCGCTGACGCAAACCGAGCAAACTCACGATTCGCTGTCGAGTTGGCTCTACCGCGTGGCTCACAATTCCGCTTTGCAGATCAAGCGAAAAGCGAAATCTCGTCGCCGATGCGAAACGACATTCGCCGAACACAAACAAGTCGAGGAACGAGAAAAAGAGTCTCGCGACGAATGGCTGCCGATCTTGGATGAAGAAATCGGTCAATTGCCCACGCGGTTTCAATCGCCGCTGGTGCTGTGCCATCTCGAAGGCCGAACCCAACAGGATGCCGCCGACGAACTCGGTTTGACCTACGCCACGATTCGCCGTCGACTTCAGCAAGCCAAGCGTTTGTTGCGAGAACGATTGGTCAATCGTGGCATGTCGGACACCGGTGCCCTGCTCGCTGTCCCGTTGTTGGTCCGAGCAGCAGAGTTGTCCGCTGCACCATCGGCCTCGGTCATTCAACAGACGATCAGTGCGGCGATGTCGCAGTCCGCGTCTACTCCGGTCGCAACCGCCGCAGCGGTCGGTGGGCAATCGTTGCTGGCAAAAGCCGTCGGCGTGATGTCGTCCGGAAAATCCATGATGGCGTGCGGACTCACCCTCATCGGTGGACTCTCCGCCGGTCTGTTGGCTAGCAATTTCGATTGGAGCACCGTCCAAGACGGCATTTCCGCCCGCACCGCACCCGCGCCGGATCTTGATCCCATCAACGACGAACACGCGAAGATCATCGCCGCAAACGATGCCTCTCCGACTCCCGAAGCGACACCGTTGGAGTCCTTCTCCGATCAGTTTGTCACAACCGAACTTGGCCAAAATCCCTTGGAATTGATCTCCGCCAACGATCGGGAAGCGGTGGAGAAACCGTACTTGGCTGCTGCGTCGGAAGTCCCCGAGTTGCAACCAATCGAAATCGACGACGAGAAACTCGACGATCAGATCGTCAACACGAATCAACCACCGCTCGATCTTCAGGAACCTGTCCAACCGGCATCGAACGAATCTCCGGAAACTTCCAAGACCAAAGCAAACGTAATCCGCAATGTCGTGACGGTTTTAGAAGATCAGAAACGTCGTCTTCACGAAGACCAATCCAACTCAGCGACGACCCGCCGCCAAGTTCCGCCGGCCGAGAAAGTCTTTAAAGGCGTGATTGTGTTCGGTGCGAAAACTCACCGATTCTACACACCGGACGAAGCCGACAAACTCTTGGAACGGTTGATCCAGCAGCCGGCACCGTCCGAAGATGTGGAGTTCCGAGCCGTCTTTCATATCGACGGTGTCGACCATGCCGCTACGGATTTCGGCCAGACACTCGACATTCTGCAACGCAAGCAATTTGTTCGTTAAGTGCATTCAATGACGGTCAGTTTGTGATTGACCGGTGGGAACGGTGGTCGAGACCGACGATTCCGCCTAGAATCCGTCGTGGACCATGCCGATGCCAGTTTGCAGGGCGTGGAATCAGAAATCCATCGAGCACACTCCAACCCTCGAAACCGCTCCCATGTCAACGACACTTTCGCCCGAACAAGCATCCTCGCAACTCGCGAACATTTCCGAGAAAGTCGCAGCCGGCGAACGGCTTTCGTTCGAGGACGGCATGTTCTTGGAAACCGAAACGGACTTGTTCACGCTGGGTCGATTGGCCAACCAGGTCCGCGAGCGGAAGAATGGCAACTTCGCGTACTACAACACCAACATTCACTTAAATCCGACGAACGTGTGCGTTTATCGCTGCACGTTCTGCGCGTTCCGAGCGGACCTGCGAGCGGAGAAGGCATACACCTTCACAGACGAGATGATCCGAGATCGCGTCTTGGAAGCGAAGGCGAACGGAGCGACGGAAATTCACGTTGTCGGTGGCCTTCACCACCTGAAAAAGTTCGATTGGTACCTCAACGTCATTCGTGTGATTCACGAGACGTGGCCGAAAATTCATATCAAAGCGTGGACGCCGGTCGAAATTGGTTGGTTCTGCAAACAAACGAAGCAGTCGATCCGTTGGGTGCTCGAAGAAATGCAAAAAGCCGGGCTGGGGAGTTTGCCCGGTGGTGGAGCGGAGATCTTCGATCCGGAAATCCGCAGCCAAATCTGTGAGCACAAAGCCGATGCCGACGTGTGGTTCGATGTCCATCGTGCGGCTCATGAACTCGGTTTGCGATCGAATGCCACGATGCTCTACGGACACATCGAGGGACCGGAGCACCGCATTGACCACCTCTGCAAACTTCGCGATCTGCAGGACCAAACAGGCGGTTTCCAGACGTTCATTCCACTTGCGTTCCACCCCGAAAACACGGGCATGGATCACTTACCGAAACCCAGCGGACTGCAAGATCTCAAGACCATCGCCATTTCCCGGTTGATGCTCGACAATTTCGACCACATCAAAGCCTATTGGATCATGTTGGGTGAGAAAATCGCCCAAACCGCGTTGGCGTTCGGTGCCGATGACCTCGACGGCACCGTGGTTCACGAAATCATCTATCACGACGCTGGCGCGGAAACGCCGCAGGGCTTGGCGGTCGAGCAACTTCACTCCCTGATCCGCGAAGCTGGTCGGGAACCCGTCGAGCGAGACACCCTCTACCGCCGCGTCATCCGCGACGGAGCCGACTGGAACACCGGCGAACCATTGGGGGCATAACTTCGATTCAACCGGCTTGAGTTGACTTTCCACTTTCGCCCGTTATCGTCGGATCACTTTGTATTTGTTCCCAGACTGCGTTTGAGGAGGCAATCGTGCCCGCAACTTCTTCTATCCGCGTGCAGACGCTTGATCACGTGACGATTGTGGTCAAAGACCTCGAACGCAGCCGACAGTTTTACTGCGATGTTCTCGGGATGGAGGAACAAGACCGCCCGAACTTCGCGTTCCAGGGAAGTTGGTTCCAAGCGGGTGACACTCAGATTCACACCATCTTGGAATTCGAAGATTCCGGCCCAGCGGGTGATGATGGCAAAAAATCGACGCGGGCCCATCACTTCGCGTTCCGTGTCGACGACGCCAAAGCGGCCGCAGAACACCTGAAGGCGTGCGGCGTGCCATTCGTTGCCGGTCCCAAAGAACGCCCCGACGGAGCCGTGCAAACCTTCGTCACCGATCCCGATGGCTACATTATCGAGCTGTGCTCCACCCCATAACCGCTGTAGTCCGGCTATCCGGAATGGATGACCGAATTATCACAAGTGGTTTTCAGAAGTTAAGTAGCGTTGGCTAGCGAGAATGGCCTATAATCGGTTAGTGTCTCAAGTTTTCGTATTTATGGTAAACGCGGCTAATGACAGGGTTTCGGTGCCTTCGTAGCAAGTGCTCCCGAACCACGGTCAATTAACGCGAATAATAAAACGTCCAACGGACAGTGTTTGATGTCGAATCTGTCGAAACGGATGGTGATCGTCTCCGGAATCGTCTCGCTACTTGTGGCGGTGGCGGCGATCCTGGATATCTTCATGGGGATACCGTTCTCATTCGGAACCCCGGACCGTCGCATGACGTTCGATATCACGCTGATTCTCGGCGCGATTGCCGCGTTGTATCTCTGCTGGGACACCTGGCGCGACGTGAAGTAACCGCGTCCCAGCCGCTTACAAGTCGACGTCATCCGCAAAACTGGCTTCATCCATGATCAGCCGGTAACGCTCGGAGGCATCTTTCCCAAGAAGCTGATGGAAGGTTTCGTCGGCCTCCACAAGGTTCTCGATATCCACCCGGAGCAGGATCCGGTTCTCTGGATCGAGTGTGGTCTCTTTGAGCTGCTTGGCGTCCATCTCCCCAAGACCTTTGAACCGCACGATTTCCGGCTTCCGATTGGCCGCGAGACCGCTGAGAATTTCTTCCTTGTGGGCATCGTCGAGGGCGTAGAAATTGTCCCGACCGACGGAAATTCGATACAACGGCGGTTGAGCGATAAAAAGCTTTTCTTGACGGATCAGATCCTGCATGTGTCGGAAGAAGAATGTCAGTAGCAGCGTGCTAATGTGGTAGCCATCGCTGTCGGCATCGGTCAGTAGGATGATCTTTCCATACCGTAGCCGACGGATGTCGAAGCTCGCTCCAATGCCGGTTCCCAGCGACTCGACCAAGTTGCTAACTTCCTGATTCTTCAGCATCTTGCTCAGACTGACGCCCTCGGTGTTGAGAATCTTCCCTTTCAGTGGCAGAACGGCTTGGTAACGGCTGTTCCGCCCCAGTGCCGCCGTCCCACCGGCGGAGTCCCCTTCGACGATGAACAACTCTCCCTCGTCGGGATTGCGACCGGAACAGTCGATGAGTTTTCCGGGAAGATTCGTTTTCTTTCCGCCAGCTTTTTTGCGGGTGACTTCATTGACCGCCGCTCGACTAGCTTCCCGGGCGCGGGCGGCAAGCACGATCCGTCCCAAAACCGCATCCGCAATGGAGGGATTGCCGTTGAGCCAGTTCTCCAGCGTTGGTCGCACGAGACCGTCCACCGCACTCGACATTTCGGAGTTGTTCAGCTTCTCTTTGGTTTGCCCTTGGAACATCGGGTCGGAATGAAACGTGGAGAGAATCGCAACGACACCTTCACGGATGTCGTCATTCGTGATGCTCACACCTTTCGGTTTGATGTCGTGGACATCCATGTAATTCCGAACGGCTTTGGCCACCCCACCCTTCAAACCACTTTCGTGCGTGCCGCCACCGTGTGTGCGAATACCGTTGACGTAACTGCGGATTTGCTCGTCGGTCGCTTCGGTCCACCGCAACACGACTTGTACCCCGATGCCGTCCTCGTCTTTTTCGGCACTGAAGAATGACTCATGAACCGGTCGCTTCTTGGCCTCGCCCGTCATCTTTTCGAGATACGCCGCGATGCCGTCGGGGTGGTGCAGTTCGTACTTTTCTTTCTTGACCTCATCCATGAAGGTGATTTGCAAACCACCGTGAATGTAGGAAATATCCTCCAAGTGCTGACGGATGGTGTCGGCGTTGAACGTGGTGCGAGGGAAGATGGTCGCATCGGGACGGAAGAAGATCGTGGTGCCGCTCGTTCCCTGATACGATCGCAGTTTCTTTACGCGTCCCGTTGGCACGCCGCCCTCGTAGACTTGTTCCCACTCCGCCTTGTCGCGGCGGATGGTGGCGATCATCTCGGACGACAACGCATTCACCACCGACGAACCCACACCGTGCAACCCACCACTGCGGGCGTAGTTCTTGCTGCTGAATTTCCCCCCTGCGTGTAGCGTGGTGAGAATGACTTCCAGCGTTGATTTCTTTTCCTCAGGGTGTTTGTCGACCGGAATGCCGCGACCGTTATCACTGACTGTGATCGACGAGCCGTCCTTGTGCAACGTGACGGTGATTTTATCCGCTTCCCCAGCCAGATATTCGTCGACAGAGTTATCGACGATTTCCCACACCAAATGGTGCAAGCCTTTGGAGTCCACGCCACCAATGTACATCGCCGGGCGATGCCGTACGGCTTCGAGCCCCTTAAGAACGGTGATGTCCTGGCCGGTGTAATTTCCGTTCGTCTTCTTGACGCCTGTGGTCGCGGTGGTCGTCATGTCTTACGCTCGTATCCGTGAATCGATTCGAATCCGTTGAATTCGTCGGAGGTTTGACGTTTCACTTGATGGAGTGACGTCGGTTTTGAGTCTGCCGATTTTAGTTCATCGCATGCTGTAGTGGAATGCGATCATTCAATCCCCAACAGACTTCATGAACAGGAGAACCAGAAAATTTTGACAAGCCGCCATAACCGGCGGATAATCAACCATCATTTCACGGGGAGTTCTTCCCTCTTTATCTGTTCGCGTTCGCATGTTGCGGTTGGGGCCAACCGTCTTGTGCGGAAGGTCACAAACACCATTCGATCGCTGACGGACACTCTCGTTCGAGGAGACTGTCATGTCACGTTCTGCGGGTCGATCGACGTCGTTGGTCCGGTATTTTGTCACTCACAACCCCTTCTATGCCATCAGTGCCGCATTGCTGATGTACTCGGTGCGTGCTGCGTACGGGGAGCTGGAAATTGGCACCATCAATTGTTGGCTGATGATGGGCGTGCTGGCCGTTTACACACTCACGTTGGCCGGAATCGGAGTTCTGCTGGTGCGGTTGGGACAGGTGTGGGAAGACGTGCGATCCGTCCTCCTATTGGTCCTGCTGATGTTTCTGGGCATCTCGATCAGTGCGGACGATCTGTTCGTGGCGATGGAATCCACAAGCGGTGGGGTCGCATTGATGGTGTTCGGCTATCTCTTTGCCGTCGTGGTCACGGAAGCCGTGTTGCGGCTCTCGCGGCTGCGGTTGAATTGGTTCTACCGCATTCCCTACTACCTATTCTTGGCGTTGTTCTTTGTGACGCCATGGTTGATGTCGCCGGAGTTGCACCCTCGAAATGCCCGGACGACGGAATGGATGCTCTTGCTCTTCCCAACCGCAGTTGCCGGCGTGATCCTCACGTTGATTCCCGCCGTCCGACGCGGACCACGGGCCGTCGAAAACAACGGAACGCCCTGGCAGTGGCCGCTGTTTCCTTGGACGATTTTCGGACTCCTCATCGGTGGAGCCGTCCTGCGAAGTTACGCGCTCTCGTTGACCTTCGGACCGACCGGACCGATTTGGGTTTATCCGAGTTCCGGAGGACGGGCGATTGCATTCGCCACGGTTTGGGGCTCGTATTTTCTCGTACCGATCATCGCCGCCATAATGGTTTTATTGCTCGAAAACGGAATTTGTCGAGGCAACCGCAAACTGACACAATCCACACTACTCGCCGCCCCACTCCTCCTCCTGTTCGCCATGCCGATTGGAGCCGGCCAGGTGTTTCGGTCGTTCTACTTCCATGTCACGTCGCAGATCGGATCGCCGATTTGGCTGTGCTTGGGCATCCTAGCGGCATTTTACGGCTACGCTTGGTTGCGAAAGGCAGCACACGCCGAGTTCGGTTTCCTGGCGACACTCGCAATGGCAGCGGTCGTCACCCCGCACACCGTCGGTTTCCGAACGCTGTCAGAACCGAATCCGTATATGCTCGCAACTCTCGCGGCGTTGTTCGCCATTCGAGGGATTCGATCCCGATCTGCTTTCACCAGTTTTGTCGCAGTTTTGATTGCGTCATTCACAACTTGGAAACTGCTTGAGGACTCCGCGTTCGCGTCGTATTCCGAGTTGGTTAGTGCGCATCTCCTGTGGATCGGCATGATCGGAATTGGCTTCTTGTACCGAGATCCCTTTGCACGACTGCTTCAGTTCCTGAGTGCAATGATGTTGCCTGTCGTGGCGGCGACAATCGTCGTGAACCCGAGTTTCTTTTCGCTCCCCCGAGCCTGGAACGTGCCGTACGTGGGCGGCATGTTTCTCGCATTCGGTTTGATCGGCTGGGCGTTTCGCAGTCGCTGGTATCTGGCCGTTGCTGCGTTGGGTGTGCTGGCGGGAATCTACGAGGGCTTCGCGTTCGGATTCCGATCAGTGGCACAGAATGTCGGTTGGGCGGCGGTTTCGGCCTTCGCTTGGAGCGTTGGTGCCCTGCTCCTTGGGTTACTCGTAAGCATGTATAAAGCGAATCGGATTCCTCCTCGAATGATGGCTTGGTTCCCCGCATCTAATCCGGAACCAACAGCAATACCAAACGAGTTGCCCGACTCCTGATGACCGGGATTCATCAAATCAATGGAGCAACAAAATGGCCACGTTGAAATAGATGACCACGCCCATCATGTCGACGATCGCCGCGATGAGGGGGTTGGACATCAACGCTGGGTCCATGCCAAGCCGTTTAAACAGCAACGGGAGCATGGACCCGGTGACCGCTCCCATCACGACCACGAGCAGCACCGTCGCCGCGACGGTCATTGCACGGGCGGGCGGGTTGAAAATTAGAGCGCACAGAAACGCCAAGACGCCCAAACACGCGCCTAACTGGCTGGCGAGCAAGACCTCACGCCAGAAAATTCGGAACGCGGTTTTTCGTCCCAACTCCCCCAATGAGACCGCCCGAATCACCAGTGTCGCCGATTGCGAACCGGCGTTTCCACCACTTGCGAGGACCATCGGCAGAAACAAAATCATCCATGGCTCTTGTTCGGCAATCGGCTGATAACCGCTAACCACCGATGCCGTCCCCAAAGCCGCTCCCAACAACAAGACCAGCCAGACACCACGTTTCCAAGTCAGAATCCGAATTGGCGTGGTGAGGTAACCGTCTTCGAGCGGCTCCATCGCCGCCAGACGTTGCACGTCTTCGGTGGCTTCTTCGTGGATGACATCGAGAATATCGTCGTGCGTGACAATTCCCACCAACCGATTCTGATTGTCGACAACCGGGATGGCGATGAAGTCGTAACGGGCCATCTCTTGAGCGACGACTTCCTGGTCATCGGTCACTCGCACGGAAATCACATCATGTTGCATGATGTCGGCGAGTTTACGATGCGGTTTGGCGAGGATCAGATCTCGAAGCGAAATAAATCCATGCAGGTGCCGTCCCTCATCGAGAATATAAATATAGTAGACGGTCTCCCGATCGGGCGCTTGTTTCCGTAACCGATCGAGAGCTTCGCTCACGGTGATATTTTCCGGAAGCGAAGCGTATTCCGTCGTCATCAACGCCCCTGCGCTGGACTCCGGATATGACAGCAACTTGCGAATGTCACTTCGCTCGGCTTGCGCGATGGACGGCAGCAGATTCTCGACCTTCTCGGCATCCATCCGAGAGAGCAAGTCGACGCGATCGTCCGGAGCCATTTCTTCCAAGAGACGCGTCAGCCGACCACGGTCAATGATTTCGGTCAGCCCAACTTGTTTCGGCAGACTGATGAATTCCAGGATCTCGACTTGCCGATCGAGACTACAAGTCCGGAGCACCCGCCACGCCAACTTGCTGTCGATGTCTTCCAGAACTTCCGCCGTCGCGGCCGGGTGGAGAATCTCACAGAATTCGCGCATGCCTTCGACGTCGTTCTCGTCGATCATGATCCGCAAATCAGGTTGAAGCAGTTCCCGGTACATTGGCGGTCAACCGATCGTCACAAAATGCGAAGCGCAGGGCGTTTAGGGTGACATGCAGATCATAGGTGGCTACAAAAAAACCCGAGGGTTTGCGACCCTCGGGTGAAATGAGTTCCGCGAAATCGGAACGAACTGATTGCGTTACCGTTTCGAGAATTGGAAGCTTTTGCGGGCCTTCTTGAGGCCGTATTTTTTCCGTTCCACCATCCGGCCGTCCCGTGTCAGGAAGCCATGCTCGGAGAGGGTGTGGTGCTGGGCCGGATCTTTGGCTTGGATCGCACGGGCAATTCCCAAGATCATGGCTCCGGTTTGGCCGGTGGTTCCACCGCCACTCACGCGAGCCCAGACGTCAACTTTGCCGTCCATGCCGGTGGCTTCCAAGACAGCCTTGATCGCTTTGCGGTCTCGTTCGACGGTGAAGTACTCATCGAGAGTCCGGTCATTGATGACCATCTTCCCGTCGCCTTCTTTGATTCGCACTCGGGCGACCGACGTTTTTCGTCGTCCGGTTCCGATGGAAACACCGAAGCGGTCGATTTTCCCGCGAATGACCGGTTGATAGTCGGGATCGACTTCGCTGGCCGCTGAGCCTTCGCCAAGCGTCAAACCAGAAGCCAGGTCGTCACCGGCAGTTTCTTCGCCAGGCGTGGTTGGTGGAACCGGTGCCGCAGCGGCCTCCGGATCGACCGTCGGTTCAGTTTCCGAAGCTGGTTGTTCGGGCGTAGCCGAAGCGGTTTCTTCGGGAACATCTGGTTTGTCGTCTTCGGGGTTGTCGGTCGACATATCAAATCATCCAGATCAGCAATCAGAAAGTGAATTCCAAAGAAGCAATCGCATCGTAACGACCAAGCGAAAGCCGATTGATTAACGCAAGTGCTCGGGCAACTCGACAGGTTGCTGCGACTGGTGCGGGTGTTCGGGACCGCAACAGAGCTTTAATTTCTTCAACATTTGCCGGCCGAGCTTGTTCTTGGGCAGCATGCGTCGAACAGCCTCTTCGAGAATGCGTTCCGGGTGCCGCTTCCAAACTTCCGCCGCCGTCGTGACCTTTCGACCACCCGGATAGCCGGTGTAGTGATCGTAAGTTTTACGGAGGAACTTCGTGGTAAAGTTTGGGTGCTCGTCGTGACTCACTGACGAACCACTGAAACGCACCAGGTGAGCATTCGTCACGATCACATAGTCGCCCGTATCCACGTGCGGCGTATATGTCGGTTTATGCTTACCCATCAGGACGGTCGCCAAACGAGTGGCAAACCGACCGACGATTTCATCGGTTCCATCAACGACGTACCACTCTGGCTGAAAGGTTTCTTTCTTGGCCACTGTGGTGCGGGGCAAAATCGGTCGCGAAGGCATAACATCATCTCCCGCCACACTGACGGGCGAACTAGAGGACAAAATGCGAACAGAAGTCGACTCAGTGATTCAGACACTCAAAATTTGACACAGCTGAGAACCACGTTGAACAGCACTTTCCTGTGGTGTTCAAATCGGGTTCACCGGCCAATTGAGAGACGATGATCCACGGACCCTCTTCCGGGAAGATCGAACATCTTAGCGGGCGCTGAGTTTGGTTTCAACGCCGAGCCATCGATTTCTTACGCTTCTCAGGAATTTTGGAAGCGTTGGGCAGTTAGGCAGCGGACCGAAGGTCGTCGTCAGTCCACGTTTCCGCATCGACGTAGCCACGCACGATGCGTCGCAAGTCCGTCGCGATGTCCGCCTGAGGCGTTTCGACGGCTTGCTCCAGCGTGGCGATATCATCGAGAACCCCGACCAAACGGGAGGGATCACGTTGAGCCCGGAAAATTTTGTCGTGAACTTTCTTCGTCCCCTCTTCCGAGAGGTAAAAGAGTTCCTCGTACAGTTTTTCACCGGGCCGAATTCCAGAGAAGACGATATCGATGTCTTCATGCGGTTTCAGCCCCGAAAGGGCAATCATGTCCTGAGCCAAGTCCAGAATCTTGACGGGCTCGCCCATTTCGAGAATCAAAATATCTCCGGAATCGCCGATGGCACCGGCTTGCAACACGAGTTGCACGGCCTCGGGGATGGTCATGAAGAACCGCGTCATCTCGGGATGGGTCACGGTGATCGGGCCGCCGCGTTCGATTTGTCGGCGGAACGTCGGAACCACGCTACCGGCGGAGTTTAACACATTCCCAAATCGCACGGTCACGAACTGAGCCGTCGTTTGGGCGGCGATCGTTTGCACGTACTTCTCGGCGACGAGTTTGGTCGAGCCCATGATACTCGTGGGCCGGACGGCTTTGTCGGTCGAGATCAGCACAAAGCGTTCGACTGGCAACGCAGCGGCCAGATCGGCGACGGTTTTCGTTCCGCCGATGTTATTCCGAACGGCCTCGCGTGGGTTTTCTTCCATCAAAGGCACATGTTTATACGCGGCCGCGTGGAAGACGATTTCGGGCTGGAAGCGGTCGAACACTTGCGACATGCTTGCCCGATCGGTCACGTCGGCAATCACGAAATGCAGCTTCTCGCTACGTTGCTTCCGATTTCTGAGTTCCTGCTCGAACAAGAACGTGCCGTATTCCGATTGATCAACCAGCACCAAGCATGCTGGGTCCAGGTCGAGAATCTGACGGCAAAGTTCCGAACCAATGCTGCCTGCCGCTCCGGTGACAAGGACTCGTCGACCTGTCAGACAATTCTGAATACTGGCGAGATCCAACTCGGCTGGGTCGCGACGCAATAAATCGTTGATGGTGACTTCACGGACCGACAAGCGATAACGCCCCCCGACAATTTCTTGCACGCCGGGAATCACGTGGACCTTGATATCCAACTTACTGCACTGCCGCGTGAGTTCACGAAGCTCTTTGCCTGGCACAGAACCTGGCACCAACAAATGCCGGGCTCCGGTTTTGTTGACCAGTTTCGTCAAGGAACTGTGTTTCGAGTAAACCCGGACGCCTGCGATAATCGACCGTGGTTTGCGTGGTCCACCGCCGATGAGTCCAACGACGTTAAAATTCGTTTGGCCTGTTTGGATCGCTCGAAGAATCCCGACCCCTTCGGATTTCGCTCCGTAGATCAAGGCGGGATTGAATGGGCTACCACGAAACAGCGGTTTGATGCTCTCGGCATACAACCGGAACGACATCCGCAACAACGCGGACGCCATGATCGTGAATCCCCAGTCAATCACAATGACCGAACGTGGAATGGGAATGCCCATCCAGCGGAGAACGGTTAGGTTCGTAATGTAAATCGCGACGGCGGCCAGAGTGGCACCGATTCCAACCCATTGCACATCGTGCAAGGATGCATAACGGAACGCGCGACGCCACTCCCCCGTTCCCAAACAGGTGACGAATTTAACCGCCAGAATGATCGGTAACGTGTAGCGAAACAGATCAAAAACAACTGGCGGAACGTTGAAGTCGCACCTGAGGACGAACGCGGTGTAATAACTGGCCACATAGATGGCCAAATAGGTTGGCAAAACGGCGGCCATTCGATGTTTCATGGATTCCGTCCGCTACTCTCACAAAACCAACCACACTCCAGGTCAGAACGGCATCGACCGCTGACTGCCAATTCACGGTGGGCACAAAAATTCTCTGTAAGACAATCGGCGATTTGGGTCTAGAGCAAATTCTACAACCGTCTCCGTTGGTTCGGTTCGGGTATCAATTGCGATCTGATATCGTCTAGTGTTGTATCCAACCGGAATTGACATGTTCGCAGTTTGCGATGAGCACGCCAACGAGCGTGCGGTCGAAGTTCTGGAACCCGTCAATACTGAGTGGTTGAACCACTAGGAAGTCCGCCCACATTGATTTCCACCGATCCCACGGAGTCCATCAAAATGACCGACCTTGCCGATATCACCCAATTTCTTGATCAGCAAAACCCTCCGGATTTAGCCGAGGATTGGGATAACGTCGGCCTTTTGCTCGGAGATCCTCAATCAAAAACCATCCGAGTTCTCACATGCCTCACATTGACCCCGGATGTCGCTGCCGAAGCGGTGAACAAAAATGTGAACTTAATTGTTTCGCATCACCCAATTCTGTTTCGACCCATCCAAAAAATTGCTTCGACAACAAGTGAAGGCGCGATGCTGTTGAAATTGATTCAACATGGAATCGCCGTTTACAGCCCGCACACGGCATTCGACAGTGCGGCGGAGGGGATCAATCAACAAATCGCCATGCGATTCGGACTGACGGAAATTCAGCCATTGCGACCGACCGACGAAAACGAGTCGATCGGCACTGGCCGATTCGGTGAACTGCCTGAAAGGATGTCTCTCAAAGAATTAGCGGCCCGAATCCGCGACGAATTCCGTTTGCCGGCCGTGCAGTTCGCGGGCGATCCCGACATGAGCGTGCAACGGTTGGGAATCGCATGCGGGTCGGCGGCGGAGTTTCTCACCGATGCCCGAAAAGCCGGTTGCCAAGCATTTCTGACTGGCGAAGCTCGGTTTCACTCCGCGTTAGAAGCCCGGACCGAAGGGATCGGATTGATCCTCATCGGTCATTACGCTTCCGAACGTCCCGCTGTCGAACAATTGGCGACCGTGATCGCGGATCAGTTTCCCCAACTGGATGTCTGGGCCAGCGACGTCGAAACTGATCCGCTGCAATGGTCGATCACCTGAGTTTAGGCTTCCTCAGTGGCATTTTTCCGACGGCTGAGATGGGCCAACAGGATGATGAACAGGAAGATTCCCATGGCGGAGAAGCCAACTTCCGGATAGTCGCTGGTTTTGATGCTCCAATAACTACCGAATGATGCCAAGCTCAAAGCCAGCAACATCAAGATGTTCCAGCAGAATCGTCGGAAGCCGGTCGGACGACGATCGCCGAGCAACGTCTTGGAATTCATCATTAGGAAGAACGTCAGGTAGGCGATGGGCAGGAGCATCATGCCGAACATCGACGTGGGCACGGTCAGCCAGAATTTTGCTTCGCCTGCGAAGACGAATGGTCCGAGCATACCGCTGAGCCCAGCCAACAACGCTCCCACACGGTGCGGCGTCCCCTTCGGTGCGACACGGATGGCCTCGCAGATTGCGAAACCGTTGATCAACATCAGGATGATGATGGTCGAAATTGCCATCCCTAACACACCGATCCCGAAGGCATAGTTCGCAATCCCTTTGCCTGCCAACGGTTCCAATGCTTTCGCGAGGTTGAACGCATCACGTTTGACGAGCATGGCAGCCATTCGGCGGTCTGCTTCCGGCAGTGCGTCGCGAGCTTCTTCAAGCGGTCCCTGTTCGGGACGGGTCTCTTTCAGCTCAGCGGTTTGGGTCGCCAGAGTTTTCAAAGACGCAATTCGCGTGTCGTCTTCCCGGGCCAAAATGGCTTCGGCTTCGGTAACAACAACACCCGTTCGCTCGTAGTATTCTTGGGCTTCTTTGAGGACTTTGAAGTCCTTCTCACCCAGTTCGGTTTTCAATCGTGTATCGAGCAGCCCTTTGAATCCACCGACGAGATTCCCGGCGGGTTGGATGGGGTTTCCATTCGGATCGGTTTCACCGAGGAAGCCGGGAGCCGGTTGCCCGTGGAATTGACTCGACGCCGCGATCACGACGCAACTGGTCGCCAACATAAACGGAATCAGCAGTCCGGTGGAAAGGTCGAAGATGGCCAAACCACGGAAGTCTTTGTCCCAACCACGGGCGAGCATTGAATATGGCAATAGGAATGTCATGTTGATCCCGACGGCGGTTGCGGCGGCGGTGATCATGACTTTCTGTTGATTGTTGACGATGTAATCCGTCCAGAATTGTTCGAAGTCTCCGGTTTGGCCAAGGGTTTCCGCAAACGCGGCCGCGGGTTTGTTGAGCAAGCTGAAGTCGGGAATGAAACCGCCGCCGATTGCACTCCAATCAAGCACACCTTCGGTGGACATCTTAATCACCACACCAAAGAAGCACAGCACAACAGTTCCGACCATCCCCTTCAAAATCAACTCGAACAGCTTGATCCCCCAACCACCAGAGTTGTAGAACCAAACCACCGTCCCCGCCGTGAAAAAGAGGATCGCCACACAGATGAGTGTGTTCTTCCGCTTCGTTTCCGCTTTGATTTGTGCGATGTCGTTGGCGGTGGCGTCCTCACCGGCATTCTCGACGGCCTTGGCAACGGCTTCTTCACCGAGCAATTCGGGAGCAAGATTCTGTTGAATGGCAGCGGTTCCGAGCCCAAATTGTGGCATACACCAGACCATGTTCGCCATGATGGTCGCTAGCAACCAACCCCAACCGAGAGCCGGGTTGATGTGCCGATTGATGGCCTGGAACGGTCGTTCTTTCGTCGAAAGTGCGACGTAACCAATCGCGCTGAGCATGATGATGCCCATCGCCATTGCGATCGGTTGCAACCACAACAGCCCAAACCCCGCGAGCACACCGAGATACAGACTTCCACCCAGCGAACCACCACCCAGAGTGATCGCACTTTGCAACCAACCCGGCCCGGAGAGTTTCGTGTAGGCCCACAGTTTTGCCAGCGGGCCACGGGCTTTGGCATCGAGGATCATTTGCCGATCGTGTTCGATGCGTTCGGGGTTTTCGATTTCGGCTTGGTCCCGGGAGTCGCTCATGTTGGGGGGTCTCGTACCGTCGGTGGGTCAGTTAAGAATCAGAGGATGGAAATTCACAATTTCGCTCGCCTTAGCAACCTAACCAGACATCTACCCCAACGCAAGCAACCTTTCCGGAACACAGCGTAAAGCCGTGCGAACCCACCTCTGGAGTCGAGAAAAATGAACGTTCCAGAAGACTGGATCGCTCCACGTCACGCTCAACTTGCCCTTGTCGGTTCATTGCAGACGGATAAAATTCCGTTTTCAGGAAGATCGACGACCCCACCAACGGATGGCGAGATGCCGCAAGCGGAACAGTTCCTACGCGAGATTCGACGACAACCGGACGACACCGTTCCGCGGTTGATCTACGCCGACTGGCTGGAAGAACGTGGCGACGCCCGGGCAGAACTCATCCGTGTGCAATGTGAGTTGGAAACACACGACGACATCCCCGAAGATTTCAGCCTCGCACTCAAAGCCCGTGAACGAGAATTGATTGCGGACTTGGAGTCTCAATGCTTGGCCGATCTGGACACGCTTGCGGTTCGAGCGGTCCGTTTTCGGGGCGGGCTGGTGGACGCGGTCATTGTCGAGGGCGATCGATTCTTGCAACACGGGCGGATTCTCAGTCGATGGGCACCGGCACTGCGTTCACTCGATTGGCGACAAATGCCCCGTGACGCCGGAACCGCACTTCGGCAAGCGTTACGGTCTCCGTTTTTGTCCGCGGTGACGGAACTTGATCTCTCTGACAATTCCATCGGTCGCAGCGGCATTCCCGAACTTGCCAACGCTCGCCGCAGTGAACAGCTTCGTTCGCTGTACGTTTCCCAAACTCGGCTGGCTGGACCGGGAATGCAGGAACTCATGCGGGCGGCGTTGTGGTCTTTGGAGCGGTTGGATTGCTCCCATAACGGACTCTCGCCGTTTGATGTGCAAGCACTCACGCGGTCGGAACAATTCGCGAAGTTGACGACGCTCGATCTCAGTCACAACACCATTGCCGACGACGGCCTCCGGATGTTGTCGCAGTGGGATCGATTGCGTTCCTTGCGGGACCTCAATCTCAGTTACAACGACATCGGCCCGGTCGGCATGAAAACGCTGACCGTTTCCGAGCACATGGTGGACCTGGATACGCTCGATCTCTCTGGCAACATCATGCACGGCGGGGGCATTCAGGAAATTGCGAGCGGTTCCAACTTTAGCCGCCTCAGCCGTCTCAAACTCAACGACGCCGGGTTGGAAGCGACCGACCTCACACGATTAGTGCGTTCGCCATACTTGAAACGCCTGACGCACTTGGAGTTGGATTTCAACCCGCTCGGCGAATTAGACCCGGACATCATGCAGTCGCCGATTCTGTCCCGATTGCGGCAACTCAGTTTGCGACACACCCAATTGGACAACGTCACTGCACGCGAAATCGCCAAGAGCGATGCGTTCACATCCATTGAACAACTCGACGTTCGTGAGAACCCGCTGATCGACAGTCGCACCAAGTTGCTACTCAATGAACGCTTCGGGCCACGCGTTCAGTTCTGAGCGGACTTGCTCTTCGCTTCATCCAGGGTCCGCAGAACTTTCCGAGCGGCTTGGCGAACGGTCGGACGGGAATCGTTCTCGACTTTTGTTAGCGCCTCCCGCACAATTCCTGGCGCGGATTGGCCGATCTCAATCAGCAAACGGTACGCTCGAATTCGATGCTGCCGATCGGTTTCGGCCAATGCTGTGATTGCTGCAGGAATAACCGTTTTGGCTTCTTCAGTGATTTGCCAAATCGCTTCGATTGCCTGAATACGAACACTGGCAGCTTCGTCGTTCAAGAGTTCTTCGAGTCGCACGACCGATGCCGACGCCTTCGGCCCCAGACGCCCAAGGATCCCTGCGGCCCGTGTCCGAACTTCCGGATCGCGATCGGCCAGCAAACCGGTGACCGATTCCATCACCGCTGGTCCGATATCCGAAAGCGAAACGGCGGCGGAATCCCGGACGGCAGCGGATTCATCGAAGATCATCGTTTCCAACAATGCGGACTGGGAAACCGATGCAGCCGGCCCGATCGCTCCCAACGCTTCGACGGCACGACGACGCACCAATTCGTTTTCGTCGTACAACGTGCGGGTCAACGCAGGCACCGCGGCGATCGCATCCGAACCGACGGTCGCCAACGATTCCCCTGCCAATGCCCGCAACGTATTCACATCCCGAGCGGCATTTTTATCAGCAGGTGGGGGCATGCCGAGCGTTTCGATCAACGCGGGAAGTGCTTGTGGATGTCGCGAACCGATCCGACCGAGCAACTCAATCATCACTTGTTTTTCTCCAAGTGACGATTGATCGGTCTGCAGGATTTCGATGGCCGTCGGAGCGACCGTGGCCGCCTCAGCCCCGAACAACGCCAACGCTTTGCCAATCCAGATTCGCGTTGAGTTACCAGCGTCCGGCTCTTTCAGAATTGCCCCCAACACCGGGACGGCGTCTTCGGCGATCGGCCCCAGTCGGCCCAGCGTCAGTGCAGCTTGACGACGCGTGAACCACGGCACGTCCGTGTCTTTCACGATCGCCACCATGCCAGAGACGGCGGATCGGCTTTCCGGGTTGTCCAATTCCAGCGACTTCATCCGCTCGCGCCACTCGTCGAGCGTCAGCCCATCATAAGTGGTGGATGGGTCACCGAGAACCGCAACACAGGCGAGGATCGCGACAACCATCGAGACACCTCCCATCTTCAGACCATAAAAAACACCTGACAACGAAAACCGCTGCCAGGTGTTGATTGTATGCACACGTTCGCCGATTGACTACGTGAGACTATTCATTTCGACCGACGTTCCACCGGCTGCCGGCACGTAAGCGTGCATCACGTAGTCCATCACCATGCGGTCGGCGTTGAATCGCCACCCCAACGTGCGGACCGCATGCTTCATCCGGCTGATCCAGTTTTGCGGCATGTCGTCGGCATCGCGTTCGTAGTACAACGGAATCACTTCGTTCAGCAAGACATCGTACAACGCATCCGAATCTCGGGCGTCTTGGATCTCGACGTTCTTGTGACTTCGGCCATCGCCAATTGCGAACCCATTGCGACCGTCGTACGCTTCAGCCCACCAACCGTCGAGAATCGAACAGTTGAGACCACCGTTGAGAACCACTTTCTGACCACTCGTTCCCGAGGCTTCCAACGGACGACGCGGGTTATTTAACCACACATCAACCCCCTGCACCAAGTGACGCCCCAGGTTGATGTCGTAATCCTCGAGCAACACGATCCGGCCTTTGAACTCCGGTTCCTGCGTGAGACGGTAGATCGTTTGCACAATCTTTTTCCCGTTCTCATCACGTGGGTGAGCTTTCCCCGCGTACACGAATTGCACAGGACGGTCCGAATTCGCAATGATCTTGCGGAACTTTTCAAGATCGCCCGCAACCAGGTCGGCCCGTTTATAGGGTGCGAATCGACGAGCGAAACCGATTGTGAGGTAATGGGGATCGAGTACGTCCTGCAACTCGGCAATTCGGGAATCGCTGTCACCGCGACGTTGAGCCTGAGCCACCAATCGTCGCCGAGCGTACGTGATGAGTCGATTTTTCAGCGATTGGTGCGTTTCCCAAAGTTCCGCCGGGGTCACACTTTCAAAACCGGCCCACACCTCGGCTTCCCCGGTTCGCAGTTCCCAACCTTCCGGAAGCACACGGTCGTAAATATCCCGCATCTGCCCCGCCAACCAGGTCGGCACATGAACCCCGTTTGTGATGTGACCGATCGGAATTTCATGCTCGCTCTTCCATGGCCACAGACTTTGCCACATCCGGCGACTGACCACACCATGCAAGTTCGAAACCGCATTGGCTCGGCGACTGGTCTTGAACGCCAACACCGTCATGCAGAAAGATTCTTCCGTGTTCTGCGGGTCGACTCGGCCCAGGCCCATCAAACCGTCATGGTTTAACCCCAGTTGATCCCCCAACGGACCCACGTGTTCTTCGACGAGATCGGCACCGAAGCGGTCGTGCCCCGCGGCCACCGGTGTGTGCGTTGTGAACACCCCCATCGAAGCGATATCACGCAGAGCTTCATCGAAGGTCAGCCCGTCCTCTTCCATGCGATTCCGAACCGCCTCCAGCCCAGCAAACGCCGAGTGGCCTTCGTTCATATGAATCACGGACGGCTTAATGCCCAATGCGTTCAACGCCCGGACTCCACCGATCCCCAGAATGATTTCCTGACGAATTCGGGTTCGGCTGTCACCCCCATACAAACGAGCCGTCAAATTGCGGTCTTCTTCCGCGTTCTGTGGAACGTCGGTGTCAAGTAGATAGAGATTGATTCGACCAACCGCGACATGCCAAATCCGAGCGAAAATTTTCTCGGCTCGCGTATCCACCGAAACCATAATCGGTTCACCGGCGGTGTCGAGGACCGGGGTGATCGGCAATTCCTGGCTGTTCAGTGGCGTGTAGGATTGTTGTTGCCAACCGTCTTTGTCGATTTGTTGAGAGAAGTAGCCTTCATCGTAAAACAGACCGATCCCAACCAACGGCACGCCCAGGTCCGACGCACTTTTCAGGTGATCGCCCGCCAACACCCCCAAACCACCGGAGTAAATCGGCAGCGATTCGTGCAAACCGAATTCGGCCGAGAAATACGCCACCGGGTGACTGCCAAGATTTCCGCCCTGAGTCGCCCCCCAAGACGTGGTGGATTCCATGTACTCGTGCCACCGTCGATACGCCCGATTGATGCTGGAATGCAGCACCAATTCACGGACACGCTCCTCCAGTTTCTCCGGGGAATATTCCTTCAACAACAAGACCGGATTGTGAGCCAACGCCGACCAACGACGCGGATCGATGGCCCGGAACAGGTTCGTCACCTCCGGTTCCCAACTCCACCAGTAGTTGCCGGCCAGTTCCGTCAATTTTTCGTACGCTGTCTTGGTGTTTGCCATGGAGTTCCGTTCCCGATCGAAGAATTTTCTGACGAGTAGCCGAAGTTCCGCAAGCCGGCAACCTGCCGGTTAAAACGTTCGAAGTATAGCGATTACGTAAACTGGGTCGAGTGCTACGGCCCATTAGTTGGAAATCGCCCATTGAGCGAGTTTCGAGATTTTCCAACCAGCCCCACACCAAGATTGCGTCTCGATCAGAAAACCGGCACGATGAACCACAACGCTTCGCAGCAACTTTGATCAATCCTCCCGAGCGTTTTCAAATTCTTGATGGGACGCAAATCTCGTGAAACGGACGACTGCCATGAAACCCTTCCTCGCCCTGATCTTCAGTTTGTGGTTCACAACCGCTGACCATTTGGCGTTCGCGGATGATCGTGACAGCACAAGACAACTCTCGGCGGCACAACAAACGGCCATTCGCACCGTCGACAGCCAACACGATTTGATTCTGCAAGCCAACCGCATGATTTGGAATTTCGCCGAAGTTGGGTTGCAGGAGAAGCACTCGGCCGCGCTCCTCGTTTCCCATTTGAAAGATGCCGGCTTCACCATTCGTGAGGGATTAGCTGGGATGCCGACGGCATTCGTCGCGGAGTTTGGCTCGGGAAAACCGGTCATTGGAATTCTGGCAGAGTACGATGCCCTGCCCGGTCTCTCACAGAAGGTCACGCCCTACCAGGAACCACTCGAAAAAGATGCTCCCGGACACGGGTGCGGTCACAGCGGTCTCGGCTCCGGAGCGCTCGGTGCGGTGCTCGCCACGAAAGCCGCAATGGAAGCCCATCAAATCCCAGGCACGATTCGGCTCTACGGCACCCCGGCGGAAGAAACCGTCATTGGCAAAGTCTACATGACGCTCGCTGGCGTATTCGACGACCTAGACATTTGCCTACACTGGCACCCATCGACGAGAAACCAAGCCTGGGCGGGCAGCAGCAAGGCGTTGATTTCGGCTAAGTTCACATTTAACGGGACCGCCGCTCACGCCTCGGGAAGTCCCGAAAGCGGACGCAGTGCTCTTGATGCGGTTGAACTCATGAACGTCGGCGTCAACTACATGCGGGAACACCTCAAAGAAGATGCCCGTATGCATTATGTCATCACTAACGGTGGCGGCGCCCCAAACGTCGTGCCACCGGAAGCCACGGTCTGGTACTTCGTGCGTGCTGACAATCACGAAGATGTCACCCGGAATTTCCAATGGCTCCAAGACATCAGTGAAGGAGCCGCCAAGATGACCCGCACCAAAGTCAAAATGCAAATCGACACCGACTGTCACGAGATCATTCAAAACCGCGTGCTAGCGGAAATCATCGACAGAAACTTGCGAGCCGTCGGCCCACCAAAATTCACCGAAAGTGACCAAGCCTTCGCACGCCGAATTCAAGGCCCGTTGATGGAACAATTTGGTTCACAGTTTCGAGTCGCAATTGAAGACACCGTCGAACCACTAGCGAAGTCGAGTAGTCCAAGCAAAGGCTCAACGGATGTCGGAGACATTAGTTGGCGTGTCCCGACCGGCGGACTTCGCACCGCGTGTTTCGCCGCCGGTAGTCCTGGTCACAGTTGGCAGAACGTCGCCGCCATCGCTTCCCCCATCGGTGAAAAAGGCATTCTCTACGGTGCCAAGTCCCTAGCAGTCACCGCGATCGAACTCTTCCAAAACCCAGATCAAATCGCAGCGGCAAAAGCCGAGTTTGAAGAACGAATGAAGAACCGAAAGTACACAACACTAATCCCCAAAGGTCAAAAACCCCCAAAGACGATTCGCTAAACGGTCACGCCCATCAAGCCGAGACCGACCGCTGACTAGTTGGGAGCAAATCTGAAGTGTCTCGAAGACGACGCCGAACAAAACGACGACACAAACGAAAAATCGCCAAAGGGAGTCGACGTCGATCACCACAGAAAGAAAACACTCCTCAATTTTCATGGCATTGGTATGCGGTCGTAATTGCTGTGGCTCTGATACTCTTTGCAATTTTCATAGCGACGCAATTTCGGCCCATCGACCGACTGCTCATGATCGGCACCTCAGGAATATGCGTTGGCATTGCTTTTCTGATCATCGGAGCCTGCACCGCAGTCGGGAATTTTGAATTGAATGAGAACTCCTGGTTCGGCAAAGTGCTAGGCTATCTCGTAGTTCTCGCAACGCCGCCAAGTTGGTCCCAACGACGGAGCAGATTGCGTTCAAAACTCAACAGAGTTTCCGCAAACATCCTTATCCCACTTGTGCTCCCGTCAGGTTTCTGCTTGTCGCTCCTAAGCCCAAAGCAAACATGGCCAGCAATCGCTTGGACTAGTGGAGGACTACTAGCCACACTCGCCGGAACTCTCTTCTTAATGATGACGAGTAGGTAGACTAGATAACAAACTGAACCGCACAAGCGATCCTACTCAACACAGCAAGACCATTTCCACTTGCTCTCGCTGACCTTTATTAGGCCTAGTTATCTTAACGCCACGGGCTCGCGTTGTGCTTTCTTGCACGCTTTCTTGTAGGTCTTTACGAGTTTTTTCTGTTGCAGGAGAGATGGTTGCAATTCAAAGAGTTGTTCGTATCGATCGCAAATTCCTTCGTAGTCTTTCATGCCTTCGGCGATGTCTGCGAGTCTAGCAACGACAGCGACATTGTTCGGGGCCAGTCTAAGAGCTTTCTCATACACCTGACGTGCTAAAGGAAGCCGCCCAGTGTTAGCACAGAACTCCCCGAATATCTGCAGAGGCACGGGGTCTTCGGCTTTCACACTGATCGCTTTCTTATAGGAATCGATCGCTTCTTCATCGTGACCAATGACTGCGAGGTCAGCGGCATCGACAAGATGATAGGCCTGACTATCCGATGGCAACACTTCCAAAATCTTTTGCACACTCTCTCCCAAACCACAGGCATGTAGCGTAACAATAGGACCGGCGAGTTGTGCACCGGCATGCACGGTATCGCCATCGGCATCAACGAAGGTGTCGTGACCATCGTTCACCGCCGCAATGGCCGGTTTCATGGCCTCGGTGATACCGCGGGTCAGGTTGGGAACTTCATCTTCGGGAACGTGGGACCCCATATCGCATTTCGCACATTGGAACAACACCCGCACGCGGCCGCCCATCGGAATCAACGGAATGAAGTAGATGTGACCGAACTTCCGCCCGAAGTAACTGAACTGCTGCCCGTACGCACCACAATGATCGCAAGAACCAAAAGTCTTGACCTGCTGCTTCTTGCCGTACATTCGTGAGCCGTAAATGATCATAGCAGTGCCCTTAGATGGGAGAGTTGAGAAGACAATGGAGACTTCCCTATTGAACCACCCCGTGTTCAATAGTTCCAGCCTGAATCAGTTTTCTACTCGACAACCCCAGCGGACTTTCGGGTACCGGTTTTCGCTAAACAGGCGAATCAGGAACCAAACCGTTCCTAGCATTGAAAAGAGACGACCCGCCACGCGTAAAAAAACGCCCCCAAAATCACAAGGATTCGGGAGCGTTGCGTGTCTGGATTGTGGATGGTGTTTGAAACTACTTCAGCTCAATGGGAAAGTCACCACCCGCTGCCGGAACTGTGACGATGTTTGGATTCATTTCATTTGATGGATCACTGTATTTGGGAGGAATCACCTGTACCGCTCCAACATCAGCCGCATCCTTGCCTTCGGGGATCGGTCCCCCATCAGGCATTGTCATCTTTGAAATGGCAACAGTATAAGTCCCTGGTTCGATGCCGTCCGCTTCGGTGCGATGCTTCAAAGTGTATTTGCCGGCTTGATCGGTTACCCCATAGGCTCCGGTTCCCTTTGTACCATCCCTCGGCACAAAACTCACCGAGGCTCCTGCCAACGGTTCGGAATTATAGGTAACCGTTCCTGTCGCAGGCACCAACTCCGGGGCTGGCTCTGACGAACCTCCACAGCCGAACGCGACCCCACAAAGAATCAGTGGAGCCCACAGTTTGAACCAGGAATTGTCAACTCCTAGCAACCTCATAAAAACTTGTCCTTGAGATAAGGAAAGGATTGGATATATGCACTCTGGCCACATCAACGACTTTTACTAGTCGGCTATTGTCATCGAGACCCAGTCGAGTTTCGACGCTGCTACCGCTTGCATCATCGTAGATGGTCTAGTCACTCTTGTGACCATCACAAACAAAGGATCGGGGAACGCGTGATTTGCTAGTCCCTCGACCCTTCGTTTATTGTCTCAATCAATCAGCAATCGACATGCTTAGAATTCTTGCAGAACATTGCCGTCGGAGATGGCGGACAAGTTCTCACGAGTCTCAGTGTCAATGGTTTCAGACAAGAATCGAACGGCACCGTCGGCTAACAAAACGTGACAGCCGCCTGGATGCAAACTACCAGGTTCACCCCACTCGCCATTTCGGCCGATTTGCTTCTGAGCATGTGGTGGCGATCGCCAAGCACAGCAAACCCAGTTGTTGATTCCGCGAGGTGCTGAGAGTTTGATCCCGAGTCCAACGTGCGAAGCACATGCCCAGGAAGCAGTTTCGCCATCGTCAACATCAAGTGTTGTTTCCACCACCGCTGCGGTGTTGCTCGTCCCGTCGATCACGTCACGAATCCGTGAGTTGGAATTGATTCCGAACAACGGCCGAGTTGCACTACCAATACTTTCCCACAAGTTGCAACTCGAACCTCCAGCAATGGAGAACCCGTAACTCGTCCGAGCGGATCTAGCAACTCCACAACCGTAAGCCGAACTTGTCGGTGCGTAGTACGGTGTTGCGTTGTCACTGGGACAGATTAGAAAATCAAGTACATTGGTCGAAAGGTCTGCGTTTCCGCTCGCAACAGGATCACCGACTAATGTTCCACCGTGAGAGTTCCAGACTCCGGTAGCCTGCGTCATGTCGAACTGTTCAAACAAATTGTTTTGTTCGACGAACGGCAGTAGCGACAACCAACCCGTGTGGTTTGTCACGTTCGACAGTCCGGACACGCCTCCACAGTAACTTGGGTTTGCGACCGCGTAGGGAAAGCGTTGGTAAGTGGAATGATAGTTGTGCAAGGACAAGCCAATCTGCTTCAGATTGTTCTTGCACTGCGTTCGACGCGCCGCTTCACGAGCCTGCTGAACGGCAGGCAGTAGCAACGCGATCAAGATGGCGATGATTGCAATCACCACCAATAACTCAATCAATGTAAAACCAGGACGAGACCGCAGACGCATGTTTCAAAACCCTTCACTAGTAATGGAGTTTGGAAATGACCGGTAGGAGAGAAAATTCGGGGGGCTAATGTGGTGGTCGGTGAGAACTCTGGTGGTTGAACCAAAGTCAATGACCAGGAGCCATCGAAGCAACAGTCATGCCATCACAGAGTGTGGGTGGGTTTGCAGCGAGCAAGATCCCGTCAACACACGATCACATGTGCCCATAAATTCTGACGTAACATTCTGCCGGGCAAAGAGTTTTGACAGTACATCTATGGTAGGCTTTTTCAATATTCCGCGAAGTTTTCAGCAACTCGCAGTGGCCGGACAGCCGGTTTGCCTAGACCGCAGGCAGGGTTGTCGAGCCACAATGCAGGCCACTAATGCCATGCGATCGTTCGTGATTACGGAATCTTGATGGACACGCGTTGGCTGCCGACTTGAAAGACACCGCCACTAGTGAGTGTCAGTTCATCGACTCGCATCCAGACGCCGTTCTTCGAACCCAGGTTGCGAATTGTCCAACGGTTTTTCGAATCCCGTTTGAGTTTCGCATGGACCGGGCTGATAAACGGATCGCCAAGCACGACCAACGCACACTTGAGAGGGTCGCGTCCGATATAAACGGACGATCGCCGTAAAGCGAACTTCTTGCCCTTCCCTTTCGGCGAGAGTTCAACAATGGAATCCAACTCTTGCGACCCAGGCTTCGCTCGGTGGAGTTGATACCGCCGAGAACCCAGCAAGAATTGTTGTTGGTCTTCTAAAATTGCCTTGGTCGCTCGGGCGAATGTTCCATTCGTGGTATTGAGATCACGAATTTCAAAATCGAACCGTCCGTCACCGGCGGGGACCAGTCGAATTTCGGCGTGTTTGCCCGACATGCTGCGATCGTAGGGTAACACGATGTCCCCCTCGGAACGCCCAATGACGAAGCTCGACTTGCGAATCCGAAATTGTTCGCCTTCCTTCGTTTCGCCGTCGTCCAGCAAGCACACCACCAGAGTGGCCGGACGGCTGAACGGTCGATATTCCATGGCAGAATCGTTGGTCTGCCGTGGGCGATGATGCACCAACGGATGCCGGTCGAGCACCACTCCATACGGCCCGTCGAGCAGTTCGTTTTCCGATTCGGTGGGCTCGGGGGTTGACTCCTCCTGATCATCTTCCGGCGCGGGCAAGTCGTCTACGGATCCATCGGAAACCGGCACGGCAGACCGGTCGTTCGTCCCGGAGACATTTTCCTGGAGGACGTTCGTACCGTTTTCTTCGAACTCGACGGACTGGCTATTCACACCAGATGCGTCAGATTCGTCTTCATCGTCAGCGGGACCGGTTGGCCGATTCCAAAGCCCCTCGATTGGCTCGAAATCGGTTTCGCGTTTCTGGTTGGATTCGTCAATCGCGGGCGGGCCAATCTCCTGGATATCCGGGATCGTGCTCATGCTTGCCCGTTCGGAATGACCGGGGTTTGGCCCCTGCTGTTGTTGGGCCGTGAGCGTTTGGATGGCCGCCATCATTTCCGCCGCATTTTGGTAGCGGTCGGTGATCGAAGGTTGCAACGCCGTCCGCACGACATCATCCCACCCTGGCGACAAGTTCGGGTCGATTTCGGACGGCCACTGAAACACACCGCGTGGACGTTGCCCGGTTAGCATCTCATAGAGCACAACGCCGACCGAGTACAAATCCGACTGATGACCGGCCGTGGTTGGATTGTCGATTTGCTCGGGCGACATGTATTCCAATGTGCCCAACGGTCCGCCGGCCTGCGTGAGTTGGGTGTGATCGTCGTTGTCTTTCCGAATAGACGCGATGCCAAAGTCGACCAGCTTCACGCGGCCAAACCGTGTGATCAAAATGTTCGATGGTTTGATATCACGGTGCACCACACCTTCTTCGTGTGCGTATGCCAGAGCATCGAGCACTTCGAGAATGATGCCTTCCGTTCGTTCCGGGTCCAGCTTTTGATCCCGAATCAGCCGAAACACCGTCTGCGGATCTTGCCGATTGGGGCCATCGACATACTCCATCACAATGCAGCAGTAGTCGTCCCGAAGAATAAAGTCGTAAATGCTGACAATGCCGGGATGCTGCAAGCGAGCCAACGTTTGGGCTTCACGCGTGAATCTCGCCTGGAAGTGCGGACTCTGAGCGAGCTTCGCGGCCAAAACCTTGATGGCGACTCGACGCCCCAAGATGTTTTGACGGGCTTCCCACACACTTCCCATGCCACCACGCCCGACGTGGCGAACCAATTCAAACCCCGGAATTTCATTGGGAATCGCGACAGACGATTCTTTAGCTTTCTTGGGTTGATCGTTGACGAGCGTCGGGACTTCTGATTCTTGATCCGATGGGGCCGCCTCGTCACTGGACGCAACGGTAACGATCGCACCGCAGAAAGGACACGTTGTCGGTTCCGTATTCTGCTGCAGCAAATCGAGTTCGGATTCACAGTCCGGACAGACAGCCATCGTCGGAAAAACACGAGATTGTGGTCAAAAGTGTTGCCCTCAGAACCTCAAACGCCACGTCCAAAGTTGACCACCATCGATTTGGGCCAACTTCAACTCGCCGAGTGACCATGTCAATCGGTCTTCTTGACCGCATCAATTTTCGGTCTCCGATTTTTCTCCATAGTACGCAGAGGTCCATGTCTTTTACGATACCAACACTCCTACCCTCACGATAGTGCAGTTTAACCTTTTCCGGCGATGTCAAGTGATCACAGGGTTTTGAGATACTCCAGCACCGCCGCCTTCTGCGGTTCGGTGAGAGATGCCGGGAAGTCGTGCCCAGCGGCGCTTTTGCCCGGCTTTCGAGTATCGAAGTAGCGACGCCGTTCTGCGATATTGGAGACACTCGGCAGACCATTCTCGTAGGACTCGACTTCTAACCCAACCCGATTCCGGTCATAGCCGGTCGCTGTTCGCCGCCAGACCGTTGGTCGCTGATCGGGATGCAAAACGTGCCACAAAGTCGGTACCGAACCATTGTGGAAGTAAGGAGCCGACGCCCAAACTCCATCCAATGGGGGAGCCACATAGCCCGCCGGATCGAGATCCACGTCGTCTTCCCCATAATGGCACATCCAACTCTCGGCGAGTTTTTGCCGATCGGTCGGTTTCAAGGCAGCCAACCGCAGAGGATCCGTGCCGACAACATCGATGGGGATGACCCGCTCGGGATAAGTCTCTTTCTGGCCGTAACTTCCGTGACAATCGCGACAGTTGTCGTTGAAGACCGCCTCGCCCTCTTTCGCTAATTCGGCGTCGATTTCCCAGGGATACTTCGGGGCCTGCAACGATTCAATCCATGCCAATACATTGCGGAAGTCGTCTTCCTTCGATTTGATCGACGCCGCATCGTTCACCGGGAGCAGCATGAACTGCACAAGGACGCGGTGATTCTTCGGCGAATGGCCGTCGCAATACAATCGGGATTTCTTTTTGACATTCCAGAACGGTGGGGCATCCATGTCATGATCGGTCCGTGGCGGTGCCGCCGATCCTTCGACGAAATTCATGTCCGCATCGCGAAGGGCCCCGAGCAGAATGCCGAACACCACGGCATTTGTCGTTCCATTCGTGCTCCCCAGCGAAAGATTGAAAATCGCCAAGTCTTTGCTGGCAAATGGTTTCTGAAGCCGAACCTTTGCCAAGCGGAGTTCTTCCGTCATGGTTTGCAACGCGAAATTCGAGTTGGGCACACCGGGGATCGCTTGGCCGGCGACCTGTCCGCCATGACACGCCAAGCAATTCATCACCCAACCGCCCTGCCCGTCATCGACATATCCGAGAGCCGGTCCGTTTCCATCGCCGTCGGGTGGTTCGACCAATCCATACCGCTCGAATGCCATTTTTCGACGCTCGGCCGCCGTTGCCTTTTCCGCTTTCGATCGCAATGGCTCGGGCCATTCTTGCCAGACGGCGTCGAACGTTTCTTGGTCAAAGTCGGTTGGCAACAACGGCGTGGAGCGGATGAACTCGTATCCTGCTTTCGCCGCGTCCGTTTGTGTCGATGGCGTTTCCGCGGCAACAGGGGTCGAGCAGAGACCAATTGTCACCAAGAACAAAAAGTGAAATTTCACGTCGCTCGTTCTCCATCAAGATATCTCGTATGACGGAAGATTATACGCCGACCGTCCCACCTCGGCCACGAAACGAAATCAACAGTTGCGATGCCATGTGAAATCAAAACCGCTTCATTCGATGCCTTAAGCCCGTCGGAGTTGCGAGAGCGGCACGTAAAACTTGGTGTAGCGGCGATTGTCGGAGTAGCGTTCGCCTTTCGGGTCCGGCACGAGAATCGTCGCTCGCTTCGTGACGCGGTTGACGTAACCAGTCAGGGTGCGACCTTCGAATGAGAACGTCACGAGATCGCCAGTTTTAATGCCGAACTGTTCGCGGGCTTGCTCGACGGGCGTGATCAGCGAATGCGTGCTCTCCCGATGACCGAACAACCGTGTGGCCATTGAGCGGAAGCGTTTGCGGAAGCAACTGGAATCATCCCAAATTAGCATTTCGACCAAGTGCAACGTTTCGTGCTCGAACACGCGTTGCATGGCCGCCAATCGATCGACGCAGGGCACCCCGCTGACGGTTATCGGCCGATGATCGCTGCCCCGAAACGCGGCAAACAACAACGCCGTCGAAATCGCGATCTCGTACTGAGCCGGTCCTTTTCGGCGGCGACGACGTTGGAACGTCTTTCCCGCCGCGGATGTCATCCGTGAGGACAACCGAAACGACAGCGTGTTCCCATCCGATCGAGCCAACCGCCCCAAGGATCCGTCATAGAAAATTTCGTCGTACAACTCGAACATTCGAGCCAAGTCCGCCTCGGCCACCCGTGTGAAGTTGGGGTCTTCGACGAGGGCGGATTCCAGCAGAATCGTATCGTAAACATCTCCCGTGCGAAGGAAGACATCGTCGTCGGCGAGTTCCGTTTTCTCGACGATTTCTTGCAAGCGACGACGGTCGGTATCCGTTCGGGGCATCGCTCGATCTCCGTCATTTCTTTTTGGGACGGAACGCGACAAGTCGGTTTTCGTCGGTGGTCAGGAACGGTCCGCCGATGAGATCGATGCAATACGGAATCGCTGGGAAGACGGCATCCAGGCATTCACCAATCGCCTTCGGTTGCCCCGGCAAATTGACAATCAACGCCCCGCCCCGGATTCCGGCCGTTTGCCGAGAGAGAATCGCCGTCGGCACCGCTTGCAACGAGACTTGCCGCATCAGTTCGCCAAACCCCGGCATCATCTTTTCACAAACCGCTTCGGTGGCTTCCGGCGTGACATCCCGCAACGCTGGTCCCGTGCCCCCTGTGGTGATGACCAAGCAACAGTGATCGAAATCGACCATCTGTTTCATCTCATCTTCAATCTCGGCTTGCTCATCCGAAACGATCTTCGCTACGGGTTCCCACTCGCTGGACAACACTTCCCGCAGATATTCTTGGATCGCCGGACCGCCCCGGTCTTCGTATTCACCACGACTGGCACGGTCGGAGACAGTGAGGATACCAATGCGAGCAGTTTCGGACATGGTTGGATTGCTTCAAGAGTCGAGGATTGACATTCAAAACCGAAAACCAGCGGCTGTGAATCAACTTGGCAATTATCGAATAATCAACCCCCATGTGCAATTCAGTTGGCCCACGCTTGAAAGCGGTCGAACCAGGTTTGCAGAGCAGCGACGCGATCGGTGGTCGACTGGTGTTTCCCGCCACGCATCCAAACCGCCCGCAACGCGAGCAAATGCCGACACGGCCCCATCCGCAAACCGGCTTTCTGATGATGTCCGCAGAAACATTTGCCGCGTTTCATTGTGCCATCGCCTTCGACGAGCAATTCGACCGGCTTCGTAGCCGCCTTGCCGGTGAGAAGGTGCAGTCCGTCTCCTTGCAGCGTATCGGTTTTGATGCTCACCACACCGCGGGCAACGATGTTCCAAGACTCCACAAGTTCCTCGTTCTCCGGCCCGAGATCGGCTTGGCTCAGTGCGTTCGGCATGATCCGTCGCCAACGGTACACGCCCGCGTGCAGGTCAAAAATGACTTCGCCGGTGCTTGCGAGTTTATTTAACGCGGCGGCACACTGCGGGACGGAAATTTGCTGGGCATTCGCGATTTCCGTTAGCGTTCCCATGCGGACCGACTGCAGATGGTCGGCGACCGAACTCAACGTGGACCCTTTGATTTCGACCGGCGGAGCCAACACATCGAGTGCGGAACCGCGTGTCCAATCGTTCGTCGTCCAACCAGACAGCCCGAGCGTGAGCCGCATGCTGCCCATGTCCGCAACCCAAAAACTCGGAAACCCGCTGCCCAGCAGATACACATCGAACCGCTCCGCCAACGGCAACACGCGCGCCAACGACAACAACCGTCGACGCCCCCAAATCCGAATCGGCTCAATTGGTTTTGATTCTGAAGACGGACCATGATACATCGTGCCGTGCGACGTGATTTTCAGTTCCCACGGTTCCAGCACAATGCTCGGGGGTTGTCCATCGACGAGTTCAAACCGCACTGCTCGCGGACTACGATCCGCCTTGTGACGTTTCAGGTACGCCAGCAGAGAATAGACAGCATCTCGGGAGAGTGTGACTTTACGCATGGGAAGCGACATCGCCGCTTGCAGTTGGCAGAACCCCCGCAACCAACCGTCCGGTAAGTCAATTTTCTCTTCCCGATGCCCCGCCGCCGCTTCGGTTTGCACGTCTAGACCAGACGGATCGACGGTGAACCGCGTCTCCCGATACGACCGCAGCGATTGAAAATGGTGATACAGATCCCAAGAGTAATCGACATTCGTCGTGCCAACTTGAAATGAATCCGAGTGCCCGAACGCATCGTCTCGGTTGACGGTCAGGCACCCGTAACTCGATTCGTCCGCTGAGAAGCATTCAAAGAACACCACATCGTCAGCCACGGTCACGATCGGATCACAGGGCATCAAAAGTCGCCAGAGTTCGCGATCGCGTCGCCACAGGTAATTGGAATACGCCTGCCGAGCTTTCCAGTACACTTTCCGGGCGTCGGTGAAGGCCCACTTGAGTTTCGGCGGGATCGGTTCACCGGCTCGCACCGCCAATTCACTTCGGGCTTGTTCCATGGCGCCGCGACGCAACTTCCGGGCGGACTCCTGCTGCTGTCGCTTCCACTCTTCGTAAGCCGACTTATCCCGAGGTTTGTAACGCAGATCGTTGATGACCACATCGTGCAACGCGGAAATTGCTTCCCGAAACCGCAACGGTTCCCGCAACGGTGCATCGAACGCGACCGGCTCCCGAAACTGGTTCGGCGAGAAATACAAGATGCGTTTGCCAGCAGCGGAGTGAACACCGCTGGGGGCGTTGTAGGAAACGGTCAGGTTCATGACGATCTTGGAATCGAGGATCCGAAAACACGGAATTGGATCATAACCAGATCGCCAGATGGCGAGCAAACACCGGCGGCAAATTACCGGTTCGTCCGCATTTCATCACCCGCCCGGATCACGCTTCCATGACTCACGTTTCCAGATGGGATTCCGTCAATTCTCGCGGAGCGTTTTCACAAAACGTTTTGAGACGCTGCAACTCTTTGTAGGTCGCATCGCACTGGGCACGCCTGATGATCGGCCCAAGAAACATGAAAACGAGTCTGATCAAACCTCGCGGGTGCACATGACTTCGCTGTGTGACGCGGGTGTTGCCATCAAGGTCTTCAAACTCGTATTCCACTTCGAGATCGAATTGTTCGCCTTTGAGTTCCACGGTGTTGGCGTACGGTGGATCGTAGTGAGTGACGGTTCCGTCAAACTCCATCCGTTTACCGTTGCTTTCAGTGATGCTGCGAAATCGAGTGCCCACACCGCCTTCTTCTTCGTGGAGCACTTCCTCCTCGATTACCACACTGCTCCACTCCGCCACGTGGTTGTTGGTGAGTAGAAAAACCTCCTCGATGGGGCGTTCGATCTCGATGCTGTTGCGATACTCCGCCATCGTAGCTCCTCAAAAAGTCGGGAGGCAATCTATTGAACTGTCTTCCCTGATGATGACGACTTCGATTCGGTTTTCAAAGCTTGCATCAACTCGAACACGACTCGCGTGATGTGTTCGGAGGCGTCGAGTTGTACGCGGTTGGTTCCCATCCAAGTTTCGTAGCCACCGAGTTTGTGCTGTGCGGGCGTTGGCAAGTAGCCGTAGGCTCCGTTGGCAAGTTCGATGGTGAAAGCATCCTTGTATGGAGCTTGCTCTTTGATTTCCAAACCGATTTCGGTGAAGACCTCGAACGGAATCGCGGCGATTCCCAAATCACCGATTCGGATAGCTTGCAACGGAACCGTGAAGGTGTCCGGACCGTTCAAGAGTTTTGTCACCCGTTCGGCGTAATTCGTCTCATATCGGTGGAAGGGTTCGGCGTCTTTTGGTTTTTTGGCGAGACTCGCGATGTACTCCTGCATTTTTTGGTCGGGTTTCCGAACTTGCAGGCTCAGGTCTTTCATGGCGGCGGCGACGGGCACCCAATCCTGATAGGTCACGCTGTCGTACGCGGAATGCACACGGGTCGCCACCCGTTCGGCGACCTCGGTCATCTTTTCGTACCTCTCATACCGTTTTGGCGAGCGAGCCCGAAAATTGATGTTGTTCACATCCCCACTCGTACCATTGCTGAGCATACCGACAAACGACGGATGATCGTCGGTTTTCTGTCCTTTAGTCAGCATTTCCCCAATCCGTTTGGAGAAGATCGCAAAGTAATCGGCGGAAACATCACCCCGATTGACGCCTCCCACATAGTGCAGCGAATAGTTCGCCAATAGCGAGATCGGTCGGCCATCCCGCGACTGCACACTGATGAAGGAAACTTCCGGATCAACCGGTCCCGCTGGCCGCACAAGAGCCGCATTCCCGCGGGGCGGGTTCATCCGAACCGTGTCGATGCCGCCGAACGGGTTGCGTCGCATCTTCGGATCGGTCACATGCCAACGCCGATTGAACACCTCGCGAGGTTCGTCCACGCTGCTCCAACCAATGCGGGCCGGTTCCAAATTCTTCAGTGCGGTTTGGACCGACTTCACGATGCCGGCCACGAGAATTGGCGTGTATTTCTCACTTGAGGCGCGAGTCGCCGAGTGCGTATGCGTTCCCGCAATCAATACATGATCGGCCGCCAACGATGTCTTTTCAGCGATTTGCTGACGAGCTTCGTCGCAAATTTCGCGAGGGATATACAACGTGTCACAAATGACAAGGGCGATTTGTCGCTGTCCATCGTCAAGAACCAAACAGCGTGCGTGAAGAGGGTCGTGGATATTCTGTGCAGGAAACGGTGCAAACCCACCGACAACCAATTCCCCCAGCGGCGGAGTGATGTCAGCAGTTGCGGCCCCCGCCCGAAACGTTCGCCCAACCGCTTCCTCATTGGCGAAGCAATCGCCGCAGATCCCAACGAGCACTGTAGCGAGTAAACCGATTTTGAGACCGTTCAACATCATACGACGTTCCGATTATGACGAGACTGCAAGCTGCGTAACATTTTCACAAGTGGCCAATGAAACGACGCCGACGTTAGGTCAAACAGCGGCTTCTCATTCCCACACCGATTAGATAAACACGGTTCGATGCGACTGTCAAGCACGGACGGATTCAAACCCGTGTCGGAATCGAATTTCGGGGCGTCTCATGAGTTGGAATCTGACACTCTTTCAATTGGCGAACGTCCTGTTCTGCCTGAGTTATGCCGTTCGCGATATCCTCTGGCTGCGGTTGCTCAGTGTGGTGGCGGGGTTTTGTTTGCTGCCCTATTTCCTCGACGGACCGAAAGGCTGCCAAAACGCACCGATCTTTTGGCAAACCGTTTACATCTCGATCAACGGTTGGAATCTGTTCCTGTTGCTTCGCGAACGACGTGTGATCCCGTTGTCTGCCGATCAGGAGCGGCTTCGACAACTCGTCTTCCAAGATCTCTCACCACGGGAAGCTCACCACTTGCTTTCCAAGGCGGAATGGAAATCGTTCACGCCGAGTGATGTCATCATCCAAGCGGGTGTGATCTCAGAAGAACTCGTCGTGCTGTTTCACGGACATGCGGCCGTTGAGATTGATGGCAACGAAATCGCCGCACTCCGCGATGGACAATTTGTCGGGGAAATTAGTTACCTAACCGGTGGCCCGACCACGGCCGACGTTGTTGCCGTCACGGAGGTCGTCACCGCCGTCTGGCGACGCGACGACCTCCAAGCACTCTTCCAGCGCTCCCCCGCCATCGGCCAGAAACTCCAAAACACGCTGGGCCAAGACATGGCCCGCAAACTGAGTTCCCAGTCATCCGGCTGAGTCTGATTGACTCAATCGCTTAAATCGAATTGAAAATCGGTTTTCCCCGACGCGGGAACATCGGCGGTTAACGGTGTGTTGGCCGTCTCGGCGTATTTGGCCGGCAAGAGATTTTTCGGAGCGGCTACGGCCTCACCGTGTCCATCGCCACCGCCGCTTGCGGATGGTGTTTCCATTTTCGTGACGGTCACTTTATAGCTGCCAGGAACGGCACCTTCGGAGTTTGGAAACGCGCTGACCGAAAACTGGCCACTCGAATCTGTTAAACCGGACGCCGCATGTTTTCCGTCCGTGGGAGCAAAAACGACCGTGGCTCCTTCGACCGGTTCATTCTGATAAGTCACCACGCCTTCCGCGTCGACAACTTCCGGCCGATCTTTCGTCCATTTGTCCTCGCCACTACCTCCACACCCCAAAACAACTAAGGTCAATCCGAGCAATAGACGCATGATAATCCTTTCGATTACTGAACAATGTATATGAAGAAACTCCCGCCTCTGCAAGTTCAGAAACGGGAGTATCAGGTTTCGTCCCCTTAGGGAAGAATTATGGAAGTTGCACAACTTCACCAGCAGCACGAGTTCCCATGCCTCCCCAAACGCCGTACGGGCTAGCACCGCCAGCAGTCGGACTTGGAGGGGCAACGCTTTGGTCGCCGGTATCGATATTTTCGCTAACAAAACGCGTCGCCCCGTCGCCCATCAACACGTGCACACCACCGGGATGCGCACTCGAAGCCGTGTAGAACGCAGGTTGCCAGTGATCGGCTCCACTACTGAAGCAAGACGCCGTGTTCGGTGGCATAATCGTGTTGAAACCGGCAAAGAAGGCGGCTCCGTCACCCCAGCGGTACCCAGGAGATGTGTCACTGGTATAGGGGCTGTTCAACGTATTATTCGCAAATTGAGCTCGACAGTTGATCGGTGTGCTGCCACCAGCCGTCGAAACCATGCCCAATCGGTTGCTGGCATCCGGACGCAATCGCTCTGACATAGCGATTGTGTTGCTGGAACCGTCTGTCATGTCGCGGAATCCGTAGGTCGTCCACACGCCGAACAATCCCCGTGAAGCGATCGGATTACCACCATTATCGCTATCGAGCAACGCATCACCACCGCAGAAGACATAGTTGTTCAAACCACGTGTCCCGCCGTGAGGAGAAACGTCGCCACCGTCCGACGGGCACATCAGGATGTCCAATTCGACGGTCCAATAGCTGGTGTTGCTCCAAGGTGCGTTGTTGGCGTTTTGAACTTGATCGTAGAGGTTCTGTTGTTCGTAGAACGGGGCCAACTGCACAAGTCCTGAAATTCGACCACGTTGCGCCCCACCCGAGTTGCTGCCCGTGCCGCCTTGTCGAGCCGGAAATGCATTGTTGACGTCGTGGTAGTTGTGTAACGCCAACCCTAGGTTTTTCAAATTGTTCTTACACTGGGTTCGCCGGGCGGCTTCACGGGCCTGCTGGACCGCTGGCAATAGCAAAGCGATCAGAATTGCGATGATGGCAATCACCACCAGCAATTCAATCAACGTAAACCCCCGTGACTGTGTTTTTCTCATCGTAGACCTCGTAGATAGGATAGGTAGAAATACCGACAGGACCCAAGAGAATGGGTTGGCCCGATTGATGATGGCATTATACCAAGTCCATCGTCTACAGACGAGGGCATCTCACGCTCAAAACGCTAAACCACGAACTGTACAATAGATACAGCGTTTGACATATCAATTGATTCAGTTGCGAACGCATTGATAAATGTTCACAAACCCTCATTAGAAATTTCACCAAGAAATCGCCTGAGACAGCCAGCGTTCCCCTTATGCGAAAATTGGATCGCCGTGGTAGACGTGATGCGGACGATCGAGAGCGTTCTTCCACGCTGCGACGCTCGGAATGCCGAGTGCGTGATAAATCGTGGCGGCGAAGTCTTCCGGCGTATGCGGCGATTCTTCGGGGTATCCGCCGTGAGCATCGGACGAACCGACCACCGCCCCGCCCGGCATTCCACCACCGGCGAACAACACACTTTGCACTGCTCCCCAATGATCGCGACCGGGAAGTTCATAGGCATTCGCCAGCAAGGAAATCTTGGGCGTGCGTCCGAACTCACTGGCGATCACGACCAGTGTTTCATCAAGTTGCCCAGACTCTTTCAAATCGTCGAGCAAGGCCGATACCGCTCGATCGGTTGGCGGAAACAGCTTGTCTTTTAGATGAGGAAACGCGTTGCCATGCGTATCCCAAGTTTCGTTGTTTCCGAGATTCACCTGCACCAAATTCACCCCGGACGCAACCAACCGACGAGCCATCAACAATGACCAACCGAATGCGTTGCGACCGTAGCGGTCCTGGGTTTCGGCATCGGCACCGGTGACGTCGAAGGCGTGCTGAATACTCGGCTCACTGAGCAACGAAATTGCCCCTTGTCGGAAGCGGTCAAAGTCCTGCGTTTCGGCGTGTTGTTCTAACGAACGGCGTTGCTGCTCCAGACTCGCAAGCAAATCCGTGCGGCGGGCGAATTTGGATTGCGTCAAGCCATGCGGCAACGTCAAATTCGGAGCCTGAAAGACCCGATTATCACTGCCGCCGCGTTCCTGATGGTCGAAAGCGTAATCCGGGTAGGCACCGTAGGATTTCGTATGGAACGGCGAAGCGTTCACGAACCACGGATCACGTTGCGGCCCCATTTGACCGCCGAATGCTCCAGGGATCACACGGCCCGTGCGATGCACCAACCGTTCCGGCAATACCACGGCAGGCGGAAGATTGTTGCGGGGCGTGGTTAACTCACCGACGATGCTCGCAATTGCAGGGTGATCCGTTGGCAACGGTTTGCTGGGGTTGAATCCCGTTGGCAGATCCGATCGGCCGGTCAACATGATGTGATGCCCTGCCGAATGCTCATTCGATGAATGCGTGATCGAGCGGCACAGCGACCATAGCTGACTTCGCTTGGCCAATTCCGGCAAGTGTTCGCAGATTTGCAGTCCCGGCGTTTCGGTGGAAATCGGTTGGAATTCCCCGCGAACGGTATCCGGGGCATCGGGTTTCATGTCGAAGCTCTCATGCTGAGCCAACCCGCCGGAGAGGAAAATGAAAATACACGACTTCGCCGTCCCGGATGGTCCCCGTCCATTCGGTGATGCCTCCGCAAGGGCCGCTCGGTGATTCATTCCCAACCCGAGCAAGCCAATTGCTCCCGCTTGCACAGCAGTGCGTCGGCTCACTTGAGGATGAATCGGCTCTGTATTCTGGACTTCTGTTCGCATTTCACCGCCTCATGACCAAGCACCAGCCGTGACTCATCAACCGTTGTGTATGTGTGTAGTCTAATTTCTTGCACAGTATTGCGAAAGCATCAACATCGGTTAATCTTTGAGAGAGGTTTCAAGAACCCTTTTGATAACGAAGCACTTTTAGAAAGACCGTGATGAAACGATGTTCTGTTCTCGGACTGTTGGCTCTGGTGAGTCTGTTCTGTTCGACTCCACTCCAAGCCGACGACCACAACACTCCACCGGAAGGCTTCACCGCCCTGTTTAACGGCAAAGACCTCTCCGGATGGCATGGACAGCCTCACTTCGATCCCCGCAAACTTGCTGCAATGGACGACGAAGCCCGTGAGGAACAAATCGAAAAATGGACCGCCGACGCCAAACAGCACTGGTCCGTCGACAATGGCGAACTCGTCAACGATGGCAAAGGCGCTTACCTCACGACCGACAAAGAATACGGCGACATCGAGTTGCTCATTGATTACAAAACCGTTGCCAAAGCCGACAGTGGGATTTACCTTCGCGGAACTCCGCAGGTGCAAATCTGGGACACCACGAAAGAAGGTGGAAAGTGGGATCGCAACGCGGACAAAGGCTCCGGTGGTCTGTTCAACAATGCGAAAGGCAGCCCCGGCCAACTTCCGCTCGTCCACGCCGACAAACCGTTCGGCGAGTGGAACAGCTTTCGAATTCGCCAAATCGGCGAGTTGACGACCGTCTGGTACAACGGCAAAAAAGTCGTCGACAACGCACCGATGGCCAACTATTGGGACCGCAGCCAACCCCTGTTCAAGACCGGCAAAATCCAACTGCAAACCCATGGTGGTGAAATCCGCTGGCGAAACATCTTCGTTCGCGAAATTCCCACCGAAGAAGCCAACAAGATTCTTCAAGAAGAATCTGAAGGCGAATTCGAATCAGTTTTCAACGGCAAAGACCTTAAAGGTTGGTTCGGAGCCAAAGAGAATTACGAAGTCAAAGACGGCACGATCGTCTGCAAACCCGGCAAAGGCGGCACGCTGTTCACCGAAGCGGAGTACGGTGACTTTGTTGCTCAAGTCGAGTTCCGTTTGCCCCCCGGTGGCAATAACGGTCTAGCCATTCGGTACCCAGGACAAGGCAATCCAGCCTATGCCGGCATGACCGAACTGCAAGTTCTCGACAACACTGCCGAAAAGTACGCCAAACTCGACAAACGTCAGTACCACGGTTCCGCCTACGGCATGGCGGCGGCCACGCGGGGATTCCTCCGCCCCGTCGGTGAGTGGAACTTTCAAGAAGTGACCGTGAAAGGCTCGACCATTCAGGTCGTCCTCAACGGAACCAAAATTCTCGACACCGATCTGTCCAAGATCACCGAGTACATGGCGAACTCTCCGCACCCCGGCAAAGATCTGAAAAGCGGACACTTCGGCTTCGCCGGCCACTCCGACCCCGTCGCCTTCCGCAACATCCGCATTCGCTCGTTGGGTAAATAGTGAGACGTCGGCCGGTGGCCCGTAGGTCAGACTGTGCCTGACAAATTGCTGGGTGGCATGCCCACCGCTCGGGGTGGGCATGCCACCCTTTCCAACTTGCAAACATGAAATCGTACACTGCCTGACCGACAGGGTATTCCATGCAAGTGCAGTTTGGTTCGTGTCGGATTGAACTTGCTCAGGGTGATATCACCGCTGAGGAAGTCGATGCCATTGTGAATGCCGCGAATTCGGCACTCGCGGGTGGCGGCGGTGTGGATGGTGCGATTCACCGAGCTGGTGGCCCACAAATTATGGAAGAAACGGACCGAGATTACCCCGATGGTTGCTCGGTTGGAAACGCGGTGGCGACCGGAGCGGGGAAACTCTCCGCGACCTATGTGTTTCACGCCGTTGGTCCGATCTGGAGTGGCGGTGACAGCGGTGAACCGGACCTGTTGACCTCCGCTTACCGATCATGCTTGGAATTGGCGACCGAACGGGAATGTCGCTCGATCGCCTTTCCGGCCATCAGCACGGGCGTCTATGGATACCCAATGGACCTTGCCGCCGAACATTCTCTCGCCACCGTGCGGGATTTTCTCATCGACCGTCAGAAACCGGCTCTCGTGCGGTTCGTCCTCTTCGGAGCCGGTGCCTACGGTGCCTACGCTCGGGTGTTGGAGTCGATGACCAGTTAACCAGAACGTGTGCGACGGCACTTTGGAACTGACCGAATGAAGTGAGCGATTCTCCCATCACCGAAACCATCGACACCTTCACTGCTTCCGACGGTTATCCTTTGCGTCTGCGGCATTGGCGACCGGTCACGTCCCCGCGTGGAACCGTCGTGTGTTTGCACGGGATTCAAAGTCACGCCGGTTGGTACACGCGATCGTGTTCCGAACTGGCGAACGCTGGTTTCGAAGTGCGGTTTCTCGACCGACGCGGTTCGGGAATGAACGAGACCGAACGTGGTCACGCGGTGCACGCCGAACGATTGATCAATGATGTCTCGCAGTTTTTGACGTCAATCCAATGCAACAACGGCCCGATTTTTCTGACCGGCATCAGTTGGGGTGCGCGATTGGCAGCGGTGGTCGCAAAACGACGACCGGATTTGCTCGCGGGTCTCACTTTGCTCGGTCCCGGAATTTATGGGCGTGTCGGTCCGCGGTGGTATCAGCGGATGGCATTGAGAGCGGCAATGGCCATTGGCAAGACGCACCATCGGGTGAAGATTCCACTCGCGGATCCAGCGTTGTTCACGAACGATCTCGAATGGCAAGAATTCATCCGCACCGACGCGGCGACGTTACGAGAGATCACGACATCCCTGGTGACTGCCGGGATTGCTCTCGAACGGGAATCGCAAGCAGCGGCAGAACAAATTTGTATCCCGACACTGGTGATGCTTGCCGGTACCGATCGCATCATCGATAACCCACAAACCCAGAAGTGGTTCAAGCGGCTTGGGACGAGTGAGACAACGCTCATCGAATACCCCACCGCCGCTCACACGCTGGAATTCGAGCGCGAATGCCCATTCATCGCCGATTGGCAAAAGTGGCTCGCGACCCAGGTCAAACACACCGATCAGAAATGATGACGTAACGAAGTTAGGTGGCATGCCCACGGCTTTGCGCGGGCATGGATGACCGCTGCTCTAGTTCTGCGGTCGGCGTGGTGGTGGACTGCCGGGACGTCGCAATCCGCCGGGACGGCGTCCCCGCAGTCCTCGTCGTTCGGGTTCTACGGGAGTCAAACCGACAATGATATCGGCTTGAGCCAGCAGCTCACCGCTCCGACTTTCTTTCATCGGTTTGAAATCGACATCGACGAGTTCTTTCACCTTCGGATCAATGCTGCGATAGATACCGTCCCGCTGATTCTGTGCATGGCCTTTGACAAAGAATTGACTCGTCAGCAGCCGACTTTCGCCCTTGCGAACCAGGAAGTGAATGTGTGGCGTGCGTCCGGGATACGGTACGGGTTTGACGGTGCGGAAGTAGTACCGACCGTCGCTGCCGGTCGTGAACCGTCCGAACCCTTGGAAATTCTTGTCCCGTTTGTCGGCGTTGCTCGTGCCGGAATGAAGGTACGCTCCGTTGTGATCGACTTGCCAAATCTCGATCACCGCGTTTCGCAACGGCTCACCGGATGGCCCCAGAATCCGTCCAGAGAGGTGCGTAATCTCTCCGACTGCGGGAGTCAGTTTGTCGTTGAGGACAATCAAATCGTTATCAGTATCGAGTGGCAGCTTGTCCGGATAGAATGGACCTTCAGTCATACGAGGTGTGCGTGCCAACTCGTCCGCGAAAGCGCCCGGCACGGTCCAGGCGGTCGCCCCGAGAGCGGTCAGTCCACCAAGGAAATGTCGTCGGCTGACGTGGAACTGAAATCGATTTGTCATCACTAGCTTCCTGTGGGGTTCGAACCGGTTATCCGTCTTCCTATCGAACATTACGTAAGACCGTCGGGCTTCTAACCCCGCAATCCGGAAAAAGTTCTGCCGGAATTGAACCGCCGCGGTCAAAGTTTCAACAATCTCAAAGCAACGCGATCACAAAGGAATCCCATGTTGAAAACCCATTTTGCTTGGATGATGTTGATTCTGATTTCCTCAACGGCTCCCCGCATTCACGCTGAGGAAACCCAACGAGACGCGGAACCCGCGAAGCCGGTGCCGTTGAATAAGCAGAAGACGGTACTGCTCAACCGAGCCGACAAACAAATCATCGTGAAGACGAAAGTGGTTCTTCGGGAAGGGATGCTGGAAATGCTCCTGTGCAAGAAGCAAACCAAAGAGCACGAATCGATTCTATCCGTCGATGCCGACGCCTACGTTATCCATTCCGGTTTGTTGGCCCTCGGTGCGGAAGCCGGCAAAACGGTGCGGTACGAGAACGAAAAGTTCTATCCGCCGACCGGAGAGAAACTCGACATTTTCGCCATCTGGACGGACGAGAACGACAAAATTCATCGGGTGAATGTCAAAACTTGGATCCGACGGGCGATCTATCGGTTCTACGTTGCCGATTTGGAGGCGTTGCCCAAGGGTGTCACCCTGCTGAAAACCAGTGAGCTTCGGTACGACGCCAAGATTAAGGAACTCTATTGGTACGGTCCCATGACGGAAGAGCAACGGGACGAGTTTCTTAAGATGAGTGACGACAAAACATTTCAAGCCGCAATTCGGCGGTTCTTCAAGGAGAGCCAACCTCGCCAAATGGACGCCGACTGGGTCTTCTGCGGTAGCGGGTTCTATGTCGTGCCGGATGGACCAGACAAAGGCAAACGCATCTATCAAGCGGAGAGTGGTGATTTCATCTGTGTTGCCAACTTCGCGACCGCGATGATCGACGTCGGCGTGGAAAGCTCTGCCAGCGGTTCCGGTAACCTGCTCTACGAAGCTTGGACCGAACGCATCCCGCCAAAAGACACGATCGTCACTTTGGAGATCATTCCCCAGGGGAAGTCCAAAAAGAAGTAAACGCCGAAAGACTTGCATGACTGCATGTGCTGAACGGTGTTTGCGCACCATTTCATAAGCGACGACCGAGACGGAAATCATCGTTCCGATGGGGCGAGTGCTTGCCGATGCGAAACCACGGGGTTAGGGTTGCTCAGGGATTCGTCTCGCGTGGAAGCGAACACCAGAAACATTTTCTTGACAAAGGACGCTACGAACGATGAGAAAACTCCTGAGATCGTCCGGTGTGTTGCTTTCGACTTGCGTATTACTCGCAGGTTGTAGTGAGTCGCCGCAAGAGACCGCAGCAAAACCACCAGCGAAGTCCAACGCAGAATCGCCGAGCGTCCCCCAACAACAGAACGACGATACACCGACCGTCAACGAAGCGACAGCCAAGACCGATGAATCTTCGGCGGAGTCAACACCACCCAGTCCTCCTTCGACGCCACCGAAGAATCTTGCGGACGCAGAAGTCTCGCTGACGATTCCGGCCGATGAATTTACCTTCGAGAAATTCACGAAGGCGATGTTCAACGAAAACAAAGGCAAAGTGATTGAAACGATTGGAGTCGTTCGTTCGTATGAAATCAATTTCGATGCAACGCCGATACTTCATCTCGACAAGAACTACATGGAATTTGCCAGCCAACCAGGATCTCATGCGGTCTTTCGAGCGATGCCAGGGCAAACGGTCACGCTTCGGCAATGGATCAACCCTCAGACGTCTTTCGATCTATGGCAGGCCTTTCACAGGTGGACCATCGTCAAGATTGAAGGCCCTCAACCACAGACCGTCGATGCGCTCACAGTCGCAAAAGATTTCGCCAACGATCAACAAGCCGCTATCGAAAAATATCTCGAGAAGTATTTCATCATTACCGGGACAGTTCATCAATTTAACGATGACGGGCCGCGTTTCATCGTGACACTCACGCCAGAGGACGTCGAACCCAAAGTCGTTGCGGAGTACACGCCCTACGGCGAGACCGTGAGTCCCAAGGAGTGGGTGCAAGAAGGCAAAGACGTGAAAGTTTTGGCGAAGTTTTTCTTGGAGAAACCCGAAGTTTCCGATGCTCTCGCATTGCCGCCGGAAGACAAAACCGCTGACAAATAACGCGCGGTTGATCTCAGGAACAAAGAGCACGTTCAGCGTCTCAGGTTCTGTGCTTCTCGACGAATACGCATCGCCAGTCGCTACACTCAGATTAGACTGCGGCTAGCTCGGTCATTTCGGCACTCAGTTCCCATAGTCGCGACCGCAACTCACAATCATTCGCCACTGGATTCATTGGAGCCGGACGACGGTTCCGAAAGTACAATCCGGTTTGCCCGGCGACTTCTTCGGATGTGGCGAGATAGATCGAAGTCTCCGCACCGGTTCGCGGACTTTTTCCATACCAGCGGGAAACAAAACTCAACATCTTCGGCAAACCGAGAAACTGTTGATACAGTCCCGTGGCGATGGTTCCCGGATGGAGTGCGTTGCACGTGATGCCGGTTTCTTCCAACCGTTTGGCTAACTCCACGGTGAATAACACGTTTGCCAACTTCGTTTGTGCGTAGATCGTGCGGGGGTGGTAGTTTCGTTCGCCTTGCAGATTGTCGAAGTCGATTTTCCCTCGACGATGCATTCCCGAGGAGACATTCAAAACGCGAGCGGATTCGGCGGCCATCAACCTGCTTTGCAACAAATGGGTCAGCAGAAACGGCGCAAGATGGTTCACCGCCCATTGCAATTCGATGCCATCGTCCGTGAGCTGTCGAGTTTGCGACAAGACGGCGGCGTTGTTGATGAGCACATCCAGCGACTCGAATCGTGACTGAAACTCAGCTGCGAATTTTCGGATCGAAGATTGCGACGCCAAATCGCAGAGCATGAGTTCCACGGATAGGCTGCCGCTCTCCCAGCGAATCCGATTGCGAGCGGCTTCGCCACGGGATTGGTCGCGGCAAAGCATGATGACTTCCGCACCGGTGCGTGCCAACCCGAGAGCCGTCTCGTAGCCGATTCCCGCGTTGGCCCCCGTAATGAGAATTCGACGGCTCGCCATCAATCAGCGACCGGCAACAGAATCCATGGCGGTTGCAACGTGTTCAATTGTTGAAATTCCCGTTCGGCAGCTTGCATGCGTCCACGTGTAGTGCGATGCGTCATCACCACGACTGGCACCATCGGTCGTGATCCGGCTTGCGTCTTGGACTCCGATGCTTCGTGTTGCATGATCGACGCCAAGCTGATGCCGTTGCGACCCAAAATATCCGCAATCTCCGCGAACACGTGCGGACGGTCTTCCATGCTAAACCGCAAGAAATACCGGCTCGTGATTTCGTCCGGAGCCTGCACCGGTAACGGTGTTCGTTCGCCCCACAGGTCGAGCAATGGGAATGTCAGTCGCGTGCGACCGGCGACGGTGTCGACCAAGTCCGCCACAACAGCGGAGGCCGTCGGCATCTGACCGGCTCCCGGACCGGTGTACCAAGTTCGCCCGACCGCATCGCCATCGACCGCGATGATGTTGAACGCCCCGTCGGCTTGGGCGACCGGTCGATCCTGCTTGACGAGCGTCGGTTGAACGTGCATTTCCAAGTGCCCGTCCACCACCTTGGCCACACCAAGTAACTTGATGCGGTACCCTAACTCCGCCGCATATTGCAAATCCGCAAGCGCCACCGAATCGATCCCCTGTCGGGGGAACTCATCAAGCGACACCGTTGTTCCAAATGCCAATCGAGCCAGGATTGTCAGTTTCTGAGCGGCATCGGTGCCATCGACATCCATTGTGGGGTCGGCCTCGGCGTAACCGAGTTCCTGAGCCTGTTTCAATGCGTCTTCGTAAGTTCGTCCCTGCGAAAGCATTTCCGTCAGAATGTAGTTGCTCGTGCCGTTGAGAATCGCCTCGATCGAGCGAATCTGGTTCGCCGTCATCGACTGCCCAATCGCGGCGATGATCGGAATTCCACCGGCAACCGCCGCTTCAAACGCGATCGTGCAATCGTGTTCTCGAGCGAGCTGGAACAATTCCTCGCCATGCTCACATAGTAACGCTTTGTTCGCAGTGACCACATTCTTTCCGGCTTTTAGGAATGCGATCATCATTTCCCGAGCGGTCGTGGTCCCGCCCACGAGTTGCACCACGACTGAAACGTCGTCATCTTCGAGCACGGTCCGCCAATTGTCGGTCAGTACGCCATCGGGAAGCTCAATCTCACGGGGTTTGGATAAATCCCGGCAGACGGCCCGACGAAGTTGGATATCCCGCCCGGACCGCGTTTTCAAACGGTCGGCATGTTGAAGCAACAGTTTCGCCACGCCGGTTCCAACGGTTCCCAGGCCGACGATTGCAACGGAGATGGGATTGGTCATAAATTTTTAAATTGCTCAGATAAATCCGGTCGGCATCTTTTCCCAAGAAGCCTGTTAATCCGGAGAGGATTACACGGTTCATTCGTTGTGGCATGGTAATCGTTGAGACGGTGGATTGCCACGCGATCGGAACCGTCCGGTTTGCGGTCCGCGAAAAGACGCCTATAATCTGCCGAGCAAGCGGTGAGGTGCGTCGTGAAGCACCCATTCGGCAATGGTTCGATTATCGCGGTGCGTCACGACGCATCTTGTGGATTACTGAGAGTTGACCCAACTATGTTTCGTCCGGTGAAAATTGGGGCCGTGAGTTATCTGAACTCGAAGCCTCTGATTGAAGACCTCGAACATTTGGCTTCGTCCGCCGATTTGACGCTGGACTACCCCAGCCGTCTCGCGGACGATTTGGCCGCTGGTGAACTCGACGTCGCATTGATTCCCTCCTTCGAATTTCTGCGTCAATCGGACTACAAAATCGTTTCCGATGCGTGCGTTGCCACCCATGGGGCGGTGATGAGCGTCAAACTCTACACGCGAACACCGTGGAGCGAAATTCGTCGGCTTGCTCTCGATGAAGGTTCCCGCACGAGTGCGGCTTTGGCCCAAATTTTACTCGCGGAACGATTTGGCGTGCATCCCGAATTGATGCCGCTCCCGATCGGTGAATCGGCCGAAACCAGCCCGGCCGACGCTGTTCTAATGATCGGTGATCGGGCCATGCACCCGCCGCAAGAATCCTTCCACGATTCCTGGGATCTCGGTGAGGAATGGCTGCGTTGGACGGGCTTGCCCTTCGTCTTCGCGTTGTGGGCTGCTCGAAAAGACACTCAGCTTGACCAAGTCGAACTGGCATTGACCCAATCCCGTGATCGCGGCGTCAGCCGACTGCCGGAAATCGCCCAACGCGAAGCCGACAAGTTGGGTCTGACTGAAGACGTCGCGACCCGTTATTTGCAGGAAAATTTGTACTTCCAACTCGGTTCCGCCGAACGCAGCGGACTGCGGTTGTTCCAACAACTCGCGATCCAAAATCAATTCCTCACTGCCGACACCGAAATTGTTTTCCACAACTGTCGACCTTCCAACTCGCGAAGCCATCATGAGCACTCTCACAGCGACCGCCCCTCCGCCGACACTCAACGCCAGCGAACTGAAATCGCTTCTCGATAAAACGGTTGCCGGGGAGCGGTTGTCGACGGAATCGGCCTTGGCTCTACTGCATTCGCACGATGTGATCAGCATCGGGGAAGCCGCCCATGCGGTCACCGAGCGAATGCACCCGGAGCGAATCCGTACCTACAACATTGATCGCAACATCAACTACAGCAACGCCTGCACAGCGGTGTGCGATTTCTGTGCGTTTTACCGTCCCGTCGGGCACGAGGAAGCGTACGTACTGTCCGAGGAGGTGTTGTTCCAAAAGATTCAGGAAACCGTGGACCTCGGTGGCGATCAAGTCCTGATGCAAGGCGGACTGCACCCAACATTGCCATTGGAGTGGTACGAAAACCTGTTGCGGTCGATCAAAGAACGCTTTCCGCAAGTGAATCTTCATGCATTCAGCCCACCGGAGATTCATCACTTTATGAAACTCTCCAAACTTCCGTTGGAAACCGTGCTACAACGGCTCAAAGACGCCGGACTGGGCAGCATTCCCGGTGGTGGGGGCGAGATTCTTGTCGACCGCGTTCGCAAAGCTGTCACACGAGGAAAGGCGTTGACCGAAGACTGGTTGAACGTTAACCGCGTTTGGCATCAACTCGGTGGGAAATCAACGGCCACGATGATGTTCGGACACGTCGAAACGCTTGCCGAACGCATCGAACACCTGGACCGAATCCGTGAATTGCAGGACGAGACTGGTGGTTTCACAGCGTTCATTTGCTGGACGCATCAGCCGCCGCACGTGGCTCCGTGGTTTGGTCGTGATGCGGAAAACGGCCGCAAAGGTGGCACGGATATGTCACAACTTCCGCCCGCCGGCGCGTTCGAGTACTTGAAAACCCAGGCTATCGCTCGGTTGTTTCTCGATAACGTGCCGAACATTCAATCCTCATGGGTCACACAGGGCGAGAAAATCGGTCAGGTTGCGTTGTTCTTCGGAGCCAACGACATGGGCAGCTTGATGATCGAGGAGAACGTCGTCAGTGAAGCCGGCACGGTGCATCACTTGTCGGTTGAATCGTTGCGACGATGTATCCGAGAAGCCGGCTACATCCCTCGCCAACGCAACGTATTCTACGAACTGATCGAAGAATCGGAAACTTCGGCCCCCTGACTGAACGGGAACCAGCTTGGTGGAGATAAAGTCACCATCTGACTGGATTTCGTCGTCGATTGCTTGGAAATCGAGAGGATCATTGCTGGCATTCCTTTTGCTTCATGACTGGTGGAGTCGTTCTCCAGCATGAAAAAGCGGAATGCTTCCGCATCTGACCAATCATCTGCCGAACACGAATTGCTTTCCATCGCAAACTCGTTTGGGCATTGAGTTGGTAGGACGACTTCGTTGTTGAGTTGTCTTTTGCAACGCTTGGCCGATTTCGGATGTGGTGTGACGTCCACGGAAGTCAGGGAAGCCGAGCTGCGTGAACGCACCTCAAAGGTCAACGTGGAACCTTCTTTCGGAGCGGACATGCCAGAATCAACGGATCGAACGTACGAAGTAGCCGTTGTGACAGGGGCGACGGCGGGTGTCGGTCGGGCTGTCGTCGAGGAATTTGCCAAGCGTCACGCACGGATCGGTTTGCTCGCTCGAGATGATTCACGTCTACAGCAAACTGTCGAGGCCGTTAAGAGACTTGGCGGCGAAGCGATTGCCATTCCAACCGATGTCGCGGATGCCAACGCCGTCGAAGAAGCGGCTAGCCAAGTTGAAGACACGTTCGGCCCGATCGACATCTGGATCAACAACGCCATGACGACGGTTTTTGCCGCTCTTGAAGACATCGAACCGGAGGAGTATCGCCGAGCCACAGAGGTCACTTATTTGGGCACGGTCTGGGGAACGATGGCAGCTCTCAAACGGATGCGGAAACGGGACCGAGGTGTGATTGTTCAAGTTGGTTCCGCCCTGTCCTACCGGGCGATTCCGCTTCAGGCTCCGTACTGTGGAGCAAAGTTCGCCATTCGTGGCATGACCGACTCGCTTCGCTGCGAATTGATGCACGAAAAAAGCTCCATTCATATCACGATGGTGCAGTTGCCTGCTGTGAACACACCGCAATTCAGTTGGTGCCGCTCAAAGTTACCAAAGCATCCCCAACCCGTTCCGCCAATTTTCAGCCCAGAGATGGCGGCCGAAGCAATCTACTGGTCCGCACACCAGCGGCAGCGTGAAGTTCAACTTGGTCTACCGACCATGCAAGCGATCGAAGGCAACAAGGTGGCTCCGTCACTAGCCGATTGGAAACTCGCCAACGACGCTTATGACGGTCAACAGACGGACGAAGACATTGCCCCTGATCGGCCCGACAATCTGTTCTCGCCGGTCCCTGGTGATTTCGATGCCACCGGCCGGTTCAACGATCGGGCCAAGCCTCGACGTTGGCAGTGGGAACTCACGAAACGACGCGGTTGGGTGATCGGCAGTTTAATTCTGCTGATGATCCTGGTGATTGTTTTGATCACTCTCGGTTTGCAAGCAGCTATCGAGTCGGCGACGTGAGCCCCGGGTTCTCGTACCAAATCACACCGAGATTAGCACGTTCCTCGCACGTCAGCACATCGAGATCACCATCCCCGTCGAGGTCGATCAGTTCGCTACGATCGAACTTGTACGCCCTCGGTTCGCAGATTGGCTGCCAATCGACAACCAGTTCGGATTCGGTGATTCGCTGAATCTCTCCATACGCCGCAGCCACAGAGTTCGGTGCCCGTTGTGTGTTGCACAAGTGAACGAGTTCGGGGTTGCCATCGCCGTCCATGTCCGCCGCCGCAATCGACTTGCCCCAAACCACACCCAATGGATTCGGACAGGTCCGCACGATCCAGTGATCCGAGGACTTCCCAGCTCGCTCGAAATACAGGAGATGATTGTCTCGGGTACTGCACAGCACGTCATCAAGGCCATCCCGATTCAGGTCGACGAGATCCAGAAACAGAACTTCCGATTTCGCACCCCCGATGAGATGATTCGCCCACTCGCGGCCCGATCGAACAGCTTCATGTCCCGGATTCTCTAACCAACGCACGCCGCGACGCTTGCCCTTGCGGTCGGATGTGAGCACGTCGAGGTCACCATCGCCGTCCATGTCGATGACTTCCAGCGACATGATCCACCCCGCCGACGAAAGCTGATGGTATTTCCAATCGCTGACGTTTCGCGGTTCCTCAGGGGATTCCAACCAGCCGATTGCGGCCCCGGTTCCTTTGGAACCCACAATCAAGTCCACACCCCGACGACCATCCACTTGCAATGGAATGCAGTACATCCACATCTGTTGTTTCACGGTGCACGGAACGGCGTCGGTCTTCCAAGCGTCCTCGTTGAGATACTCTTTCGGCTCGGGTGCCCAATGAAAGAACACCGTTCGATTGCCACCTTCGCAGCAACTTACGACATCGGTGTTTCCGTCGGCATCCAAATCACAGAAGACCGCATCCTCCGGTGAGCGAACGTTGCCCACCGTCACCGCCGGCCATTGATCCCGACTGGCTTGCGGGCCGGGATTGAGATACGCACGGATCGTGCCCCCTTCCTCCCAACCTGTGGAAATATCCGGCAGACCGTCTTCGTTGACGTCCGCCAATCGAACACCGTCGGCTCCCCGCGAACTTTGATCGATCGTATGCCGACGCCACGGTTCCGCAGACGAGACGTTCATCGGAACGATCAGAAGAAGCCCCCAAAGCACGAACATGGTCGATCGCCGAACGGGTGTTCTCATGATATCACTCCGATGGATGAAGAGTGTCAATTCACGTCAGTGGTGTGCGATTTACTCTAACGTAATCAAGGCTTTCATGTCACGGACGGCTTGTTGAATGCCAACGAGCACGGCTTTGGCGATGATGCTGTGACCGATATTGAGTTCAGAAACGTCCGGGATTTCCGCGATCGGGCGAACATTGCGATACGTGAGACCGTGCCCCATATGCAGCAGCAATCCGCCTTCGATCGCCATGCTACCGGCCTGGGAGAGTTTGTCGATTTCTTCTTGTTGTTCGTCTTCCGTTTCCGCCTCGGCGTAGTTGCCGGTGTGCAATTCCACGGCGGCAACTTCCAGCTCGATTGCGGCTTCGATCTGCTTGGGATCGGGGTCGATAAACAAGCTCACGTCGATTCCCGCGTCATGAAGTTGATCGACGCAACGACGGATTCGGTCCGGGTCGACGAGCAAGTCGAGCCCGCCTTCGGTGGTCAGTTCTTCGCGTTTTTCCGGTACAAGGGTCGCTTGATCGGGGCCGACACGAATCGCAAATTCGGTGATTTCCTCCGCGGCGGCCATCTCCAAGTTCAGTTTCACCTGCACGGTTTCCTGAAGCATGATGACGTCGCGGTCTTGGATATGCCGACGATCTTCACGAAGATGCACCGTGATCCCGTCCGCTCCCGCAAGTTCCGCCTGAACCGCTGCCCAGATGGGATCGGGTTCATAGGTTTCTCGGGCTTGCCGCAGGGTCGCGACGTGGTCGATATTGACACCAAGATCAGGCATGGATGGACTCCGAACGTTTTTCTGTGTCCAAAACGGACGCGAAAAAGTCCTATGTTCTTTGACTTCCGCGAAACGGCAACCACTGTGGTGTAGCACGAATTGCACGGAACGCAATGCGTCTGCACGATTGTGGCCAGTGGAAATATAGCGAACCCACCGGGAAAATCGCAGTCATTGCGGGTTCAACTTTCCGAAAGCGTGCGTTTTGTTACCATCGGAGAGACGACTCGCTGTACGCAACGGATACACACGGATGCCGAAACATCAAATCTTCATGGGAACCGCTACCGCATTGCTTTGCTTGACGGCCGTCTGGCAGACGGACTGGATCATCGAACACACCCGCAAAGGGCAATGGTTGGCGAAACGCTTCGGCGGCCGAAACGCCACACGCGTGTTGTGGCTGCTCTTCGGTGCTGGCATCATTTTTGGTGTGCTACTCGCGACGGATATCATCCGCCCGTTGAACAGTTGACCCCAACAAAAAACGCCTCGGAGTATTTCCGAGGCGTTCGACATGATGATCTCTCAAGTTGTCTTAGTAACCGCTGGCCGTCGCTCCGGCACGTCCCGTGGTGGCGGGCTTTAGCGATTTCCCGTTGCCGTAAATCGAGCCAGGAGAGTTGGATCGGCGACGGCTGGTATCGGTGTTGGTACTGGTCGGTCGAGCTCCAGACCGCAATGTGAACGGCCGCTGCTCACCTGGACGGAACACACGTTGTTTCGGCGTGAACCCGATGAAGGCCATAAAGTCGTTGAGGCTAATGATTCGCACCCCACGCTCGCGAGCTTCTTGTTCCATCGTGGTGTAGGCCGCTTGAATCGCTTTCGCAGCTTCGATTTTGCTCGGCTCAGCGATGTTGGCGGGATCGGGGATGTCGCCGACGACAAGAAACTTCGTTCGCGAATCGATATCGCCGCCCGTGCGGTTTCCTTGATCGTCCACCCAAATCGAGTCTTCCGCACCAGATGCTTGAATGGCGTCTTTGAGGATTTGACGATCGCTTTGCCCGTCACCATCCGGATCGATCAGACCCACGAAGGCGAACTTCATGGTTTGGTTCGGTCCCCAAGCCGGTGAGTAAATCGGGTCGTCAATCGCGATGGGGTTATAGATGTCTTCACTGACGATTCGAGCTTCAGCCGAGTGAGCCCCCAGAATCCGCGTGACTTCGATGGCCCCTTTGATGTCTTCCGGACCACGTTCGATGTCTTCACTCGCCCGACCAACACCACGATTGCCTTTCTCGTAGATACTGAAGGTTGTGCGAGGCTCGAGACCTTCCGCTTCACCGATGTTGATCCAAACCAAGTGACTGGTGTTGTCGACCCATTGGATTTTCCCATCCGGTCGCTCGAAACTCACCCGGCGAACATCTTCCAAGTCGCGGCGGAGGTCTTCGTTGGTATTATTCAAGTCGCTGATTCGCCGATTCAACCCGGCAATCTCTTGAGCATGAGCTTGTTGCAACTGCTGAATACGGAGTTCACGTTCGCTGATCGACTGTTGAGCCTTGGTGAGTTCTCCCCGCAATCGCGTCTGTTCGGCCTTATGCTCGGCGAGAGTCGCTTGTTTTTCCTGTTCGGACTGAGTCGCCGCGTTTTTGTAGGTCGTGGCCTCGTTACGAGCTTGCGTGTCGATCGTCTGGTTTTCCGACGCGAGCCGTGCATTCTCTGCTTTGGCCGTCGAAAAATCCGATGTGGCAGTATTCAGATTGGTTCGCAAGTCCGCCAACCCTTCTTTGACGGTCTTCGGACCAACCGCTCCCGGACCGGCGGTGTTCTGCAAGTCTTCCGCCAAAGCCGAGAGCACAGTGCCCGGTTGCGGAGCGGCAGGATCACCGACTTGCTGCAAATCCGGATATCCCAAGACCTGCTTGAGACTTTCGACATCCTTTGCATTGTTCAACGCAACTTGCTTTTGCGTATCGCGTTCACTTTGCATGGCGGTGAGTTGAGATCGCAACTCGCGGCCTTCATCCAGGAAGATGTAGGTGAACACGCCGAGAATAATCGTCGCCATGACGAAGAATATCAGCGAGAAATGAACTGCGGTGGGTTTGTTGGCCGCCATCGACTCGTCCCTTGAGTAAATTGCACCCGTGTGGCTTCCACATCGTGACTGACGTGCGGAATCGTGGGGCGGTTGACTTCGAAAAACGTGGCATCAAAACCACGGGTTTGTCGGCAAGAATGGTTGAGACCGGCGACATTGCGCACGAAAATGTGCAACTCGCACGAAGTCTCAACTTCAGTTTAGATGCCAGAAAACGCCAGTCAAGTAGAATCTGCGGCGAACCGTTCACCATCGCGGTTTCGTTCCCGTTCGATAAGTTCAACCGTCACAACACTCTGCGGATGCGTCTGTGATTTGCATTTTGTCGGCTAGGCAGATGGGTTGAGTGTTTCCATAATGCAACCGCTGCACTGTTTTTTTGCCGATCGGCCACGAATTGAAATCGAACGTTTCCATGCCTGATACCGTTTACCTTGTCGATACATTTTCGTTGATGTTCCAAGTCTTCCACGCCATTCGGCAGCCGATGACCGGTTCCGAAGGTCTGCCGACAAACGCGGTTTTCGGGTTTACGCGGGATTTGAAGCATTTAATCGAGGAAGTGGCCCCGTCGCACTTGATCTGCGCGTTCGAGTCCGACGAACCAGGCACACGGAAGACGGTTTACGCCGACTACAAAGCCAACCGAGCGGAAATGCCCGCCGATCTTCAGCCGCAAGTACCGATCATCAAAGAGCTCATCGAGGCGATGAACGTGCCGCTGTTCCATCATCCCGGTTGGGAAGCTGATGACGTCATCGCCACGCTGGCCCGACAAGCGGTCGAAGATGGCATGGAGGTGCGGATCGTCTCCAGCGACAAAGATCACCGACAACTGCTTGGTCCGCACGTTCAGATGTACAACATTCGAAAACGCGAGTTCTTTGATGAAGCGGCCTTGATGGACACCTGGGGAATCCGACCGAATCAGGTGATCGACTTTCAATCACTCGTCGGCGACAGCGTGGACAATGTGCCCGGTGTCCCCAAGATCGGCCCCAAGACCGCAACGAACCTGCTCGCAGAATACGAGACGTTGGATGCCGTCCTCGAAAACGCGGCCAACGTGAAAGGCAAAGTGGTCTCGAAGAACCTGCAGGAGTTCCGCGATCAGGCTTTGGTCAGTCGTGAGTTGGTCACGCTGAACACGCAACTTCCCCTCGATTTCGATTGGAACGCGGCCCGTGTCGGCGAACCGGACCGGGAACGGTTGCTGCCGCTATTCGAGCGACTCGCCTTCAAACGCTACGCCGAAGAAATCCGCAAGCTGCCCAAATCCAAGTCGCAACCGTCGCTTTTCCCTGAGGAATCCGACCGAAACTGGGAAACCGTCGACACGCCCGCGAAGTGGGAGAAATTCCTCAAGCAACTCCGCAAACAGAAAAAATTCTGTGTCGATCTGGAAACGACCGGTCTCGATGCCATGCAGGCGGACATCGTCGGTTGGGCACTCAGTTGGGAAGCCGGCATGGGTTGGTATGTCCCGGTGGACGGCCCCGAAGGACAAGCCAAACTCGACCCCAAGACGGTCGTGGATGCCCTGCAACCACTGCTCGAAGACCCCAATATCGAAATCGTCAACCAAAACCTCAAGTATGACATGCTCGTACTGAAACGTATCGGTGTTGAGGTTCACGGAATCGGCGTGGACCCGATGGTTGGCGATTACCTGCTCGACGCCGGTGCCCGCAGTCACGGCCTGGATGCGTTAGCCTCACGATATTTGAACCAACAAATGATCTCGATCACCGAACTCATCGGTAGCGGCAAGAAACAAAAGTCGATGGCCGAAATCGACATCAAGAAAGTCGCCGAATACGCCAGCGAAGACGCCGACATCGCGTGGCAGTTGGCCGAACAAATTTCGGACGCACTCCATGAGGAAAAACTACACGATCTCTACGACACTCTGGAATGTCCGCTTATCCCTGTGCTCGCCCAGATGGAATTTCATGGCGTGCGAGTGGATGTCACGGAACTTCAGCGACAAAGCGAGGAACTCACAACGCGACTGGACGAACTTGAACAGGAAATCTATTCGCTCGCCGGTCGGGAATTTAACATCGCGTCGCCGAAACAATTGTCGGTTGTGTTGTTCGATGAGATCGGCCTGCCGGTGCTGAAGAAAACCAAAACCGGCCCGAGTACCAGTGCCGATGTGCTGGAGGAACTCGCCATCCAACACGACCTGCCGGCCCTCATCATCGAGCATCGTCAACTCGCCAAACTCAAGGGCACCTATCTCGATGCCCTGCCTGAGTTGGTCAACCCCGTCACCGGCAACATTCACACGTCGTTCAACCAAGTCGTCGCAGCGACGGGGCGATTGAGTTCCAGCGATCCGAACTTACAGAACATCCCGATTCGAACCGATGAAGGCCGCCGAGTGCGACGGGCGTTTGTACCGTCGGAACCAGGTTGGAAACTCGTCTGTGCCGACTATTCCCAAATCGAACTCCGCGTGCTGGCCCACTTCAGCGACGACCCCGCGATGACAAAAACCTTCGCGGAAGGTCTCGACATCCACACCGCTGTCGCCGCCGAAATCTTCGGGGTGCCGTTGGACGAAGTCGACTCTAACATGCGTCGCGTCGCCAAGGGCGTCAACTTCGGTGTGCTCTACGGTCAGAGTGCGTTTGGTCTCGCGGCAGCGTTGCGGATTCCACGAGATGAAGCCCAAGTTTTCATCGACAGCTATTTCGACAAGTACCCCGGTGTCGAACGGCATATGGAGCAGATTCTCGAAGAGGTCCAACGCACCGGCTACGCGACCACGATTCTCGGTCGACGGCGACGAGTCGAAGGCATCCGCCGCATCACCGGTCGTCAACGCAATGTCTCCGAGCGAACCGCCATCAACACGGTCATCCAAGGGTCGGCGGCGGACATGATCAAACGCGCCATGATCGCCGTTCACAATCGACTCGCCGAGGAAAACCACCCCGCCCGAATGCTGCTACAGATCCACGACGAACTCATCTTCGAATCCCCGGTTGACGACGTGGATTCGCTCATCGAAATCGTGCAAACCGAAATGAAGCAGGCGATCGAGTTGCGTGTGCCGTTGGTCGTGGATGTCAAAATCGGCGAGAATTGGCTCGACGCGGATTGAGCCGGTTCACAGTGGTCCGCCGAACCATACGCTGAACAGATCTTGGTTACCCCAACCTTCACGGTTCCTGGTGCAGTAACTCGGCGGGAGAATTGACGAACCTTGGCTCTCCCAACTGTTTCAACAAGTCCGGCGGATATTGGTTCGGATCGGCACCACGAACAAACACGGGGGTCGTTTCATCGGAATAGAACCACATCGCGTCGCCCAATTTCATGATGCGGAAAATTTGATCCAGAAACTCGGGATGCGTAATCGGCCGCGAAATCGTGATTCCATCAATGTGATCGGTATGCGGCCCTTCCTTGCCGAGGTAGATATCAACGGAATCACTGGGATTTTGGAAACGCACACGCAGACAGCCGAATTCCTCGTTCCAGTCGACGTCTTCAGTCGCAAGCAGGTCCCGAACCGTTGCGAATTCAAAGCCGATCGGTTCGCCATCTTGGTAGTTCCAAAGAAACGCTTCAATGCTCATTGTGGGACATCCACTAAAAACGTTATTCGATCAACCGTCCAGCATGATAATAAGTGCCCTCATGGATCAAACGCCGCACGAGTCGGCCGGGGTTGAAGCGAGTCGGGTCTTCGCGGTTGAGTCGGCACAACCGTTGAAGTGTGGCCGCGATAAGTTCGGAGCAGAACACCTCGTGCAAGTTGCGGTACCGGCGGAGTAACACCCCATCCAGCAGGCGAACGAATCGCGTTCCACTGATCAATGCCCCGCCGTAATCGTAACCCAACCCGCGTTTGACGAATCCATCGATCAAAATGCTCGTCAACTGAGCCGACTCCGAATCGCTCAATCGATCAATCGGGGAAAGTCGATACACGTGCACTTCCCCGCCAGATTCCACATATTCGCCGAGGCGGTCTTGCGGATGGTGTGTTTGCAGTCCATGCGTCGGTTGACCGGTCATCACGCAGGGCGTCTGGCAAAGCGTGGTCGACTCGACCCATAATCGCCCGCGATCTGGGACGTCGCAGATGATCGCCACGTGAGAGGGGGCCCATCTTAGATTCCGTGGTGCGAACGGGTTCGATGTCATCAGCGACACGAACCGAGCGCCCCAATCGGTGCCCCAACAGGCCAGGATGTCGCCGGGCTCCAGGTCGGCGACAGCAACGCTCGATTGGGTGGGATGAAAAACGGTCACGATATTCATGCGGGCACCTCCTGACGAACTCAAAATCGGAAACGCTTTGGTTGGCATTTCACACCGAGCTCGTTGCGCAAGGCGCGCGAAGAAAGCCCGCCAAAAACGCGGGCTTCACATCGAATCAGATTGTCCGACCGGCGATTACCAGCTGGCTTTTTTCATGCCAGGGATCAAACCGTCGAGAGCCATATCCCGCAACATAATCCGCGAAATTTGGAACTTGCGGTACACACCCCGTGGACGACCGGTCAGTGCACACAACCGTCGCAATCGCGTCGGGCTGGAGTTCCGGGGCAACGCATCCAAAGCGGCCCAATCGCCTTCTTCCTTAAGTTGTTTCCGCTTTTCAGCGTACTTCTGGACGAGCCGAGCGTTGCGTTTTTGCTTTTCGATCTTTGCTTTTGAAGCCATCTGATTCAAACACGTTGGAGAAATTTTCGAATCAAGTCAAATCCAAGACGGCGATAATAGTGAATCGGTCGCGACTTGAAAAGGGAATCATCCGATTTCGCCACCAGCTCTCACCACGCCCATCTCGTTGGCCTGGGCTTGCCACCCAACCCCGTGCGTATTGAAGAGTGGGACGATAGGAAGTAGCCAGCTTTTGATGACAATCAGGTATGCACAGCCAGTAAGTATACAGACGTTTGAACTCCTGGCACAACCTAGTTAATTTCAATGGCCAACAACCGCCATCAAGCTGGAGCCCCCAAATGCATCGTTTTGTGCTTGCCCTCGTAGTCTGTTTTTCATGCCCTGCTGTCTTGATTGGTGAAGGTATCGATGAGAAAACAATTGTCACAATCTCTGAAGCAAAAAAGCGTATAGGAGCATCGCTGCAAAAACTAGAAAATGCTGAGGCAGTCAGCAAAGCAGACACGACCACTGTAATCGAGCGTGCCATTGAGGAAATCGAAACGCACTGGATTGCCCGCTATGGATCAGGAAAGTCGGAGTTGAGGGATTGGGTTTCCAAAAAGGATGTTGCCAAAGACAAAGCACTCAAATCCCTCTTGTTAATGATTCCTACTTCTTGGCAGAACGACGTTCGACGTACGCTGCTCAAGAACAAATTAGCTGAGATGCAGGAAAAAGCGACGAAAACTACAGATGCCGGCGATTTTCAGATCGCAGCGACTATTCAGAAGTCAATCGCAGCAATTGAGAAAGATATCGAGGGAATCCCAGAGACCGGAAAAAATAACGACCCATTCGCAATTGTTGGACATTGGCGACCGGCCGATTCCCCAGATCAGAATGGCGTTCGTTTTGAACGAGAAGGCGCGTTCGTGAATATCGGTTTCGAGGACTGGAACGGTGCATGGTCATGGTGCCCACAAGGATATTATGTCCTAATCCAGCGAGGTGGTGGACAAGTTACTCATTGGCAGTTCCAAGGCGGACGTCTTTACCGTTGGGGGAATTTGATAACGAAGGATCAAGATCGTAAAGTTGTCGAGTGGGTGCAAGTAAAATGAGAGGTCTCACTGGATTATCTGCCGCAAGGGTGCCACTAGCGACTGGTTGCCAGTGCGTATTTGGTGACCGGATTGGAGCGTCGACGTTTCTCGGCACACGTCTGCCCCTTAGTGGAACTGCGAACTCTCATGGTGTCACGATCGCTTTCTCGAAGAATCAGTTGTTCACATCACGTTCACCACGCCCATCTCGTTGGTCAGGGCGTGCCACCCGTCCCGCTAATCTTCTTTCGGAATGAGGATCTGCCGTAGTGCTTTTTTTAGTTGTGATTCCATGGGGCCGCTGAAAGACCAAGTTTGCTCGTATCCTCCGATGTCTTGATAGATCCGATCTGGGCCGATGTACCACATGCCGCATTCTCCATAAGCGGCGACGGCGACAAACTGGTTTTTCGGAAGTTGTTGTGCGTAGAGTTGGTATTCCGCAAAGACTTCACCTGGCAAATGAACGAGGTGGATCGTTCCGAGTGATAAACAACACGCCTGAAGAGGTTCTCGACGATTGCGAGTTCTGTCGATCCAGGCAAGAAGCATTGCAGCCTTCAGTTTTCGACTGAATGTCGCGGTGGGGGAATCGAGGATTTTTCGCTGATATTTGACGGAAAACGCTGGTTCACTTCTTAGTGGGAATTTGAGCGGCGACGTTCTCCATTCAAGATCGCCAGCAGCTTGCTTTTCGAGTTGGCTCACCGAAGACACCATGCCAGCGTACAACCGTTGAGCCAATCGTTCGCGGGCCTCGCGAGTGCCATCGTTATACTTGCCCATGGCGATGTCCCCGCCACAGCCATTGAAGTAGACTTGGAAGACCCCCGATTCTTTCTGCAATCGCTCTCTGGCAATTCCGGGTACATCCCAGGTGATTCGGCCGTCACCATAGAATGATTGTGGGTGACACGCGTAATAGTGAAGACACGCTAGAATTCTCTCATCTGAGTAGAAGGCGATTGTCCGCAACCAGGGGTCGATCTTTCCTTCGGGAGCATTCTGTAGAACAGGATCGGTCGTACTGCTGAGTCTGACTTTGATGCTGCCATCAGGCTGACGCAGTCGGCGTGTGGATGCGACTTCGCGAACCAATGCTTTCGAACTTCCGACATGAGAGACCACATGGAAATCCTTTGTTGCTTCGGAAACACAGTCCTGAATCTTCTTCGCTGTTGTTTCTTCAAAGTTTCGAATACTAGCAAGTTGCTCGGAATTCTTATCGTACAGCAGCGATACGGCATCAATATCCAACGTTGGAGCCGTATGCTGATGAACGGCACTTAGCATGACGAAATCAGAGGTCGTGCCGGCTCCGTCTGCGATCCGGTCCCGAAAAAGATCATAGGACGTCCCACAGAGTCCCGTGTAATCAATCGAACAGACGACGTAGGAAACTCCCCCCTGCTTGAGCACAATGCCCTTAGCCTTCAGCGGGTGTTCCAAGGATTGATATGTGGGCTGAAAGCCGACGCCGACTCGTTCGTTGAGCGGTGGCGAAACATCGGTTTCGAAACTCGCAATTTGCAGTTCATCACCCAGGCATGTCTGCCCCCACCAGAACAGGCAAACGAGAACTAAGATTCTCCAGGCCAAAGGAATACTCATAACTTGTCCCATGAGAATCGAAAGCACGCTCAACTTACGGATAGAGAACGAGCGGCACGACGCCGATTACTCCGGTAGATCTCGGCCTTTGGTTTCGGGGGCGAATATTAGGAGGACCACACCGAGTAAGAACAGCCCGGCTAGCCACGTGGAAGCGTCTGCCCGCGTCATGCCAAGGCCGCCTTCGGCTTCGCTTTCGACCATCCAACCATTCACGAGCAGCACAAGGAACACCGCGAGACGGGCCAAGTTAAAACAGATCCCCGCTCCACTGCCCCGCACGCGAGTCGGAAAGAGTTCCGGGAAGTAGACTGCGTAGCCGGCGTGCATGCCGAGCGTCATGTAACCGAAGATTGGCAGCACAATCACCAAGCCGGGCAAGGTCCACGCGACTTGGTAAGTCACAATCGCCGCCACGAACGCTGCGACATGGAAGATCAAGAACGTCATCCGACGGCCGATCCATTCCGATAACGGCCCGAACGTGAGCAACCCCAGACCACCGCCACTGGTCACAAGAAACATCCCCAGCATTTCCCACTGTTTCTTCGCGGTATCGGTCAGCGAGGAGATTTCATTCACGGCGGCGGCTTGCATCAAGTTCTTGCCGAAGATGTGTGTGCCCCAGAATGTCGCCAACCCAACCGTCCCCAGGCCGATTCCGACCAGCGTCGGCCGGAGCAACGGTGGACGGAACAACTCAAAGAGGTTGCCCATTTTTTGCGTGGAGTCGGTTTGCGACTTCTCGCGAGCAGCTTGCCAATCTTCCGGTTCTTTGATGCTGATGCGAATCCAAATCGTCAGCAAAGCCGGCAACGCTCCAAGTGCAAACCCCCATCGCCAACTCATGTAAGGCAACACGAACGCACCGACAGCAACGGCGAGGTACGTCCCGAGCACACTGGATGCGTGAAAGATTCCCAGTGACCGCGCCCGAGCTTCTTTCGGGAAGACTTCGGCTACCATCGCGCTGGCCACGGCCCATTCCCCACCGACCCCCATCGCAACGAGGAACCGGAAAATTGCCATGTGTTGCCAAGTCTGCGAGAACGCCGACAAACACGTGAACAGTGAGTACACGAGGATGGTCAAAATCATCGTGCGGGACCGTCCAATGCGATCGCTGACGACCCCAAACACAACTCCGCCGAGCGCACCCCCCAGAAGAAAACACGCCAGCGTCACGGATTTGAAGTACTCGATATCGCCTTTTTCGGTCCCCGCAGGAACCAACTCGGGCATGGCGTCGTTCATGCTGGCGACGAAGATCTGCCCTTCGAAGATATCGAAGATCCACCCAAGCGAGGCAATCAACAAAACCAACCATTGGTATCGCGTGACACCCTGATACCAAGGCCGTTGCGGAATAGGGAGATCGCCGGGTTCGCTCATGGTGAATTCTGGTTCGTGCTGGAAGTGCGAAGAAACGGTGAAGACAGCCGCCAAAGTCGCCCAAATGCCGGGCGAAACCATCCTAAGCCGTCCCTCGTCTGGACACAATCGAGGACGCAAATCACGAATTTTTGAAATTTCGAATCAAAACTACTTAATCCGTTTGACCGCCAATCTGCAGATCAATACAGTAGGCTTAGGAAAGTCGATGATGGACAGATTCAATTCCCACCAAACTTTCAAGACCGATCTCTCAAAATTTTCCGAGTGATGGGTTTCACCCCACCCGATTTGACCAACAGACTCAATCGACTCATGGCAGCGGATGCCTTCAAAACTTCAGAAGCCAATCAACCGTATTTCGTACGGGTTGCCCCCTGCTTGAGTGAAGTCGTCGGTCACAATTCCCGCATTCATTCCGACCGCCGATTGAAACATTGTGTTTCAGTCCATTCACCGTCGGATTCGTTGACCAGGGAGGATTACGAATGACCCTGCGTACGTTGACCGAGTTGCCGCCCATTGTTTCCGCGACCATGGCAACTCCAACCCCTCAGCCATCTCCGAAAGACGGAGACGCCACCATGATCGACTCGATCGCGTGTGTGGTCCACCAGCGAACAAACGGTGGCGTTCGCGACCTGCGTGTGGACATGACATCCGGTGGACTCGTCCTGACCGGACGTACCAACACCTACTACACCAAGCAGTTGGCAACCCACGCCGCGTTGGATGTGGTCGATCCACAAAGCGAATCCGGCTCCGCCCGTGTCGCTTTGACCAACGCCATTGAGGTTTGCTGATTTTTCCATAAGACGCAGACAAAAAGAAAGCCGCCGAATGAAAGTTCGGCGGCTTTTTTGCATTTTGATTGGTTAGAAACCGAGATCAAACGGTTTCACGATCTTGATCGAGATCACGAGGGCTGGTGTCTTTTCCGGTGTCCTGCCGACGCTGATCCTTGACCGCCGAACGGAATCGGTTGGTCGTTGGTTCTTCATCGCGGGAGCGACCGAACTGAAACCGGGGTTCTTCGCCTCGGAAAATCCGGCCGATGTTGGAACGGTGTCGTACAACGATGAGCAGTGGCACCAACATGGCGAAGGTGGTGAGACTCCACTCGTTGACCGAGAACGGACTCGGCGTGCGAACGAAATGGGCGATCACGAACGCCATCGCACCACTCAACGAGGCGACTGAACCGATTCGGAACGTCGCAAACGCGACCAAATAGGAAATGAACGCCACCAACGTCGCCCAAGGTGACAAAACCGTAATGACCCCCAACGAAGTCGCCACGCCTTTGCCGCCGCGGAACCGCAGATACATGGGGAACATATGCCCAATCACAGTGGCCACACCGCACAAAACTGTCACATGGGGCAGCCAGGGATTCGTCGAAGCAAAAAACAGTTTCGGCAAGAGCAGCGTGGGGAGCAGACCTTTGAGCCCATCGAGGACCATCACACCGATGCCCCAACGAACTCCTAAGACCCGAGCCACATTGGTCGCTCCAATATTGCCACTCCCATGATCGCGAATATCAATTCCGGCCCGGAACTTCGCAACCAAATAACCGAACGGGAGCGAGCCAACCATGTACGCGGCAAGCGCTGCCAAAATCGCACAAAGAGAGTTGCTCATGCAGATGAACTCGGTTGTTGATGAGGGGAAAGTCACCATTCGAGAAGTTCGCTACCGCGAATTCGAACAGTGGTGGATGCTCGCACTGTATCGTAGATTACGAACAAACCGCAACTGCGGATCAGGGAAATCCGTTTTTCAGCGAACAAAGCCACTTTTCCCGTTCACCGGTTGATCACGGATGATGCTTGGCAACAATTTGCAAAGCAGCATCGTGAAGCTTCGTGTTCGAGGCAAGCAAACTCGATTTCCCCAACGGCAACGGTTCCCCGCGAGCGGTCGTCACCGTGCCGCCAGCCTCCTCGACGAACAGCTGTCCGGCGGCGAAATCCCAGGGCGAAAGTTCGTATTCAAAATACGCCGCGTACGCCCCCGTGCCGACAAAACACAAATCAAGAGACGCCGTTCCGAACCGCCGAATGCCGTGAACGTGGGCTCCGAAGAACTCCCGCATGGCATCCAAGGTGGCTTCCATCATTGCACCGCGATCGTAGTAGAACCCGAGCCCGACAAAGACTTCATCCAGCTTCGATTGCTCACCGACATGGGCCGGTTCGCCGTTTGCCGTGGCTCCCTGCCCGCGAATCGCTTCGAACCAATCGTCCCGAATCGGGTTGTAGACCACTCCGCAGGCGGGTCGCCCGTGATGCCAGTACGCAATCGAAACTGCGAAGTGCGGCATGTGATGCGCGAAGTTGTTCGTGCCGTCGATCGGATCGACGATCCACAAGTGCTCCGTCGACAAATCGGCGACTTCGTTTTCTTCCTCGCCCAACACCTTATGAGACGGAAACGCCTCACGGATGACCTCGACAATCGCCCGCTCGGCTTCACGGTCGGCCCGCGAAACCAGATTGTAAGTTCCCTCGCCGGCCTTGCTCTCCATCTCCACGCCGGCATTGTAATAGTGACGAGCAACATCGCCCCCCGCCCTCGCCGCCCGCTTCGCGATTTCCATCTCATGCATATCTTGAATTTTCCTGTATTCCGTCAGCTAGGAACTTTTTCGAGTTCTTGTTCTCGCCGTTGATTGAGGAGTTCTTGAACTTTGGCGATGCCGTCGGCGATGGGGACTTTGGTGGGGCCGTCGTCGGTTCGCCACTTGAGTTCGACTTCGCCGTTCTTCAATCCTTTGCCGCCGATGACGACTCGCAATGGAATGCCAATGAGGTCGGCGTCTTTGAACTTGAAGCCGGGACGTTGATCACGATCGTCGAACAGCACGTCCACTCCGGCGGCGGTGAGTTCGTCGTAATACCGATTCGCCACGTCCATCACATCGGAATCGCTGACGTTCAGCGGAATGATCTCGACGGAATACGGCGCGACCGCGAGCGGCCAAATCAATCCATTCTCATCGTGACACGTCTCCGCCAACCCCGCGATGATGCGGTTCACACCGATTCCATAGCAGCCCATGATCATCGGATGAGATTGCTCCTTTTCATCCACGAAAGTGGCGTCCAAGGCTTCACTGTATTTCGTACCGAGTTTGAAGACGTGACCGACTTCGATCCCGCGAACGATGGCCAACCCACGATCCTCACCGGACGCCTGGCAGCGTGGGCAGGGATCGCCCGGGGCAGCGTTGCGGAGATCGAATGTGGTATCGAGTTCGTAATCCCGGCCGATCGTGACGTGTTTGTAATGGGCGTCGGCGGCGTTTGCACCGGTGATCGCACTCACAACTTGCGGCACATCGTGATCGGCAACCACGGGACACTTCAGACCGACCGGACCCGCAAACCCAACCGGTGCGCCGGTGACGGTCTCAATGGTTTTCGGATCGGCCAATTCCAGGTCAGTCGCGTCGAGCGCCCGGCGAATTTTGCCTTCGTTCGCTTCGTGATCCCCCCGCAACAACACACCGACCGGCTTACCATCGGCGAGGTAAATCAGCGTTTTGACCAACTGCTCCGGTGCGGCCCCCAACATTTTGGAAACCTGCTCGATGCTCGTGGCCCCAGGCGTCTCGACTTTTTCGAGTGGTGGGGCATCCTCCGGCGTCACGATGTTTGGAGCGGATCGCCCAGTGTCCGCCCGTTCCATATTGGCGGCGTAGTTGCACGACAGGCAGCGAATGATTTCGTCTTCCCCGTTTTCGGCGGGAATCATGAATTCGTGCGAGGCATCTCCGCCGATCGGTCCACTTTCGGCCTCAACGGGCAAGTATTCCAAGCCACACCGCGAGAAGATCCGGCAATAGGCGTTGTACATCTGGTCGTAAATCTTGCCGAGTTGCTCGGTGTCTGCCGAGAAGCTGTAAGCGTCTTTCATCAGAAATTCGCTCGTCCGCAGCACACCAAACCGAGGACGCTCTTCGTTCCGAAACTTGGTTTGAATCTGGTAAACCGTGATCGGCAACTGACGGTAACTGCTGATCTGACGGGACATTAAGTCCGTAACGACTTCCTCGTGCGTCGGCCCCAAGGCGAGGTGCACTTTGTGATCCCGTCGTGGAATTTCGAAGTTGATCAGCACATTCCCGAACGCCGACAGCCGGCCCGTGCGTTCGAACAGGTCGATGGGTTGCAATGCCGGCATATGCAATTCGACGGCGTTGATGCGGTCCATCTCTTCGCGGACAATCTCTTCCGCTTTCCGCAACGCCCGATACCCCAATGGCAGATAGGTGTACGCCCCTGCCATCAATTGCCGAATCAATCCAGCTCGCAACATGAGTTGGTGAGACGGGACCTCCGCGTCGGCGGGAACTTCCTTCATTGTCGGAATCAACGTTTGCGACCAACGCACGGCGGCATCCTTCCGGGAATGGATGTTAGGAGTCAAATTTCGTGGAAGATAAGGTCAAAATCTGATTGCGGGCCGAATTTTAGCGGAATCCATCATGAATGTGGAGCATGTCCTCTTTTTGATCTCAGTGATGAAACCCGAAAGAAGTCGCAGAATTTGATTCTACGTTGTGTTTTTTGACGTTCCGTTCGCATTTCGTCCACGAAGCGGTTAATCTTGATAATGGCTTCCACCACGGAGGCCAACCTGCCAAGTTTGTCTAAAATAAACCGGATTTGAAATCCTGCCGTCTGTGGATTCCTTTCCCAGGCTTTTCCCTATCCTCATTTGAGAAGGTGCATGATGATTGTCGCAATCCGTCGACTGATTCCCGCGTGTTGTCTGGCGATGCTGGTCGCCGCCCCACTCACCGCAACCGCCGAAGAAGGTTACGGCACAATTTCCGGACAAATCGTGGCCACCGGCTCCATCCCGGAAGCAGACATCCTCGTCAAAAAGGATGACCCCAAGATCAAAGACCCAGCAGTCTGCGCCGCCGAAGCCCACATCGACAACTCCTTGCTGATTGACGAGTCGAGCAAAGGCATCGCGAATGTCGTGATCTATCTTCGGAGTGTGGACGACGTGCATCCGAAGTACGAAGAAATTCCCGCGGCCGAAAAAGAAGTGGTCTTCGACCAGAAAAACTGTGTGTTCATGCCGCACATTCTTTCGGTTCGCACCGGGCAAACCGTCGTGGTGAAATCCGACGACCCCGTGCCACACAACACGCACACGCACCCGTTCAAGAACAAAGAAGAGAACTTCACCATCCGCCCGAACAACCGCGAAGGTGTGAAGGTCGATTACGATGAATCGGAGTTCTTGCCAGTCAAAGTCAACTGCGACTTGCACCCTCACATGACCGCCTACTGGGTCGTGCTCGATCACCCCTACTTCGCCGTGACCGACAAAGACGGCAAATTCGAGATCAAAGACCTTCCCGAAGGCGAATACGATTTCATCGTCTGGCATGAACGAGTCGGCTACATCGACCGCAAAGTTCCGGACGTGCAAGACATGCTCGATGTCGAAGTTTTCTCCGATGAAAGCGAAGACCTCGGCAAAATCGAAGTTCCCGCTGATATCTTCAAGAAGTAATCGAGACTCGGGACCGAATTTCCGATGCGACACCACATTGGCATGGCTTTGCAATTTTTGGTTCTCGTATTTCTGCCGCTCCTGATTTTGTGGCAGTTGAATTTCGGGTTCCGTCTTATTTGGATGCCGTCCTTGCTCTTGGTCGGCATGGTGGTGTTCGCGATTGGAACGAAACTGCGGGAGTCGTAATGACGGCTCCCCGCAGATTCATCGGCTACGAACGCAGTCGCTTGAACACCCGATGATTTCCATAGGGAGAATGGAAGATGCAGATTCGCGGATGGCGTGCCCTTGGGCTTTTACATTTCGCGATCCTCAACCTTCTCCCCTTGGTTTTCTTCTCTACCTCCACTCCGCATCTGTTCGCCCAGGCTCCGCAGACGCCGCCATTTCAAGAGCGGATCGTCCTCGACACCGAACTGACCACCGTCAAGCAGATGGGGGCGGTCGAGGATTTCATCCGAGACGGTCAATGGTCCGACGCGATCGAGAAACTTCGCCAAATCCGAGGCGATCAGCCGGAGAGCCTGGTTCCTATCCGATTCGGTCGCTACGTGACCGTGGACACCTATGCGGATTTGATCCTGGCGAACTTCCCGCCTGCGGGGTTGTCGGTCTACCGAAACCGCATGGATGCCCAAGCCCGGCGATGGTTCGTAGAGGGTCGTCAACACGACGACGTGGAGTTACTCCAGAAAGTCGTTGACCGAGCCTTCGTCAGCAGTTTTGGCGATGATGCGTTGTTCCGTCTTGGGGAATTGGCGTGGGATCGTGGCGAACCGGCTGCTGCTCGTGATTACTGGCAACAGATCCTCCCGCTGCCCGAACATGTCCCGGCAGTTCCTGTCGGCAAACCTCTGCCAGTGCGTCGCTATCCCGACACCGATCTACCACGTGCCGAGATTCTCGGACGTCTTGTGCTTTGTTCCGTCGTGCAAGGACGTTTGGACCAAGCCCGTGTGGAACTGGCCGTGTTCGAGAAGACGTATCCGAAGGCGGTCGGGTATCTGGCTGGTCGTGACGGCAATCTTGCGGAAACTCTGACCGAAGTCATCCAAGCCGCCGAAAAATGGCCCGACCTCGGTTTGGGTGATAATGTGGTTTCCTTCGCCAAGAACCCGGAACGCAACACCATCTACAAAGAGCCGGTTGATGTTGGTGCGGAACTCTGGTCCACTTCCGAATGGCCGATGAGCGAATTTTCGATCATCACTCCCCGACGAGGCGAGTTCCGTTGGCCGCCGATGCATTACCCGGTCGTCACTGGTGATGTGGTGTTGATGTGCGATGCGGAAAACATCTTCGCCTTCGATTTGGAAACCGGCGGCCCGAAATGGCCGCTCGACGCGAACGATCCCGACACGTTCGCCCAAGCCCGGATTTATCCCCCCGGCGAACCGCTTCCGCAGCCTGGGCCGAATCCAGAGATCGTTGGCATCCCACGATTCACGCTGACCGTCGCGGAGAATCGCGTGTACGCCAAAATGGGCACGCCGATTACCAGTCAGAAATCGAATTCGATTCATGACATCGACAACCAAATCGTGTGCTTGGATCTGGCCCAACTCAATGCAGCCGATGCTGGTGAGCCGTTGGCTTGGCTCGTCAACGCGAGTGAAGTCCGCACACCGGACGATGAAGAAGCCGGCGGGCAATGGCTGTTCGAGGGTTCGCCGATTGTCGACAATGGCCGCGTCTTCGTGACCATGCGACGGAGTCGGCCTCAAACCGAAATTCGGGTGGTCTGCTTCGATGCGGAAACCGCGACACAGCTTTGGTCCCACACGATCGGGGCAGCGATTTTCAATTTGAACGATCGTCGGAATTACGCCAGTCACAACCTGCTGACCGTGGCGGGGAACACGATTTTCTGCTCGACGGAAATGGGAGCCATCGCGGCGTTGAACACGCAAGACGGCCGGATCCGCTGGATCGTGACTTATGAATCCCAGGCCATCGAGAACACCGACGATTTCAGCGATCCGCAACGAATCGGACTGACGCCCTGCGTGTTTCACGAGGGTCTTGTCTTTGCCGCTCCGAGTGATTCCGAAGACGTGATGGCGATCAACGCCGACACGGGTGTGATGCAGTGGTCGCAACGCATCCGCCGCACACAAGACCGAATTCTGCACCTCCTTGGCGTGGTGGATGATCGCGTGATCCTCAGCGGTCGGCAAATCTGGGGTCTCGATCGACAAACGGGTCGCGTTGCTTATCCACAAATCCCCCGAATCAACACTCCCCCGAGTACCGGCCGTGGTGTCATTGCGGGCAACGTGATCTATCGGCCGACCCACGAGACCATTGAACGGCTCAACACCCGCACGGGGCGACCAGTCGGTCAACCGATTTCCTTGCGTCAACGCGGTGGACGGGGCGGTAATTTGACCATCGCCAGTGACGTCCTTTTGGTCGCTGAGTCTTCGCGTCTGGTTGCATACGCAAATGTTGGCCGGATCAAAGACGAAGCGGAAAAAGCTCTCGCCGCGAACCCGAAGTCTGCACGGGCTTGGTTTCGATTGGCGACGGCGGAATCGCTTGATCAGAACTTTGCGGCGGCTGCGGAAGGCTTCCAAAATGCAATGAAGTTCGCAACGCATCACGACAAATTCGGCGGACAACCGCTATTGGCCGCCGCACGAGATCGACGGCGGCTCGCATTGAAACCCCTGATCGAAACCGCCATTCGCGAAAATCGAACCACCGATGCCATCACGCTTCTTGAAGACATCTTGAAACTCACGCATGTCAGATCGCAGCGAAGCGAATTTCACGTGCAGCTCGCGCGGCTCATAGAGCCGATCAATCCCAAGAAGGCTCTTTCGATCTATCAACAACTCATCCAAGAGAATCTGGATGGTCCAACGATCATCGACGGCGAACAGTGGGAACATGCACGCGATCGAATTGCTCATCTCCTCGAGAAACACGGTCCGGAACTTCGAACCGATTACGAAGATACCGCCCGTCGTGCGTTGAATTCGGCCATCAGCAGTCGTCGGCAAACCCATCTGGAACGACTGACGGTTCAATTCCCGGTCGCCGGTGTCGTGTCGAAAGCCATGTTGGAAGCCGCACGAGACGCCGCCGACAAAGACGACTTCAAAACCGCGTTTTCACTCTGGTCGGAAATTCGACACTCGTCGTTCTCCAGCGATATTCGACAAGCGGCGTTGGTCGATTCCGCGGAAGCATTGGCGACCAACGAATTTTGGTTCGCAGCGGCTCAGACTTGGCGAGAATTAGCGAAGGAATTTCCGTCCGCACGGATTGGACCAAACGCCCGCCCAGCATTGGAAGCCGTCCCGAGTTTGCTCGCCAAACCACCGTACCTGACTGAACTCGGCAGGAACAACACCACTCCCCTGCCCTGGCGACAATCCTGGAACCGCGACATTCCCCCAGAGGCGTTACTCATCGTTCCCGTCGGCATGGCACCGGGAAAGAGTTGGGAATCGGTCCTGCTGCAAACGGCCGAACTCACGTGCCTGTCCGCCACCGATGGTGAACCACGTTGGTCCCGCACATGGTCGCGTCCGATTCAGTGGGCCGCCTACGGACGACGGCATCTCTTGGTCGCCACCGATGCCAACCTCACCGCGTTCGAACTTGCCACCGGAGATTCCGTGTGGACGCTCAACACCACCTCACCCGAGGCGGAACAATCCGACGCCACCTTCCAGTTGGTTCCACCATATGTGCTCGTCATTTCCAGCCAAGAAATCGTGGCGATTGATTGGGAAAGTGGTCACAACGTGTGGCGACAGCACTTTCCCAGCAACTTAAGCCCGGTGATCTTCGCGGATGAAACTCACATCGGCCTGCAACAGACGCGCCCTCCGCGCACTCAATTCTTGAAAACCTCGACTGGTGAAATCATTTCCACGGTCGAGCAAGTCGACGATGCCGGCATTTGGCAATCCGCTCCGGTCCGGCTTGGGCCCCGTGAGTTCGCTGTCGTTGACGTCGACCACCACGTTTCGACATTCACATTCGATCGCCGCCAAACGGCCTGGCGGTACACCGGTCCGCTGTCACACGCTCGCACTTCTCCTCGACTGCAAACCGCTGGCGACGCATTGCTACTGTTCATTGATGGCGACACCGTCTGCCGACTCGATCCGGAAACCGGGGCCAACCGTTGGACTACCCCGCTGGGTTTCCCGCCGATCGATAACATCGACACTCGAACCGTCACCGACGAAAATCACCTTTGGATCGCCTCCCAACGCACTCTCCGCTGCCTGTCCTTAACCGATGGAAAAACACTCTGGAAATCGGCACCGGCTGGCGACCGCTCACTTGCGATCCAGCGGCACAATGAAACACTACTCTGGTTGACCGAATCCGCAACCCATCTGCTCGATGCCAAATCCGGTCAGATAAGACAAACCCTGCCAACTCCGCAAACCCGTTGGCTAACGACCCAACTTGGACGCGTACTGTCCCAGCAATCCGGGCGGATCATCGGTTGGACGGGTGGGTTTCATCCGTCTAATTTGGCAGCGACCGACGCCGATAATCCATAAATCACACCATGCGTGTCGGGTCGCCGAGGGGCAGCAAATCCGCAACGGCAGCCGCTTCACGAATACGTAACATGGTCCGGTTCTCCTACTCCCGCGAGTCCAGACCCGCTACGATGAACTGAAAGAACAATCGCCTTTGAGAACCACTGCTCGGCGAAACCACGTAGAATCCAACCGAATGGAATTTCGATGAATGACGAACAAACTCCGGACGTGGAGACCCCGTCCGATCTGGAAGCCGTTCAGAAACTCGGAGCCGCCTACGAACGAATCACACGTGAACTTGGCAAGGTCATTGTCGGCCAACAGCAAGTCGTTGAGGAATTACTGATTTCGTTGCTCGCGGGTGGCCATTGTTTGCTCGTCGGTGTGCCGGGGTTGGCGAAGACGCTGATGGTTCGCACCGTCGCCGACACCCTCAGCCTCAGCTTCAACCGCATTCAGTTCACCCCCGACCTGATGCCCGCTGACATCACGGGAACCGAAGTGATTCAGGAAGACAAGGCCGCCGGTGTGCGGGAGTTTCGTTTCATCGAGGGGCCGGTGTTCGCGAATGTGTTGCTCGCTGATGAAATCAACCGAACGCCTCCCAAAACACAGGCGGCGTTGTTGGAAGCCATGCAGGAACACCAAGTGACCACCGGCGGCAAACGGCATCAGCTGCCGGACCCATTCTTTGTGCTGGCCACGCAAAACCCAATTGAGCAAGAAGGCACGTACCCCCTGCCCGAAGCCCAACTCGACCGCTTCATGTTCGAAATCCTCGTCGACTACCCAACCGAAGATGAGGAATTCGAAATCGTCCGCCAAACCACCGCCGACACCAAACCGGATGTCGAGAAAGTCCTTACCTATGAGGACGTCACAACCTTGCAGCACGTAGTCCGTCGCGTGCCCGTTGCGGACCACATCATCCGCTACGCCATGCAGTTCGCCCGTCTCACTCGCCGCGAGAAAGGTGACGTGCCGGACTTCGTCGAGCAGTTCGTCAGTTGGGGAGCCGGTCCGCGGGCCAGCCAATATCTCGTGCTCGGTGCCAAAGCGCGAGCCATGCTCCGAGGCCGCACCTATGTCAACACCGAAGACATCCAAGCCGTCGCGAAACCCGTTCTGCGACACCGGATCATCACCAACTTCAATGCCGAAGCCGAAGGCATCACCGCCGACACCATCATCGAAAAGCTCACCACGATCATCCCCACCCCCGCCGATTCCCCCGGTGCCAAATCCGTCGGCGAACTGCCTAAGGTCTTTGGCTCATGATGGATGATGAGGTTGTGGTAAGGTCCTCATATGATGAGGTAATCAAAACGCAATTTGCAATTCAATGAGCAACTCCATGAAATCCCACACCGAATACCTGACCTTCAATCTCCCGGCTCGAATGGCATTCGAGAACATCACGCCAACAATCGCTGAGATCGTCAAGAAAAGCGGCGTGCAAGAAGGCATGGTCCTGGTGAATGCGATGCACATTACTGCGTCTGTTTTTATCAACGATGACGAACCGGGGCTCCACGAGGATTACAAAAAGTGGCTGGAGGGTCTCGCACCATTCGACGCCTCTCCCCAGCGATACGCCCACAATCGAACCGGAGAAGACAACGCCGATGCCCACATGAAGAGACAGATTATGGGCCGGGAAGTCGTCGTAGCGATCACAGATGGCAAACTGGACTTCGGCCCTTGGGAGCAAATCTTCTACGGCGAGTTCGACGGACGCAGGCCCAAGCGAGTTCTAGTCAAAGTGATTGGGGAGTGAATTAGTTGCGGCACATTAATTCGATTGAAATTGCAAGGCATACTGCCAGACGGAGGCCAGAAATGGTCACAAGCGAATTAATCTTGGATGGTCGCCCTCTGCTCGAACACTGCGAACGATCAGCAAAACAAACCTTCGATGTCGTCTCACCGATTGGATGGACCTCGCCAGACTACCAAACAGCGTTTGTCGAAAGATTACTTCTCCGGCAACCGGCTGTGTTGCCAAGCGGACGACGAGAAGTTCTCGTGTGCCCGGAGTGTGCCGACTTGGGGTGTGGTTGCATTTCCGCCGACGTGTCATCCGATGGGGAATACTTCGTGTGGAATGAAATCGGTTACGAGAACAACTACGCCCCTGAAATGCTCTCGATCTTTCCAATGGGACGGTTCGTAATTCCCAAGGCTGAGTTGCTTCATCAACTTCGTGGATGTATTCCTGACTTGCAATGACGTGTGCCCGAAGGCGGAATCGCCGGGTCCAGGAAGGCCGAATCGAATGCGAACTGGCCGATCCGACCACGCTTCGCCGTTCTTCTCGGATGACGTTGATCGACGGTCTGTGACGGCGGCTTGTTCTAAGCCTTGCGAGCATCTAGGATACGTCGTTTCCAATGCCAACTCGTCGTGTTTTGGCCAACTGGAACAATTGACGACCTCGCCCGTTCTCGGGACCACACACGTGCTTCTCCAAACTTATTGAGGTGCATTATTCATGACTGCTCCAACGTCGATTCTCAAGGATAAACTGCACGAATACCCGCAACACGATGTGATTGATGGTACGGGCGGAGCATCGGCTACGATTCTCGATGACTGCCTGAACAAGACCGGCGGGGTGCTGCAACTCCTGCACCGCTACGCCGGCCGAACATTCTGCACACCCGGTAAACGCCTTCGCCTTGATGAAAGCTCGTACTATCCGGACTACATGAACGGTACGGGGCTCGATGAACTTTGGATGTGCTGCACTGTTCCCATCGTGACCGGAGTCGTCGATACACGCACGAACAAGGCCCCATTTCGGGAAGGTGAATCGCACGTCCTCACTCCGGATGGGCAAGTCATTTCACTGCAAGACTTGATCGTCGCCAACCCAGAAGCGGTCATGGGAGAGAAGGTAACGGCTTTCGCGAAGTCGCTCTTCGGCGAGCCAACTTGGCCGATTGTCTCGAAGAAGTTCGACAATCTGAACCCGATTCCGCATCACCTGCACTGGTCAAAGTGGGAAGTCTACGACATCAATTCGTTCGACAACCCCGGCGTCAGCCCGTCGCACTATCACACCACGGCAATGGGGTTGTACCCATTCGTGAGCAAGGATCAGTTTCTGGCCTGCATGAAGCGGTTCGGAAAGACCGAGTACAACGGAGTCCGGCATTTGTCGCCGCACGTGATGATGCAGCTTGACAATGGCTTCGTGATGCCCAACGGGGTGCTGCACTCGCCGACGGACCTTTGTACGCACGAGTTGCACGTCACCATGGATGAGCACTTCCTGGCGGAAGACCTCACGCTTGATGGACGGATCGGAGCAGCCGATGCCTTCTACGCCTGTCGGGAAGAAGACTACCCCAAAGATCGGCACGAAGACTGGGAATATCTGGTTGAAAAGTTCGACTTCGAAGCCAACCAAGACCCAGACTTTGTCCTGAAGAATTCGCGGCCAGCAATCTCCGCGGAAGAATTTGCAGGCGACGGGGTCGATGCCAAGTGGATCGTTTACGGTGACTTCCTCGGCGAGCAGAAGTGTTCGATACTCCGACTCACCGTCCATCCTGGCGGAAAGACGAAATTCTGCCCGGAAAGCCCGGCACTGTTCCACACGAACGGCGGAACCGGCCGCGTCGGGAATCTCGAAGTGCGATACCACCAAGGCATGGTTCTCGGCGAGATATACCCCGAAATTGGATTTATCACTCAGGCCGCACTGGCAAACGGTGGCGTGGAAATCGAGAACACGGGAACCGAAGCACTCGTGTTGACGTTCGACTTCCCGCAGAACGCCCACTCCCAAACCCCCGGTGCCGCCGCCACGAATTAGTCGCTCGACACCAGAAACCCGCACTTCAAGGAGACGGTTTCGCGGGCATAACATCCAACAATTCCACAGTTGCCAGTCACGGTTTCATCGCCGTGATTGGCAACTCGGTGGACGAGCAATCCGACAAGGAAGTGCGATTCCTACGAAGAGAACGTCTTCCCACGATCTTCAAATTCAGCAGAGATCTCATTCAGAGTGTCGAGATCAAACCACGTTACGATCAGACCGGCTGAAGTAGTTCCTGTTTGGTCGTCGCGGCTTCTGTCTTGTAGAGGTCAGGTGATAACGACCTTTTGCATTTATTGTGGATAGCGGCAACATGAATCGCCACCACAGCAGCCCCAAACACTCAGTTCGAGATTCCTAAGAGATCATCTTGTGCCCCTGGTCTGTCGAATGCCGAAAAGGTGGAAAGTCGCGGCAAGGCTTCTTGGACTTTTGTGGCTTGCGAACCTTGCGACGATCCGTGTGTCTGGTAGAATCCCATGTGCAGCGAATCCTTCTTGCGTACCGCTCTTGATCCCTGGTTCAAGCTGCCGCAAATCGCACCATTCATACGCAACAAACAAGAAGCAACTGTCAAACCTTACTTTCGATGAGCAAGTGAATTGACATAAGTCCGCTATAGAAAACGATTAGCCCCTGTAGCTCAATTGGCAGAGCAACTGACTCTTAATCAGTAGGTTCAAGGTTCAAGTCCTTGCGGGGGCAATTCACAAACGCTGTAATCCTAGCGGTTTACGGCGTTTTTCGTTTGAGTTTTGGTGTATCACTTTCTGACAGTTTACGAGCCTGTATCACTTTTAACTCCCCGTTGCCCCTCATTAACGTTGAAAACCATCTATTAAAAAATGTTCAAACGGCCAGTTTCATAGAGATTGTAGAACAAGCAGGCTTCTGTAGCGGCCCACAACCGACGTGCTGTTGTGCAAGAGTTGCCACAGCAAGTAAGCAACCAATGGGGATGATCTTGAGACCTGCGTAATGCGAGAATTCTGGCGAAAGGCGTGCTGAACCTTTTGACATTGTACAAGAGACTTGCCAGACTCAGAAGAACAAATAGGCCGTAGTTTTGGGAGAGCAACTGACATGACTGACGGTTCACCTTGTCACCTGTGTGTTGGCAAACCTCGTCCTTCCGACGCCTTTCTCCCAGTGTTTCTGGCCAATTCGATAACTCAAACTCGGATAAGAAGGGGATACAAGACCACTGCGACGGGTGCAACTTTTAACGTACCAATGTGTTCGAAATGCTTAAATGTAAACATGAACATTTGCATCTCTGTGTCGGTCGCATTCGTGATTGGGTGCATCGCTTTTGCTATATTTAAATGGGATGGCCTTGAGGCTATTATAGGGGGCTTTCTCCTTGTGGTATTTTCATTCCCTGTCGCAATATTGGTACGTCATGCTTTGACGTATTTGCTTACTCCACTAACTCGGACGAAAACGACATTGTATTGCTGGAATCACCCGCAAATATCAGCGGCGAGAGAGCAAGGATTTTTCATTAGCTGGCATGGCGTCCCTTGGTGGATTTAACCTAGAACGGGCTTCTAACCGATCTCATCGAAATTTTCCCGAGCCGACTTTGAATGTAGTGCTTTCCTCTTCAACTCGGCAGCGAATTTGAAAGAAGATTGAACTCGATTTTTTCACGGTGCGCAAAGAAAGCCTGCGATGCGTTCCACGGCGATGCCCCCGACTCCGCCGAAAGAACCTATCCCGCCTTCCGTTTGATACCTTCTCAGGCTGCCAGTTCGTGAAGTGAGAAGTTTTCATACAACAGCGAGAAGATCGTTCCATGGTGCGTTAGAATTGCAAAATAACGCTTTCAAGTGGCTTCGGTCGGCTGGCTTCGCCAGCCGACAATCCCAACGCTGGGGCGTCGGGATTTTGGTTTCGGTGCTTCGCATAGGGGCAAAACACTTCCAACCAATTGCCGAGACGATCAAATGGCTGCCCAGAACGGCTCACAACCGGCGTGTTTTCCCTTTGCCGTTCCTTGGTCGGGAACGTGATGGGATCGGCTGACGGCTCAATCCCGGCCATTTTCAGCCGATGCTGCAATTCAGAGAATGAAAACTGACGGATCGCATTGGTTGCTGCGTCTTTTTCCCATTTGGGGTTCAGCGAATCGTGCCTGATGAAAGCAAGAATGTGTTTATCTGTCGGCTTGCCGTCAACGTAAACGGGTGCAATTGTGTGTGTCGCTCGCACTCGTCGTTTGTGGATCGAATGCTTGAAATCATCAGAGGTTCTGTCAATTTGTGGGGCTGGTTCTTGGCGTGGTTCGTGACATATTTTCCCCAATGAACTAATGGGATGTGCGTCTGTCATTTCCCGCAGTTGGTCTTCAAATGACGGCAAAGCATCGATTGCACGGAATTGCAACGCTCTACGGTATTGCGGAGTTTCAATTCTCACCGGCTTTCCATCAGAGAAAGATGCAATCCAATCCTGTCGCACCTGCTCAAACGGAGAAAGCCGCTTTTGAGTTTTGATGTGTTGGCCATCAACTTGAAACTCAAGTTCAACATCCTTTGATTCCCGTTGATAGAAATTGCCGACCGTCCAAGTTACGGGAAAGCGTGTTTTCGGTAGAAACTGAAAGCGGTCGAAGGTTTCCTGATTTCGCTGCGTGTCGGGGAATTTGAAAAGGTAGTTACAGACTCGTTCAACATTCGCTTCGGTGCGGTCTTCAATAATGCGGAACGAGGCTCTTTTACCGCCTGCATCTCGCCACAAATTGCAAAGCACGTTCGACAGTCGGCGTTGCGTTATCCCGATGTCAATGTAGCCAAGCAGATCGAAGTGCATATCATCAAACGATTGCGGATTGTCGGCCCGATTCTTCGTGATGTGTTGGGCCGCTGTAAAAGTCAATTGGCAACCATGCGTTTTTGACCACGCTCTGACCAGCTTCCCGAAACGCAATTTCACTTTTCGCCATTCGTCTTGATCCCGATTTGGCATTATCAGATTCCCGGTAAAGAGAATGACGCTTGTTTGCGATAACAATTCTGTGCAGATGAAATGTTGAACGGTGCGAGCATTTTGAAAGGCTTTGCGTTTGCGGGCTTCTCGGCTTTCTCGCCAATCTGCACGGGCTTTGCATTTTCCGTTGATGCTGACCCGTTCTGAAATTGGAATGCGTGATTTCCGTGATGGAAGCGGATGCCCCCAGCGGTATTGCGCTGATACTGGATAGCTACTATTGTCTGTTTGTTGTTTCATTGTTCCGTCAATTGTCGTTTGCGGAATAATCAAATTCTTTTAAGCCCATCGTCCCCCAATGGCGGTGGGCTTTTTCATTAAGTCTTCCCGTGTTGCTCCAAAAAGTCCCGCAGTTCTTGCAATTGCTGCTCAGTCAGAACACGACCGGCCTTGCCAATCGGAATGAACGAAACTTGATGTTTCGACACAGCCCGATGCACTCGCCAATAACTCACGCCGATCCGCTCGGCTGCTTCCTTCAACCCGTATACAGTCACGATACCCCCTCTCGAAAAACTCGTGATGATGTATATTAGTTGCAACGCAATAATTTTTGCGATGTTATTTTTCGGTGGGGCTAGATTTTGCGATGACTTTCAGTTGATGCCAAATTGCTCACCCAACCAAACAATGGCTTCATCAAGCGGCTTATAAATTCGCCCGTCTTTTGCATCGTAGTGCCGATCCTTGATATCGCCAGAATGCCCGAGATAAAGCCCTCTGATCCAACCAAGATACGAATGCTGTTTAAGTGTCGTGCTGCCGGTTTTGCGGATGCCTCTCAACTCCTTGCCATCCAAACCAATTCTTTTTCGTTTGCATTGCCAATTTCGGGAAACGTTATCATGGCTTGCCGAGGTGAGTCTTGCCCCACGTTCGGTCAATAAAACAAATTCGGCGTGTTCACTCTTAACATTTTCGATTGCCTCAACCGTCGCATTCCAAAGTTTGTAATTCACGACTGGCGGATTTGGTTGCCGTTTGGTTTTTGTGCGTCGTCGAATGATGCGACCGCTCCGGTATTCCGAATGTTTCAATTCATTCAGGTCGGTCTGCGTGTATCCACAATTCAACATCAATAAAAGCCACGCTCGCCATTCATTCGGTAGGTTTTGAAGTGCAAAGTGGAATTCAAGTTTGCTCCAAATAAGACCGCTTCCATCAAGCGAGTCATCCTCAATATCTCGAACTATCATTGACCGACGCCGTAATCTTTTGGGGGCGTGTTCAAGGTTACAAGCGTCTTCATCCACACAGTATTCAATGAACTCTTTGGCAGAATTCAAATACCCTCGACGGCTCGTGTTTGTTAGCTTTCGCTCTAAAATTTCCTCGGTGTATCTCTTCCATGTTTCACTGTTAATTGAATTGACGTGTGTTGTGTCGCCGATCCAATCTCGAAATACTTTCAACTTTTGACGAGCATCTTTAACAGTGCGTTGTGATCGCTGTTTAGCGTCCGCCATCATCTTCTTCTGCCGCAACAAGTCTTCCGCCCAATATGCGATGGTTTGGGGAACTCGTTTAACTGGCACTGAAGGTTGCAGACGGGCAATGCGGTCTTGCCATTTGTCTGGCAACTTGTAACTCAGCATCCCAAAGTCAGAGAAGTCTTTGCCGATGAATTCGGCTGAGAATGTCGGTCGTTTCGTGCTACCAGCGAATGCTCCAACTGGGATGCGGTCGGGCAATTTCGCTTTGCCATTCAGAAAGCCGTCGATCCATGAAAGGAACTCGGTTACGGCGTCGGCGAGCTTAGAATCATCTGTGCCAAAGTGTTCGTGATACTCGGCAACTTTCTCGAATAACAGACGATGATGCTTCCAAACAGCGGCGTTTGGCCGATCCGCTTTCTTGCGAGCATATTCCAGAACCGCCGTTTCGTATCCGGCTTTGGTGTTCGGGTGGTTGAAATACAGTTGTTGGCCGTTGAATTTCTTCCGCCAGCAACCATTGCCGGTTCGCTTGTTTCTGACCCACCAGTGCAATTCTAGCTTGATACCATGCCGGTTCGCATGTTCGCTGTACCCACTCATCACGCTGCCCCTGTATCACCGAAAAGTGTATCACTTTCGACAGTATTCTGGCCAATAAAGTGATACAGGGCAACTGGAAAAACCCTTGTTTTCACTGCTCAAAACACATCAAACAACATACTCTTAATCAGTAGGTTAAAGGTTCAAGTCCTTGCGGGGGCATTCCCTAAGTCCGGCCGAACTATTTACTTGCGTACCTGTCGCTACTCGACAGCGCGGCCTGAAAGCCAAGTCCGAAACGGTAGTACTACTGCCGTTCCAACTTTCAGGAGCTGCGCGATGTCAAAAAATGGGAAAGTCCCACGGTACCGGAAGCACAAAGCAAGCGGGCAAGCGGTTGTCACTCTCTCAGGCCGGGACTTCTATCTTGGCGTGCATGGAACGCGAGCAAGCCGCGAAAAATACGCCTGGCTGATTGCTCAGTGGGAGGCGTTGGGCCAACAGCTTCCACCGGAGCAAGGCTTCACAATCAACGAGTTGATCGTCTCGTTCTGGAAACACTGCGAAAGGCACTACCGGAAAAACGGCAAACCGACGAGCGAACTCTCAAATTACAAAATCGCTCTCGGACCGCTTCGAAAACTCTACGGCCGCGAACAGGCAGCCGACTTCGGGCCGCTCAAGCTGACCACCATTCGAAACGAGATGGTTCAACGTAGTTGGGTCCGAACCAGCATCAATCGACACGTCGGACGCATCACGAGAATGTTCAAATGGGGAGCGGCACACGAGTTGGTTCCTGCCAGCGTGTACCAATCGTTGCAAACTCTTGCCGGGTTACAAAAAGGACGGACGGAAGCCGTCGAAAGCGAACCAGTGAAGCCAGTTCCCGATCACTTGATCGATGCCGTGCGCCCCTTCGTGCCGCGGCAAGTCTGGGCGATGATCGAACTGCAGCGACTCACCGGGATGCGTCCGGGCGAAGTCCTCATTATGCGGAGCTGTGATATCCACACCGGCGGCCGCGTGTGGATGTACGTTCCAGAGTCGCACAAAACCGAGCATCACGGCCGCGGCCGCGAAGTCTTTCTCGGACCCCGAGCTCAAACCATGCTCAATGAATTTTGGAAAACGGACCTGCAGGCTTACCTGTTCTCTCCACGTGACGCTATCGCCGAACACCGAGATCAACTCCGAGAGGAACGAAAATCACCGGTTCAACCGAGCCAATGGAATCGGCGAAAGTCCAACCCGAAACGCCAACCAGGCGAGAAGTACACGGTTTATTCCTATCGGTCCGCCATTGTCCGTGGATGCGAACGAGCGTTCGGCATGCCGGAAGATTTGCAACGGATTTCCCGCACGTTGGATCGGGATGAACGAGATCGCCGCCGCCATTTGGCCTCCGAGTGGAGAGCGGAACATTGCTGGCATCCGAACCAGCTCCGGCACAACGCGGCGACCCGAGCGAGACGGGAAGCCGGTTTGGAAGCTGCCCAAATCATCTGCGGGCACGCCAAAGCCGATGTGACCCAGGTCTATGCGGAGCGGGATCGACAACAAGCCATTTCATACATGGCTCAATTCGGCTGATTACACCGAATTGGTACACTTCAAACGGCCGGATAGTGGGTCGCTCTAGCTTCGGTTGGCGCAGTTTCCAGTCGGGCTCTATCTGCCAATGCAATTCGGCCGGTTATTCTGGCTATGAAAAAGGAGCCCTCAATGAATGTCTTATTCACAAACTTCCATCAGTCACTGCAGCTCTTCCACGAACTTAACGGACGCCAGATATCTGAGACAACACTACGAGCGTGGAGCAAGTCTTGTCCACCTCTCGGGAGACCACTTCGGCGAGTAGGCCGTCGGGGAAGCTGGAGGTATTCCGTTGCCGACATCAATAAGCTTGCAAAAACGATTTTCTATCTACCGGATGATACGTTCCGAGATAGCGCCGGCCGTGTGTGGATCACGACCGCAAGAACCAATCGTGAGTTTGGATTTCACGATTTGGAACTCCGGGGATGGCGCAATGGTGATCCGTCTCCACCAGCTCTCAGCAGGCCAATCAAATTCCAATATTCCTGGGTATTCCGACAAACCAGTTTGCTGATCAAAACCTATCTTTATTTGCAATCGGATTTATTGGCGATCTTTTCAGAACGAGGTACAGCAACCCTCGAGGACGCGAGTAAGGATGAATTGGATCATGAGCAAGTGAGGGCTCAATATGGATTTTCAAAGACCTTTCTCTACTGGTGTAGAAAGAAAGGTCATCCAGCGCTCGACGGTAGGCAAATTCGAGCGATGAAAAAGCGGAAGTGGAATGGACACCACAGTGGAATGCAGTGGTTCTACTCTCGCGAAGATCTTGAACGAATCAACTCGGCACGCCTGCGTAAAGAGGAATCTCCTGATTGGCTACCACTGTGGAAAGCCGCCGAAGCAACCGGTTTTTCGATGTATAGTCTCCAACGTTGGCACCAAAACAATCATTGTCCTCCGCTTGGTCGACCACTTTTGATTGGAAGGCGTCTTGGCGTTACACGGGAAGGGAAGTATCCGCCCGAAATTGCTTCATCTGCACATAAATGAGATTTCCGCGTTAGTCGCTGTACAGCGTGGCGTGTTAGAACGATCTAACTGGAATACTGCTCGGGAAGGCGAGACAAATTTCGGCTTGCCGGCGCAACGCTCGCGCGATTATATAAATCGTCCCTCGTCGATTCTTGGCAGATGCATCCGCAGCCGCTACGAGCTTCGACAGTTTTCAACCAAACAGGGGCTGAGAGTGCGACAGCTACGAGTCTTTCATCCAGACGATCAACGTGAGCTATCCATCGCCATGGGATTCATGCGCGATAGTGGCGTTGTCCCGCGTCAACCATTGGATGCGACGTCACAATCAGATGGATCGCCCGGTGGCGAAAGTCTTAAACCGACACAGTCGAAAACCAGGACAAGACTTGGCTGGTTTGACACTCCACCGCCCGAAGACAGTCGCTTTACATATGGTCCCCTGGAAGGAACGATCAACTTGCTTGCTACTGCAATCGGGCAAAATCGAAAAACACTTCGGCGGCACAATGGAAAAACTTGGTGGATTACCCAAGTCAACTATCGTGCGTTCGAAGCCTGGTTCCAGTCGCAACAAAAATACGCGGAAGCGAATCATCGAGCCATCTCCAATACGAATTGAACTGCCACGAGATGGCATGAAATGGTACGAAGTGTCCTATTCTCCAGGGAAAATGGCAACTTCATCGTTTGAATTGTTCATTTTGTTGATTCGCTGAGTTTACGATCCCTCGCAGTTGATGGCACTTTCGCCACTCGAACGCGAGGGATTTTTTCATGACTATTGACCTGCAAGCAGAACGACTGACGCTAAACGCCGTAGCCCGATTGTGTGGGGTTCACTTGGCGACGGTCTGGCGTTGGTGTTTGAAAGGTGTGGACGGGCGCGTGCTGCCCAGCAAGAAAATTGGCGGACGCCGCTACGTGCTCCGCGATGAACTGGATCGGTTCATCGCAGCGCAGAACCAAAGCGACGATTCACCCGCTGAGCCGACGCGCGAATCTGCCCGCCGTGCCAAGGCCGCCGAAAGCGAACTGGACGAGATCGGTATCGGCCGGTGATGCGATGCATCGCCAGCGGAACGTAAGAAGGCCCCGCCGGAGTGCGTACTCACCGACGAGGCCAAGAGCTACGCGACCGAATCCGTTCCCACGGGGATCGCACCACCATAGTACGGCAGCGGATGCGTTCCGGCAACGGACGACCTGATCAACCAGCGGAACACTCAACGGACAACCCACGCAAATTTGCCGCCGCACAATTTGCCGTACTGAAGGAGAAGTCTGCATGTCTGGCACGAAGCCGACAGCCGTGGACCCAGACCAGAAGCTGTTCGAATTCGATTGGTTTTTAGAGCGGGTCCGCGCTCTTCCAAACGCGCTCGCCAGCAAGCGAACAAAGACGCTGCTTCGAGGCCTGCGGAAACTGTGGATTCAATTCGAGAATCGTGACGAGGGACTACCAGATGACTGGGAAACCTTACCGGATGGCTCTTGGTTACTGTCTGCCCCGAAGCGCGACGTTGCGAATGCGGCTGGCGTCAATCCGAGGACCATTGAGCGAGCACTTGCCGACATTCGTGAAGGCGATTGCACGTTTCTCGATGTTGAAGAATCCGACAACAGCCCTCACATCTTCATCGTCAATACGTTGGCAATGATCGACGCGGAACAGGTACCGAAAAAGGGAAATTCTTCGCGAAAGCAACCTACAATCAAACGCCGTCGAGGGACGACAGTTTTGGGGGCGACAGGGGCGACAAATTGCCGGAGAGGGACGACAAATTCGGGGGCGACAGGGGCGACAAAACCGCAGCGAGGGGCGACAGAATTCAACGAAGGGGCGACAGTTTCTGAGACTCCTACCTCTTATCAGAATCAGATATCTGATCTGAATAATGATCATGATGCTTGCGCTGCTGGGTTGGAAAAGAAGTGGACTCGACACGTGAAGATTGAGGAACTCCGATCCGCAGAGGGACGGAAAGAGCTTTTCGATGAAGCTGTACGCATTGGAATTCGACGCGATTCCGAGACCGACCGCCAGTGGTTCTATGCGGTCATCGCTCGTGCCCTAGCGAGAGGTAAACGCAATCCGTGCGGACTCTTCAACAAGTTGGTTTCCGAGGGGCTATGGGACCATACCAACGACGCTGATCATGCGCAGGCCAAAGCATGGATCGAAGCGGAGCGGAAAAGCTCAATGATGAGAGCACGCCAGCCATTCCACGAAGCAGTCGCCACGCTCGGAGCCATTCCCCGTGGAAGCGGACTTCCGAGAGATGCTGCTTCGCAGATTGCTCGACTTGCCGAAATGCGACAGACGAAGGAGTCCACAACATGAATCTTCTCGATCAACAAGATGACCGTTCTCGTCCGATTCCCAATGCAGCTCATGGCACGAGCAGGAGCACATCCTCGCGAGCGAAAGCCGATCCTCACTCTCTATCGGACCGACTCTTACGTTTTATCCAAGAGCGGGGCACTCGTGGAGCAACTGACGCCGAGATTCAAGACGCCTTGGAGTTAGATGGAAACAGTGAACAGCCGTGCCGAGTCGACTTGGAGAAACGTGGCTATATTTTCGATTCAGGCCGAACTCGAAAAACCCAATCCGGCCGCTCAGCTACGATTTGGGTTACAGCCGAATTTCGCGCAACGCGAGAACCTGCCCAGCCATCCCTCCGAGCGAACGGCCCGCCCGCTTTGTCGATGCCGAAACGAATGCAAGAAAGTATCGCAGACCGGGAATCAGAAAGATTGCTGGGACCTGAACTGGACGCAATGTCGATCGAAGAGATTGAAAACTTGGCTGCTGCCGTCATTCCCGCTTGGCCATCCGCTTTCGGCAGGCAGTGGACGCCCGAATCTATCAGAAAGGATTCTGTCGGCCGCAAATTACTTCTGTTGCAGTTCCGCCGACAACGGGGACAGGTTCGATGAGGTCATCAAGTCCGCGTGGTCCGCCCGCTTCAATTTGTCAACCGATGCTACAAATCCTGCCAACCCATCTGTGCCGCGATTGTCGCCGCGGCCTTATATTTGCGTTGCACCGTATTCTTGTGTAGCTGAATGCTTCGAGCGATGGAACACCACGACTGATGCGTGATTGTTCGCAGCACGAAAATCGAAAAGAGCTGATCCCCATTCTCCCCGATCGCCCGAGCTTCACGACGAAACTCGACTTGGAACTGATCGAGCCAGCCGTCACGTCCTGTGACACGTTCTTCGCACGATTGCGTGATAAGACTCATGAGTCCACCAGTGGAAGTGATCGGCTATGAGGATACTGGAATGTGGTCAGATTTTTCTGTTCCGCGTAATGAACTTTCAAGGAATTGTAATGTGCACACCAATTTGCGGGAATGCTGATCCGCGGCATCCAAAGAATGCCGGACCCCGCAGTCCATGAAAGATAATCTTGCCGGGTTAGTGAAACCTCATTCCCGCGACAGGAGCAGGAATGGAGCGAAAACTCATTTGCGAACACGTGCTGCCTCTATTGCCGGCTTACTCACAAATGCCGAGGTCGAAAGGTACTACTTTCTGAATCGAAATCGGTTCGCCCAGCCGTGGGAGTCGAGGTATGCAACTGACTTTATTTATCGCGTACGCGTACCGAAAGTTTTGCAGTTGCGGCAGAGTTGTTCAATTCTTGGGTAGAAATGCCCTTCAAAAAAATCCAGGCAACTGAGCCTGTCAAGTTACTCGCATAGGCGGGGCTTATTGCTCGCAAGAATCAGAGTTTCCGCAATCGGATAGTATCGATCGTTTATTCAAATCCGCCTTGATTGGCGTGACTCCAAAATAATGTGGGATCTCGGTCATCGTGATCGCATGATCTGCGGCAAGTCTATCGAGACCAAGTGATTCGAGAAACTGGTTCTTATGTGAGATGCATTTGCAAACGCGTGTTTCCCAGGGATCATGCGTCTCCGGCAACAGCTTGAGATGCTGTTGTCCGTTTTTCCACTCCCCACCAAACGACACGCCCAAAAGGAATCGATCGGCTTCCGATGCGCTGCTGAACTGGGAGTCGGGGACTATTCGCTCGGAACAGCTTGCCTTCGGTATCTCCGCATCGAACAAAAGTTTGCCGCGATGATTCATCTGGATTCGCCAATCGGCATCGTCCTCCGAAAAGTCGATTTGACGCGTCTTGAATCCGACACCGGTAAGTAGCGAGCCGAACGTACTCAATAACGGACGATTAATGTTCGGTTGCAGTACGAGAACTGCCTCGCGCAGCTTACCATCGGGAAACGGAAGTCGTGCCCGCGTCCGATGGATCAAGTAATTGAAACCCATCCCCATCCATCGCGGGAGAAAACTGGGCCGCATGTCATCCATTCGAACAAAGCAGGCCGAGACCCACGCGCAATCGTTGTGTGTCACGCATTCCGCTCCCGGCGGAAGATAATCCGCGAGGATGTGCGGGTCGACTGGATAGCTGATGAGAAAACGTCGAAACACAGTTCCGACCATATGCAATCCAGAGAGTCGAGCTGTCGGAGCAAGATCGAAGGGCACACTCATTGAAGGATCGCAATTCTGGTCAGAGAGTATTCGAAGGCCTGTTCGATAATATTCATCTACGGTTGGGTGGCCGCGGCATAACTTGCTTCCGCTCTTGCGAGTCGCTGTTGATAAATTTTGTTGTCCGGGCTTTGCTTGACAAGCCACCGCAAATGGAATCGGGCCGCAAACCAGTCTTTATCTTTTTCGGCAATTGCGGCGTCTTGTTCGTGATAGATCGGATCCCATACAATGCGACGGGCTGCGTCTTCGAGCCATGGGTTATTTGTTGACGAACCGGCATCCCAGACTACCAATTTCTTGTCTTCGCTGCCAGACAACATCCGCCGGCCGTCTGGGCTGAATGCAACACTTAATACGCTTGAAGTATGTCCACGAAGTGTGAGCAATTCCTCACCGCTAGGGATATCCCAAACTTTAACTGTCTGGTCATGGCTGCCCGATAGAATTCGACGAGAATCCTGACTGAAAGCAACGCTAGAGACGGGTCTATCGTGTCCACGGAGTACGAGCTTCTGTTTTCCACTCGTAGCGTCCCAGATTCGAACGCTATAGTCCGTTATCCCCGCGACGACTTTAAATGGATCCCCCATACACCCCGAAGCGATCCACTGACTATCTGGACTAATTGCTACACTCGTAACGTAGCCATCATGCCCCCGGAGTGTGAGTAAATCTTCTCCTGTGTCTGCATCCCAGACTTTTGATATTTGATCGAAGCCGCCAGAAACAATACGGCGGGAATCAGGGCTAAAAGCAACGCTACTCACGATACTGGAATGCCCACGGAGCGTGAGTAACTCTTCGCCACTCGTGGCATCCCAGACCTTGACAGTTTTGTCACGACTTCCCGAAACAATCCGATGTCCATCTGGGCTAAACGCCACACTGTTAACGAAGTCCTGATGTCCAAGGAGCGTGAGCAACTCCTCACCGCTAAATGCATCCCAGACTTTCACAGATTTGTCAAAGCTCCCAGTGACAATGCGTCTCCCATCTGAGCTGAAAGCTACGCTGCAAGCAGAACGGTGATGTCCACGGAGTATGATCAATTCCTCACCACTGACGGCGTTCCAGACTTTTATCGTGTCGTCTGGACTTGCGGAGACAATCCTTTGACCGTTTGGGCTGAACGCGACACTACTAACACGTTCGGTATGCCCAGCAAGCTTGAGTAACTCCTCACCGTGAGCAGAGTCCCAGACTTTCACGTTGTTGCTTCCGGATAGGATTCTTCTTCCGTCCGGGCTATAGTCCACGCTGCCAACACTTTCGGTGTGCCCACGAAGCACGCGTAATTCCTCTCCACTCGCAACGTCCCACACTCTCAAAGTCTCGTCGTGACTTCCCGTGACGACTTGTCTTCCGTTCGGGTGGAAAGCAACATCAATAATAGCGTGGGAGTGACCGTGGATTGTCTTTAACTCTTCGCCATTGAAGGCGTTCCAGATTTTCAAACTTCGATCTCCACTTCCCGAAACGATACGATTTCCATCTGGGCTGAACGCGACGCCGAAGATTTTATCGGAATGGCCGGACATCGTTAGCAATTCGTCACCACTAGCTACATCCCAGACTTTCACATTCGCATTCCGACTTCCGACGCCGGCAACCACTCGCTGGCCGTCCGGGCTAAAGGCAACGCTGGACACTTGATTGAAGTCCCCACGAAGTATGTGCAAGTTTTCTCCGGTCACGGCGTCCCAGATCCTTAGCGTCTGGTCGCTGCCACCATTTCCTGAAGCAATTCGCCGTCCATCTGGGCAAATAGCGACGCAAGAGACAACAAAGGTATGACCGCGGAGTGTGAGAAGCTCGTCCCCACTGCTTGAATCCCAGACTTTCACCGTCTGGTCATTACTTCCAGAAACGATCCTTCGACCATCGTTGCTAAAAGCAACACATGTCACGCCATCGTCATGCCCTTTAAGGTCGAGCAGTTTCTTCCCGCTACTTGCGTCCCAGACATTCACCTGCCCGTCTCCACTCCCGGAAATGAATCGCTGGCCAGCAGGGCCAAAGGCTACAGGGCCCTGATGCCCAATTAATGTTAGCGGTGTACCTTCGGCGCGGCTCATCAAGTATCGCGTCTCCCAATGTCTTTGTTCCGGCGGAATGACACTTAAGACTTCTTGCGCAATGTCGTAGCGATTGGCCTCAATTTCGCCACTAGCTCGGGCAAGGTTAGCTCGGTAGAGCTGAAACGTTGCTCGGTCCCGAGCCGCAACCGCCTGTTTCCGCTGAATCTCGCCTTGCAACGCGTCGAAGTAGGCGAGGATCTCAGCTCCGGACGCGCGTCGACGTTGAGCTGCTTCGTTTTCTCGAGCTTTGGACTCGTCTTGTTTCAGCTTGGCCTGGTAGGCCGCGGTGATCGGGCCACCAATGGCTAGAGCGAGCAGAACGAGCGTCAGGACCGAAGTAAGGGTAGCTATTCCCGGGTTCCGACGGCACCACCGCCGAGCGCGTTCGAACTTGCTGACCGGTCGAGCCTGAATCGGTCGCCCCCCCAGAAAACGTTGCAAGTCGTCCGCTAATGCTGCTGCCGATGGATATCTCTGATTCGGCTCCTTCTGTAAGCACTTCAGACAGATCGTGTCCAGGTCTTTCGAATACTCGGTATCGCGACCGGAATGCATCTGCGATGGCGGTGACGGTGCTTCCTCCTTGACCTTCCGTAAGACTTCAAACAGCTCGCCGGTAAACGGTGGCTGACCGGCCAGTAGGTGATACAGCGTCGCGCCCAAGGAATAGACATCACTGGCAACGGTGACCCCGGCGGCGTCCTCCGCCTGTTCGGGAGACATATACTGCGGAGTTCCGATTCCCACACCCGTCAGCGTCATGCCCCGTTCCTCGGCGAGTTTGGCCAAACCAAAATCCGCGACCAACGCCCGGCCGGTGTCGTCTTCGATCAGCACGTTGTCCGGCTTGAGATCACGATGCAAAACGCCGTGCTGATGAGCGGCATGCACACCGGTGGCCACGTCCCGAATAATGGCAGCCGCCCGTTGGCTCTCCTCCGGCCCCGATTGAACGAGTGACTTCAGGCTTCGGCCCTCGACATGCCGCATCGCATAATACGGTTGGCCCTCGACCTCACCCACATCGTACACGGTCACCAGATTGTCGTGATGCAGTCGGGCTGCCGCGTTCGCCTCGACCCGAAACCGCTCGACCGCTTCCTTTCGACCTGGGTCATCTTGAGCTCCAAAGCGGTCGGCCCGAATGACCTTCAGGGCCACGAGACGACCACCCGCGTTGAGTTGCTTGGCTTTGTAGACGACGCCCATTCCGCCGCGGCCTAACTCCTCCAGAACTTCGTAGTCGCCAAAACACTCCGACTGCAGCAGTTCACCGGCGCCCGGTTCGATCCCGGAATCCGGTGTGACAGTCGGTGCAAAAGCTGCGTTTGGGGAGACGAACGTGGAGTCCGCTTCAGACCGAGAGACATCGGGAGTTTCCAACGGTGTCGAGCGATTGACCGTCGACACCCGCTTCGCGGCAAACGTTTCTCGAACAACGTCCACGTACTCCGGATAGCGTTGTTCGTAGTCATCCACCGACACGGCTTCACCCACACGCTGTCGATGCTCGATCTCCACCGACAGCAGCAGAGCCAGCATTTCTCCTCGGAAAGGTGGTTCAACGCTGGCGAGTATTTCGTCGAGCGAACCGGCCGTCCCATTGGCCAACTTTTCGCCGAACTGAATACAGGCTTCCTCGAACAGCATCCGTCGATCCAGGGAACCATCACCGAAATCGGCATTTTCACGATTCGCAGGCAGCTCGGTCATGGGACTCCCAGAGATTGATCGCTGTCGGGTGGGTTGCAACTGGGAACGACCAACAACAACACGTCATGCAGTTTGCAAAAAGAACCCGAGGCAGAAATGGCCAATGAATGCCCTATTAAGGTCACCAGTACACACCAATTACAACCGATTAGCTCAAATTGCATTGCTAAATGCTTATTGGGGCTCGCGGTGATACATCTCAAATCGCTTGACCATCCTCTTCGAATAACGGCCGAATGATATCCTTCAGGATGCGTCCACCGAACTCGGACGCTTTTTCACCAATACCGAGTTCGTCGGCAATCTGTCGATACGTTTGTCCGCAAAGACGCAGGGCCAGGATCGCCTTGAGTCGGTCGGCTTGTTCCTCGCTCCGACTCCGTTCTTCGATTCTTGCGCAGATTTGTTGGCAGGTGTCTTGAAAAACGAAATGATCATGGGACTGGTTTGCGGTGTCGTCGCTGATGTCCGTCGGCAGGACTGCTGCAGATCGCTTCTTCAATCGATTCTTCGTCAGATTCTCCATGGTTCGCCAGAGGTAACCGGCAAAGTCGTCCCGGTTCATGTCTTCGAACCGCTGCGGCTGTCGACGCGCAAAGTCCTGAATCCGCAAGAACGCGGAATCATACACGCTTTCAGCCGACGCGACTGACTGGGGGACATCGCGTCGCTGAAGATGGGATTCAAACGCGCGAACCATCTGCCGTTGGAAATGTTCCCAGATGCGACCGACTGCGTCTGGATCGTCGGGAATCCGCTTCAAAATGGTTGTGAGACCGGCATCCAGCGGAGGCTCGTTCGACTGCATGGGCTGATCAGGGGCCATTCAAGTCTCCGTTTTCTACAAGTCTTCGGTCAATCCACAAATTCTTGGAGGGAAAACCTGCGGAACGTTGTGGAACCTTTCGAAGCCACATCGTTCGCACGAGTCATCCCATTTTCCAGCGTCTGTCACGTTTTCGCAATGAGTCCATCATCCAGTTCCGGGAGAGGGGCGAAGGCTCAGCATGAAATCGGACTCGAAAATTTTGTCGCGAATCCAGCAATTCCGTGATCTTCAACGTGAAGCCATCGAGGCTTTCCAGAACAAAAAGGACCAAATCATGCAAATCACCGACTGGTTAGCCGACCTCAGAGCAACGATACTCCGGCCAGGTTTTCGATGGCAAAGAAGCAGACCTTTGAAGCGACGTCGCCGAGCGCGTCACGTTTTCGTCGAGTCTGCTGAGGTACTCGAATGTCGGACGCTGTTATCCGGGGTGACGGCGTCAGCAGTAGAGAGCTTGAATCAACTCGAAATTGGCGAAGAAGTCGATGGGCGGATTTCTTCGTATGGCGAAGTTGACCGATACCGCGTCAACCTGACTGCGGGACAAACCTACGTGTTCCAGACTGAAGCCGGCGTGAATGTGGACTTGAAACTCCGTCTGTTCGAACCGGATGGATCACTGATCATCGAAGACCGCAACGGTGGACCGAATCTATCATCGCGAATCGAGTGGACGCCTGAAGAGTCCGGTGACTTCGAACTTGCTGTCACGGGAGCAGGTTACTTTAACACCGGAAGTTATGAGTTACTTGCCTCCGAAGTTGATCCGTCAACCTTGACTGGCATGGATCGTTTTCCCGATGCTCGATCATTAGCGATCGGAGCTATCGACTATGCGACGCTTGGCTTTGGTTCGGCGCAGCGTGTGTATCAGCTGGAAACGACTTCCGGCGACTCCTATTCAATTTCTGTGAAGCCACAGCCTTCCTACTTTGGTACTTCATTCTTGGGGGTTTCGCTAACTCTGTACGCGGCCAACGGAAAGTCTGTCTTGGCGATCGACGAAGGAAATGCTGTCGGAGAACTCGCGGAAATTGATTTTGTAGCGACAGCCTCGGAGCCAGTCTATCTGGTCGTGAGACCGACCCAGGGCTTCGGAGCGGCGACCGTGACGGTCAATGAACTCGAAATCGGCCGAGAGATCCAAGGACGAATTTCAGCTGGTGAAGTTGACCGATACCGTGTCAATCTGACATCCGGGAGAACCTATGTTTTCCAGACGGAAGCAAATGCAAATGTTGATTTGTCACTTCAGCTGTTCGATTCAGAAGGGTCGCTGGTTGTTGAGGACCACGACGGTGGACGAGGTCTTTCCCCGCGTATTGAATGGACCGCTCAAGAGTCAGGCGAATACGAGCTTGCTGTTAAAGGTGCAAGCTATTTTCACATTGGAGACTACGCGTTGCTTGCCTCCGATGTCGATCCGTTAACTCTTACGGGTAGAGATCGATTTCCCGATGCTCGATTACTGTCCGTCGATTCGACCGAACTTGCTTCGCTCAGTTTTGGTTCGGAGCTACTTGTGTATCAGCTGGATACAGCTTCTGGTGACTCCTACGCAATTTCTGTGAAGCCACAACCTTCCTTATTCGGGCCTTCGTCCTTGGGAGTTTCGCTGACTTTGTACACTGCCGATGGAAAGTCCGTCTTGGTAACTAACGAAGGAAATGCTATCGGGGAGACCGCGAGGATCGACTTCAAGGCGACGACATCTGAGCCCGTCTATTTAGCCGTAGCCCCGGCACAGGGTTACGGAAAAGTGACCATTAACGCTGAGTTACTGGATGTGGTTGTTGAAGACCAGAATTTGGCCGGAGCAGCAGCTGAACAACTTGTGGGTGGTCTCACGGCCATACGCGACGTCCTGACAAAATACATTGAGAATAAGCAAGACAGCTATTCCTCGGAAGCAGAATCCCTTCGAGTCTCCGCGTTGACGGCACTTAGTCGAGAAGCAGAAACGCTGATCGAGTCGATCAAACTTGAAAATGTTAATACTAGCGCCGACTTGCGAGCTGCTCTCGAAACTGCCGGTCTTTCAGTTGACTCGTTGGCGAATGACCAGCAACTCGCCAAAATCTTCCTTTCAGGCGAAGGAGTTTTGGTCGAGGTCGGCTACTCGAATGTCGTCGACATTGCGGAAGATGAAATGGGTTTTCGCAAAAACATTCTCCCAAGTATCGATAACCTGCCTGCGATCAACTTTCCGCAAGACATGTTGGGCACAGGCGAGTTCCGTGTCGATTTGCGTTTTGGACTTGATGCAGATGGTTGGTACATGCTTCCCGGAACCGTCCTGGACGGAATCATAGCTGCGTCATCCGCAACAAAAACTAGCCGGGACGATTCAGCCAGTAGTGCAGATTTCCAAATGCAGACCGAATCCAGACTCTCACTGACAACCGTCAGAGGCGACGGACGAGTCCGCCTAGAAGATCTCGGAACAACGATAGACGCTCTTACAATCGAGATTGAAGGTCATTCAGAAATTGATCTCACAACCGAGCTTAGATTGCCCGGTCTAGATCCCATCAATGCTCGTGGCAATTGGGTTTGGACGCTCGATGCCCACAACGGCTATGAACTAAAATCAGAGCATTCAGGGTTTGACGACGCTGGACTGCTCGACTCCCTTACTGTCGCGATTATGGACGGTATTCATCAGTTCGGCTCATCCGCTCAAGTGCTCGCGGATCGATTGAATGCACTTGACTTTATTGATGCAGACTCATCAAGCACGATAACCAATGGGCTCACAAGGCAATTCTCACTCGGCGATGCAGAGACTTCAATTGAGGTACTGCAGTCTATTGGATTTACCGTGCAGTCGGCAATTAGTTCGTTCGATCTCTTCGCTTACAGCTTCAACGGTGGTGTGCTTCCACAAGACTTGTTGGTCCTTCAACATCAAGGCAACCGGACTCAGCAGCTAACCTTTGAGGCAGACGACACGACATCCTTTGGTGTGAACAACTCATCAATCGAAGCTAGCATATCAGGAAATATCGAGGGAGATGCAGACACCACGACCGATCTCCGATTCGGGCTCGAAAGTTCTGGTCAGTTCTTCGTGCAGGAAGGTGGACGAGTGGGTGTCAATGTCGCTGCCAGCGGGAATCTGGATGGTCAAGCGAAATCCGGAAAATCGATTTCTGGATCTTTGGCCGCTGAAGGTGAACTGGCTGCTGATGTCGTCTGGATCTTGGACGACGGTGATGCCATTGAATCGGAGCGGCTTTATCTCGCATCAACTGAATTGATCGAGGCCTTGGCAAACGCAGACAGTGTGACAGTATCCGGTCAACTCAATCTGAACGAATTGCGACTGACGTTGAACGTCCCCGGCCTTCCGCAGAACGCAACTGCTGTTGAATTGGAAGGGACCGGCACTTGGAATCTGGCGGACGAATCAGGCGAATTCCAGCTGGATTCGAATGCCCTCATCAACTCGCTCGCCAGCGACGTTGTGCGTCGACTCGACGAGTTCGCCAATCGTGCGGATTCGTTCGCGGACAAGGCTTCCGGGTTACCGCTCGTCGGCCCTCAGATCACCACCTCGATACAGTCCCTGATTGACTCAACCCTTCGGTTCAATTTGCCGGAAGAAGGCATACTGCCGTTTCTCGAGTCTCGCGGGTTGACTGTTGCTACTGTCGTGTCGCCGGAAGAATTGTTGAGCGGGAATGTCACTGATCTTATCACGTTAGAATACTCTCATTCGGAGACACCGGAAGCTTGGATGCTTGGGAATTCGACGGCTCTTGATGCGGCCAATGGAATTGGGTTCGACCTACAGGGAGAACTCACGGCCCAGCCCAGTCTCGATCTTCAACTCGTGTTCGGCTTGGACACCGTTGGTGGTATCTACGTTCAAGAGGGTTCCTCAGCTGAACTATCTCTGACTGTTGACACCTCTGACACAGGACTTACGGCCGAAGTCGAAATTCCGGGACTGACCTCGGTGCATGGTACAGTCGTAGGCCTGTCAAACCAGCATGTCGCCGATGCTGGATTCAGCTTGGTCGTGAACGACTTTGACTCGACAGACGAAGAGCGACTTTACCTATATGACGAAACGGAAGGCGGCCTGATTTTAGCCCTCGAAAACGAACAGGCACTTAGCCTTCAGGCCCGTGCGGATCTTCTCGCCACACTCTCAATCGAGAATCCACTCAGCAACTTGCCACGGTTTGTCACCGATACTTTGCCGCTTGACACGATTACGGGCATCCCGCAAACGCTCGAGTGGATGGCCAGTCTTCACTACGACGCAGCAACCGACGAGTTTTCTTACACGCTTGATGGTAACGACTGGTCAGAAATCATTGGAGCTCTTCAAAATTCTGAGAGCCTTCAAGATGCGCTGTTTCAAGTGATGATCGATCAGTTCGCCGAGAATAACCCAATCCCCAAATCCGTGCAGGAATTCTTCGGCAAAAAACTCGGGTTCTTCCAACAAAACATTCTCGATCTGCTCGACGTGCCCGAGGCCGCACAATTCGTCTTGGCACCAGAAGCATTTCGTGGCCAAACACTCGCGCAGATTCAGTCCGAGAGTGGCAATAACGATCAATTGAGTCTGCAGTTCGAGCTTTTTTCGCCAAGCAACATTGAAAAGTTCCTGACAGGTCAGCCTTATGACATCTTCAGCCTGGACGTCGACCAAACGTTCGAATCGTCAATCGGTGAAATCACGGCACTTCCCGAAACGACGCTCTTTAGCTACTTCGGAATTGTTAACATCGAGCTGGGCGTCACACTCGAACCTTCGATCGAGTTCGGATTCGACTTTACGGTTGGATTGGACACGGAAGGGTTCTATCTTGAGGAAAACGACATTGATGGCGTTTCAAACCCACATATTACGTTTGGCGGTGGAATCACAGGAAACGTCGCAGCTACCGGCAATTTATTTGTCGTACTTGACCTTGTCGAAGTGACCGCGGACGTCGGTCTCGATGCATTTGGCGGATTCACGTTTAATGCTCCGGAGAGTTCCAACGATTCCAAAGTTCGTCCAAGCGACATTATCGAACCAGACAACATTGATGTCTCAGTCGGTCTCGATCTCGACCTCGGTCTGCAAGGCGAAGTTGGGATTGTTGACGCGAATATCGTCCTTCAAACCGAACGACTGTCTCGTGTTATTCCCCTTTACCGTAACGAAGCCGGTACGCTCTCGGACATCCAAGACCGTCTCCAAGAATTCAAGGATGAATTTGAATCAACTGGAAAGGAAGCAATCTTTCTAGCCGCGAAAACCGGAAAGCCCCAGATCGTTGCTGCGGCCGCCTACCTACTCTATCAAGAGACACAAAGTTATGTTGGGACGGCAGTACAGTTAGTTCGAGAATACGAAGTTGACTTGGTCGATGTCGCAAAGGCACTTTCGAGTGGACTCAATGCTAATCTGAAAGACGTTGCCGCCGCAGTTTACGCGGTCAATCAGGACCTGGCAGAAACAGCTAGCATCCTCTACCAACATGTGACGAGTGACCTTAGCGAAATCGCAAAGGCACTCTTTGAAGGCACTCAAGCGAATAACGTGCAGATTCTCGATGCGATCAAGGATGGAATCCTGCGAGAACTTGCCGAATCGATTGGTGAGAGCATCGGAAATTGGACTGGGACCGGGGGCCAGAGACTTTCACATCTGGATGAAGACTTGCGACAGCAAGTCCGCACCGCGGCGAATGACATCAAGGCGATTATCAAATCGATCGATGTTGAACTTGATGTGAATCTCAGTCAGTTAGACGATCAGGCAATTGACTTGCTCTTTGAGCTCCGCGCAAATCTCTTTGGAGAGGTCGATCAAGTTGTTAGTTCCGCGAATCAAACGATCAAGGATATCCACCAGAAGTATTCGCAACTAAAAGTTGAATCCTTTAGGTCGTTAGTCGACGCAGTAGGGCAAGCGATTGCTGGTGCACAGAAGCTTCGAGATGACTCGATCGAGACTGTGAAGCAAACAATTGCGTCCCTGAATGAAAAAATTGATGACCATTTGCAGGATATTAAAGATGCTATTGGCGACTTTGAAGACGAGAAAGCACGGATTGATGCAGAGATTGCTAAAAGAATCAATAGCCTGCCTTGGCCGCTGAATCGCATTGCTAGTGAATTGGATCGAATCCGGCGGGAGGGTGAGTCACTTATCAAGTCCGCCCGCGAAGCTCGGGACAAACTTGTAAAGGATGCAAGACAACAGATTGAGTGGGCTCAGGATCAGATCGATGATCGACGGGCCGAGATTACTGCCTTTGTTGATCAGTTCATCAATGATCGGCAAATGCAGATTGAACAAATTGCAAACTTCGACTGGGAAGTCGACGCGTCGGATTATAGTCTCGGTGATTGGATCACAAACGAAATCAACATTTGGGCACGCGACTTCTTTGAAATGCAGGTCCGTGACGCGATTCAGGAAAATCCAGCTCGTGACTGGCGGGCGTGGATCCAGGAAAAACTCGGAGAACTCTACGAGCAACAAGGAATCGCGCCGAGTCCATCTCAAATCCAATCTGATATCGAAATCTTGGACAATCTCGGTTGGATTTCCCCTCTCGAAAGTCATGTTTCCGTGTACGAAAGCATTTCGGACGGTTTAGATTATCTCACGGACGGACTGAATGCGATACGGGGCGATGAATCCTTTCACGATGCACTCGATACTGTCGAAGTGTTCCTGACTGATTTGGAGTCGGGAACAGTAAATGTGATTCCAGATCATGTGATCGAAGCTCTAGAGAAGATCAAATCGGCTGCAAACTTTTTGACTGACGCGCCGTTTGGCTCCGGGATCGGCGGTGGTGGTGGCATCGGATGGACGCCTGGCATCTCGCAATTGCCGAAAGCCATCGACGCAATCCAGTCGGCAATTGAAGACGTAATCAATATTCCGAAACTGTTATCGAATCCAGCCCCTTCGACAGAAATCATCCTTGAACAACTCGCTGACACACTCGTGTTTGAAGGGCCGGGCCAATTAGACGCAGCGGCTTTGTCAGTTTGGGGTCCTGGTCAAGCAATCATAGATGGGACGATCGGGCGAATCACTTCAATGTCGGAGCGATTCGCAAGGATTCACAATGAACTTCGACCCGAGAATCCGTTTTTCCCCGGCCAACGTTTGTCTCTAGGAACATTCACTGACCAGGTTGCATCAACGACACGCAGGCTGTCCGAGAGAATCTTGGAGATCGGCACTTCATGGGGTGAGCAGGTGCGTACACATCATGAAGATGGCTTGCGACCCCTCATCGAAGTGTTCCAGGCAGCTGCGCGGAATCGATTCGAATCGCTTGAGGAAACTCGAGACAGCATCCGGCGACGATTGAATTCATTTGAGGAGGCTTTCCACGAATTGAGTGACGACGAGCAAAACATGCTTCGGCAAGAGCTGTTCGGGCACGCGAGGCTCAACGAGTTCAACGAAAACGAAACGATCTCCGCCGGATTTCGTCAAAACGTAGAAGGCATTCTCGACAACTTTGTCAACTATATTCGGAAGACGCCCGAGACCTTGGGACGTGAATTACAGGATATCTTCTACCACCACTTCGGAACCGAACCAGACTTTTCTGATTCAGTCATCAAGAAGCTGCGAGCTGGAGATTCGGCCGGAGCAGCACGCGCGTTGATTGGTGGCGTGCTTTACGAAGTCCCCCGCGATCGTCTTCTCTACGGAATGGGATATGTCGTGGACTCAGTGATCGATACGGGCTCCGAATTTGTCGGGTTGTTCTATGGCCGCAAATTGACTGCTGCGGAGCAAGAAGCGGCAAAATCGATCTTTCATGATCAACTCCCACCACTTGACGAAATACGCGTGGTAGAAACCCCGTTTGAGGGGGCCGGAATGGTTGGCGGATTAGTCATCTTTATTGGGAGCGAAGACCCGCTCCAGGATCTGCCGTTGTTCGCCCACGAGTTGACCCACATCTACCAAGATCATCACCCCCAACTTTCGGGCACGTTGGGCGCCACCAAGGAACAGATTCATTCCCTCGCCGGTGGACCTGATCCTTACGAATATCAGCTCACACCAGACACTGACTGGTACGAACTTGGCATGGAACAGCAAGCAGAGATCGTCGAAACCTGGCAAAGTCATCTCGAAGCTGGTGGCACGAATTCGACAACGTCTATCGGAAGCATTCCGGACATCAACGATGTACATACTTATTGGTCGCTGCTGACGCAGGCAGGCCTTTTCTAAACGACAGCATGAATCGCAACCACCAGTATCTGTGACGTTTATGCGTACAATCGATTCACAGTATGTCGAGTGTATTCTCAAACGATTTCTGTCCCTCGAATACCAATTATGTTAATCCAGGTAAACCAACCGACTAGAACGGGAACAAAACAATGGTTATTGAATGGCTAAAATTACTGTTTCGAAACATGCAAACACAGACTTTGGGACGCGCAGCCGTAAGGCGTCGACGACATTATCGAAGTACTGCTCCGTGTGCGGCAGAAGTTCTCGAACCACGTGTACTACTGAGTGCCGCAAGCGTCAGTGGAACGGTGGTTTCGGAGTCGGCAGTTAACGATGGAAGCTACGAGAGTTTGGTGACCGGCGACTACAACGCCGACGGCATCGACGATTTCTTTTTCTGGAATCCGGAGACTGGTTTCAATCGCTTGGTCGACGGACAGAGTGGTGAGGTGATGACAAACATCGTCGCACCAGGTGCGATCGATGAGTATTCCGAAGCTGCTGCTGGTCAGTTTACGGACCGCGAAGGGCTCAATCCCGGCGAAGAGTTGTTCATTTGGGATCCAGCAACTGGACAGAACTGGGTCTTTACTCTCAGTGTCTCTCCAGAAACTGATGGCGAGGCGATCTACTACGCGTCTGCGCTGGGTTTCGAAAACTCGGTTGTGATGCAGGCGGTCAATGGAAATGATTTTTCCGACGTCGTTGCTGGTCGATTCCGCGGTGTTCAAGGTGAGGCAGAAGACGACCTCTTCTTCTGGAATCCACAAACCGGCCAGAACCGGATCGTCGGCTTCACACGATCGTTCAACAACGACCCAGACTTTGGTGGACCGGCCGGCATACTGATTTCTGATGATCCGCTTCCACGAGCTGCGATTAATGGAACGGACTACACCGAGTTGGCCGTCGGTGATGTGGATGGGAACACGCGGGAGATGGACGAACTGTTCTTCTGGAACCCAGGGACCGGGCGAAATCGGTTGGCTTCATTCATTGAAGGTGAAGTGAGTTCGATTGCCGACAACCCCATTGCGCCCGAGGTGGGCAACGGGAACGCCTATAACAGAGTCGTTATTGGTGATTTTGACGGCGACGGAGACGGAGATCTGTATTTCCAAGACTCAGTGACTGGCAACAATCGCTTTTTGACAAACGAGAGTGTCGATCCAGATTTGATGTTCTCGTTTGAAACAAATGTGGCTGCCCCGGGAGCGGTCAACGGTTTTCCTTTGATTCGTAGTGTGAACCGAGACACCATCGCCGACGATGTCTATCTCTGGGATCCAATTTCCGGCACCAATCGGCTACTGGACCTTATGCCTGTCGATCCACTCTGATGGGAGACCTCCAAATTCGTCGACTGAATCTTTTGCGATGAGATGGATGACCTCCACTCGGTCAAAAGGAAACATCCACAGAAAGGCCATTCCATCGGAACATGTGGGCAGGCTTATCATGCTCTTCAGCAATAGCCGGCGATTGCTTCAGGGACTTGTCGAAGACAGTGACCTTCACTCGGCGGAATTTTCGTAACGACTGGACCAGTTTTTGGGGACAAGCCACGATCATCACTCAGCAATGTGATGCAGCTGATCGATTCGTACGTATTCTCTCGTTCAAGGCGTGATTACTTCAGTTGTGGGTCCGAGTTCCACGAGGCTAATGTCATCGTACCAGACTTTGCCACGCGCCGTGCTACCGTGATGTCCTAGTCGAGGGCCAACCGCGATCTTCCAACGTTCGCGGGTGTCAATTTCTAGAGAAACATAGGTCCAATCGGTCGTTCCCTCGATCGACCGAGTTCTCTCTCTTGTACGCCAGACGGCAAGTCCGGCAGCCCAGTCCTTTCGTTCTCCAGGTTGGACATTTTCGGTTTTGACCCACCCAGCTAGCAAGTAACGCGTAAACGGTTTGACGTCAACTTCCTGGAACACTTGAATATCGTCTAAGATGGTTGAACGTACTTCAAGACTTCTCTGATCAGAGTGCCTGTGTGTTGATGTCGTCTTGCACGCGTGTTTCTGTCTTCGGTACGAGTGCACCCGCCAATGATTTCCGATACCGTCTTCGAAGGACCCTTTGCTAAGTCTATTCACAGGAGTCGCAAGCATCTCAGCTTTAAGTCTGTCTTCCGCGACCGCTGGTCGTGCCGGAACGGTCATCGGTCGCGACTTCGCTTGATCCAACAAATTTTGAAACGCCAAGCGGTGTCCGCGTTCAATCGAGTTGCGCCACTCGGCGTCACATTTCGTGAGCATAGTCCACCAGTGAAACTCGGCAGCAAACCAATCCTTCTCATCAGCAGCAATTTCGGCTTGATTGCGGTGATAATCCAAGGCCGTTTTTCTGCGAAGGTCTGCATCCGTCACCCAAGGATCGTAGTCGGGATTTCTGCGGACGAGCAAGACGCCTTCGACCGTATGGATAATTCTTAACAATCCACGGTTGATTATCGTTTGGGGATCAGGAAGTTCCGGAATGGGTTCACCAACTATTTGGTCGCCGGTTTGGACATTCCACATCAATCTCTTGAATTTATCCTCTGAAATAATCCGGCGCCCGTCCGGGCTGAACCCAACGCTGTGGACAGGGTGGGTATGCCCGCGGAGCGCAATGGTCTCGGTTCCTGTGGCCGCGTCCCAGATTCTGACGGTGTTGTCTAAACTACCGGAGACAATCTGGCGGCCGTCCGGGCTAAACCCGACGCTAGTGAGAGAATCAGTATGGCCGCGGAGTGTGTGGGTCTCGATCCCCGTCGTCGCGTCCCAGACTTTGACGGTGCGGTCCCAACTACCGGAGACAATCCGGCGGTGGCCTGGGTTGAACCCAACACAGGTAACAAAGCTTGTATGTCCGCGGAGCATGAGAAACTCCGTCCCTATGGCCCCGTCCCAGACTTTGACAGCTTTGTCTGCACTACCGGAGACAATCCGGCGGCCGTCTGGGCTGAAACCAACGCTTAAAACACGACTGGTATGTCCACGGAGCGTGAGGGTCTCGGTTCCCGTGGCCGCGTCCCAGACTTTGACGGTGTTGTCTGCACTCCCGGAGACAATCCGGCGGCCGTCCGGGCTGAAACCAACGCTTAAAACACGACTGGTATGTCCACGGAGCGTGAGGGTCTCGGTTCCCGTGGCCGCGTCCCAGGTCCTGACGGTGTCGTCTCCACTCCCGGAGACAATCCGGCGGCCGTCCGGGCTGAACCCAACGCTTTCAACGAAACTGGTATGCCCGCGGAGCGTAAGGGTCTCGGTCCCCGTGTCCACGTCCCAGATTCTGACGGTTCTGTCTGCACTCCCGGAGACAATCCGGCGTCCGTCCGGGCTGAATCCAACGCTATGGACCTCTCCGATATGCCCGCGGAGCGTGAGGGTCTCGTTCCCCGTGGCCGCGTCCCAGACTTTGACGGTATGGTCGTAACTCCCGGAGAGAATCCGGCGCCCGTTCGGGCTGAACGCAACGCTATTAACGAAATGTGTATGCCCGCGGAGCGTGAGCATCTCGGTCCCCGTGGCCGCGTCCCAGACTTTGACGGTGTTGTCGTCACCCCCGGAGACAATCCGGCGCCCGTCCGGGCTGAACCCGACGCTGGTGACATGATCATTATGTCCGCGGAGGGTGTGGTCCTCGTTCCCCGTGTCCGCGTCCCAGACTTTGACGGTGTTATCTTCACTCCCGGAGACAATCCGGCGCCCGTCCGGGCTGAACCCGACGCTGGTGACTGGCTTGGCATGCCCGTGGAGCGTAAGGGTCTCGGTCCCAGTGTCCGCGTCCCAGATTTTGACGATGTTGTCTTCACTCCCGGAGACAATCCAACGCCCGTCCGGGCTGAATACGACGCTGGTGACTGGCTTGGCATGCCCGTGGAGCGTAAGGGTCTCGGTCCCAGTGTCCGCGTCCCAGATTTTGACGGTGTTGTCTTCACTCCCAGAGACAATCCGCCGGCCATTCGGGCTGAACCCAACGCTATTGACAAAATGTACATGCCCGTGGAGCGTAAAGGTCTCGGTCCCCGTAGCCGCGTCCCAGACTTTGACGGTGCTGTCTTCACTCCCGGAGACAATTCGGCGCCCGTCCGGGCTGAACCTGACGCTGGTGACTGGCTTGGAATGCCCGCCGAGCGCGAGGATCTCGGTCCCCGTGGCCGCGTCCCAAACTTTGATCTCCCCCACGTGGTCGACCCTGTATATATCCCTACTACTTGAGACAATCCGGCGGCCGTCCGGGCTGAACTCAACGCTGGTGATTTGCTGGGTATGCCCGCGGAGCGTGAGGATCTCGGTCCCCGTATCCACGTCCCAGACCTTGACTGCGTTGTACTGACAGGAGACAACTCGGTGACCGCCCGGGCTGAATCCGACGCTAACAGCACTGGTATGCCCAGAAAGCGTGAGTGGAGTGCCTTCGGCTTGCCGGGACAGATAATGAGCCTCAAAATCACGCTGATCAAACGGAATGGAATTTAGCGCGACTGCAGCCTGACCGTGGCGATTGGATTCGAGGTGTGCGGTTGCCAAATAGATTTTGCTGTAGTAGAGATTCCGTTCGGCACGCTCACGTTCCTGCCGCTCCGCTTCAGCCAGTCGAACCGCCTGTTTCCGCTGAATCTCGCCTTGCAACGCGTCGAAGTAGGCGAGGATCTCAGCTCCAGACGCGCGTCGACGTTGAGCTGCTTCGTTTTCTCGAGCTTTGGACTCGTCTTGTTTCAGCTTGGCCTGGTAGGCCGCGGTGATCGGGCCACCAATGGCTAGAGCGAGCAGAACAAGGGTCAGGACCGACGTTAGGGTAGCGATTCCCGGATTCCGACGGCACCACCGTCTGGCACGTTCGAACTTGCTGACTGGTCGAGCCTGAATCGGTCGACCTTCCAGAAAACGCTGCAAGTCGTCTGCTAATGCCGCAGTCGATGGGTACCGCTGGTTCGGCTCTTTCTGCAGACATTTCAGACAGATCGTATCCAGGTCTTTCGATTGCTCGGTGTCGCCATTGGAATGCACCTGTGATGGCGGTGACGGTGTTTCTTCCTTGACCTTCCTCAGGACTTCAAACAGCTCGCCGGTAAACGGTGGCTGACCGGCCAGTAGGTGATACAGCGTCGCGCCCAAGGAATAGACATCACTGGCAACGGTGACCCCGGCGGCGTCCTCCGCCTGTTCGGGAGACATATACTGCGGAGTTCCGATACCCACACCGGTCAGCGTTACCCCCCGTTCCTCTGCGAGCTTGGCCAAACCAAAATCCGCGACCAACGCCCGACCAGTTTCGTCTTCGATCAGCACGTTGTCCGGCTTGAGATCACGATGCAAAACGCCGTGCTGATGAGCGGCATGCACACCGGTGGCCACGTCCCGAATAATGGCAGCCGCCCGTTGGCTCTCCTCCGGCCCCGATTGAACGAGTGACTTCAGGCTTCGGCCCTCGACATGCCGCATCGCATAATACGGTTGGCCCTCGACCTCACCCACATCGTACACGGTCACCAGATTGTCGTGATGCAGTCGGGCTGCCGCGTTCGCCTCGACCCGAAACCGCTCGACCGCTTCCTTTCGACCTGGGTCATCTTGAGCTCCAAAGCGGTCGGCCCGAATGACCTTCAGGGCCACGAGACGACCACCCGCGTTGAGTTGCTTGGCTTTGTAGACGACGCCCATTCCGCCGCGGCCTAACTCCTCCAGAACTTCGTAGTCGCCAAAACACTCCGACTGCAGCAGTTCACCGGCGCCCGGTTCGATCCCGGAATCCGGTGTGACAGTCGGTGCAAAAGCTGCGTTTGGGGAGACGAACGTGGAGTCCGCTTCAGACCGAGAGACATCGGGAGTTTCCAACGGTGTCGAGCGATTGACCGTCGACACCCGCTTCGCGGCAAACGTTTCTCGAACAACGTCCACGTACTCCGGATAGCGTTGTTCGTAGTCATCCACCGACACGGCTTCACCCACACGCTGTCGATGCTCGATCTCCACCGACAGCAGCAGAGCCAGCATTTCTCCTCGGAAAGGTGGTTCAACGCTGGCGAGTATTTCGTCGAGCGAACCGGCCGTCCCATTGGCCAACTTTTCGCCGAACTGAATACAGGCTTCCTCGAACAGCATCCGTCGATCCAGGGAACCATCACCGAAATCGGCGTCTTCACGATTCGCAGGCAGCTCGGTCATGGGACTCCCAGAGATTGATCGCTGTCGGGTGGGTTGCAACTGGGAACGACCAACAACAACACGTCATGCAGTTCGCAGAAAGAACCCGAGGCAGAAATGTGCCAGTGAATGCCCTATTAAGGTCACCATCACACACCAATTACAACCGTCTGCAGATAGAGAGAAGAGAAATGGCTAACAAGCCGCTCACCAAAGCTCGGGTAATGCTGGCAAGAAGTTCCCAACTGATGGAGGTTTCGCGAAGACTGCTCATGCAACCAAAATGGCTCGATTCGGCATGTTGGTAAGATAAATTTGAACCCAGTTCAAGACAGCTAATTGTCCTGCGTTTCGTCCACTCCACTGTGCCCGGTAGACTACCGGTAAGCGAGAATCCAGTTTCTCACGTGATTGCCTAAATCCCTGTCAGCTACTGCGTTGCAACACGACCAAAAAATAGGGAACGAAAGCGTTTGCAAACGCTTTTGAGTCGATGTAACGTGTTGTGACTGTTACGGTTTTCAGCTGCGAATTCAGTCGGACGACGATGCCTCTTAATCAGTAGGTTCAAGGTTCAAGTCCTTGCGAGGGCATTTTTAAGTGCTTTCTAGACAACGACTTATGGAGAACTGAGGGGAAGATTAGCGTATCCGATTTATTCTGTTCGGGAACTGTATCCGATTTGGTTACAAACTCCTCCCTCTCGTGATACCACTTCTCTACCTTCCGTCGTTTTCATGTGCTGACGACTGCGCAGCTCCCAGATCAGGGAGTCAATTTCTTCTACCAGCACCCTTGCGCCTTCTTGCGGCACGCTGACTTTCTTTCTGCGGCGTCGCCATCAAACTGATCTACGAATCTCTTCTGCGGAGTCTCCGCACCTGAGCCGGTAGGTTCTGCCGCAGCCTTGACCGAGAAGCTCTCTTATCTTCGTCGTGTTGTCGCAAGCCATGTGACAACTGAGGGATGCGTGTTCCATCGGAAGCTGGGCCCCCCTAAGAGGATCAGCAGCAATTCCGCTCGCCGAATACTTGGATTCGATGGCTGAACCTCTGCTGCAACACGAAATGAGGCAACTTCTGGGCACCCCCTAGTGCGGCGAATCGCACCCGAAACAAGAAAGGAGGTGGACTCAGCAAATTCACGCAGAACAAGTCGAAGTCGAACAGACTGGGCCGCAAGGTCACATGATCCGCACTTCGCAATCCAATTTTTGTAACCCTGACGAGCCTTGGTTCGCCGGGGTTTTTCTTTGACCTCACCTTGCCGAAGAGATCAGCCCGCTCGCACATGTGCTTGTCGAGCTTACTCAAAGGCCAAACAAAAAGGAGACCAGCATGAACGACCAAACTGAGCCATCCACACTCCACGAAGCACTCGATGCCTATGCACAGAGATTGATGTCCGAGCATAAAGCGGAACATTCCTCGTTGGCAACCTTCCAGACTCGCCAACTCATTGTTCGGCAATTGAAAGAGAACCACGATGATCTGCCACTCCACGAAATCACTTTGGATGTTTGCGTGGACATGATCGGTCATTGGCGAGATCGCCCCACCAGTGCCAAGACCGGAAAACCGATTGCTTCTTCGACTGCTCAACGAACGCTCTCCGAACTCATCCGGTTCTTCGGATGGTTGGAAACAACAGATCGATTTGAGTGGTCAGCGCCTTCACATTTCGGGCAGATTCCACGACGGGTGCGGAGGTTGGAGAGTGACCGCAGCGTAAGCCAGCGTGAGATGTTCACTCCCGAGCATCTCGCCATCTTGTATCGGCACGCTACCTCGACGCAGCGACTCATGCTATGCCTTGCCATGAATTGTGGGGTGGGTGCAGCGGAAATGGGCCGTCTAAAAACCAGTGACATCATCTTGGATGACGATGGCCACTTCGTCATCGACCTTCTACCGGGCGAGGGCCTGCTGCGTTTCATGCGACCACAAACTGACACCTACTGCGAGTGGCTGCTCTGGCCCGAGACTGTGGAATTGACACAGTGGGAGACTACTCGTGGGGAAGACTTCGATAGCGATTTGCTGTTCGTGTCCGACAGTGGAAATCCCATGTGGAGAGACTCGTCGAGTCAGCCGGGGGCGGGATTCCGTCATCAGTGGCAACGGCTGCTCAAGGCTGTCGAGGATCAAGGTGTTCCACGGTTGCCGCTGACTGCAATTCGCAAGGGCACGGCGGAAAGGATTCGACGAAAGCACGGAGACGTGATCGCAAGGATGTATCTTGGGCACTCCGCAACATGTCCATCGTTTTGTGATTATGTGAGAAAGCCCTTCTCTCTACTGCACGTTGCGTTGCGAGACCTTCGGGCTGAGTTGGCTTCAGTCTTTCGAGACGACAATGCCAGTTGACCAAATCAGACAACTTCTAAGCGAATCGAACCCGACACGACAGAAAGGAGGAGATAGAGAGACCAGCACTTGATGAGGCGATCCCCGACTAGGGGGTGCCTGAGCCAGTCTGCACGGTCGAGCGGGCCGACCATGTGCCTGTCGCCGCCCGCATTCCAATTCTTGTAACCCGACGTGCGTTGGCACGCCGGGTTTTGTTTTGCCGCAACCAAACTGCTGGAATAGACGCCAAGTCGTCAAAAGCTGGTGCCTTAGCCCTGTTCTCGGTATGTTTTCAATGAAGGAGACCAGACATGAACAGCACGACGAACATTTCCATCAGCGACATCCAGATCGGCGACCGCTTCCGAAAAGACCTCGGCGACATCGACGGACTCGCCCAGTCCATCACCGAAGATGGACTTCTTCAACCAATCGGTGTCACTCCTGATAACCGACTGGTGTTTGGCTACCGGCGTTTGCTGGCTTTCCGAGATGTGTTGAAAAGGGACGAGATTCCTGCTGTCGTCATCGACATCGACAATCTTGCTCGTGGCGAGTACGTCGAGAACACGTTCCGCAAGGATTTGACGGCTTCGGAGATGGTAGCGATCACCGACGCCCTGCGATCCTTTACCCGAGGGGGCGACCGCTGCTCTGAGCAATACCGCAATAACGTTGTAGCCGTCACCAAGAAGCGAGCTTGCGAGATCGTTGGTTGGAAGCTCGACAAGTACGACGACGCCAAGAAAGTTGTTCAGCTTGCGATACCTGAATTGGTGCAATTGATGGACGAAGAGAAGGTCTCACTTCACGCTGCCGCTCGACTGGCCGACGAACCCGAAGACATTCAAAAAGAAGCAGTAAAGAGAGTGGAAGCGGCGACGACCGCAGCCGAACGCCGAGGCATTCTCCGCACCGTGAATAGGATCAAACGAGCAAGACAACGAGCCGAACAACGTCGAGCCGAGTGCGAAGCGCCTGACACCTCCGAGTCGATCCGTTTGTACCACTGCTCATTTCAGAAGTTGACGGAAGTTGCCGGGCTAAAGCCTGCTTCCGTCCATTGCGTGTTGACCGACATTCCCTTCGGCAACGAGTTTCTGTCCCAGATCAATGATCTCGCCCAGTTCGTCGGAGAAGTGTTGGCCGAGGGTGGCGTATTCGTATGCTATGTGGGCCAGCACAAGCTGAACGAGAAGATACGAGCCTTCGACCAGCACCTCAACTACCAATGGATGGGCACGTCCCGCTGGGTCGGTAGATGCAACCAGATGCACTCGCTCAACGTAGTAAGTAACTCGATTCCGTTCGTCGTCTACACCAAAGGCGAACGTGCCCCGAGCAAATGGTCGAAGTGGATCGACACCCTTGAATGTGACAGTCGGGAAAAGGAGTTCCACGAATGGCAGAGACCACTCGCCGAGATGGAAACGCTGCTCCGCAGTTTCACCATGCCGGGAGACCTCGTGGTCGATCCGTGTGGAGGTGGATTCACAACCGCCGCTGCGTGCCAGAACCTCGGACGAAAGTGCATCTCGTGTGACAGCGACAAGGCGAACGTGGTGGTTGGACGACAGCGACTTCGCTCTGAGGCGAAGGAAGAAGTAGTTGAAGTAGAAGGTGAAAAGATCGGCCCGGCGTCCGTGGCACACCTCAGTCACGAAATGGTCTGATCCGAGGAGCATCAAACGCTTGGCATCCCCCAGCAACGAGATACTCCAAAACGCTCGAAGCCGCCGCAGCGATTTGCGTCCCGAACACATCCATCGCCGGGCTTTCTTTTTACTGACGGCCTCTTCAAACGGCGACCTGCCACATGGTCGAACCCGAAAACGGAGATTCGGGGCAGAGACATTTGGGGCACCCCTTAGTACACCGGGTCAAGAGCAACTCATGAGAATAGACGATCACAGCCTCGCTCTCACCGTTGGGGGCACCCTCAAGTACGTCAGGCCGACAGCAACTTTTTGAACGAAGGAGGAATGAACCCGAACACTCGGACTCCACAACACACCGTACCCCGACGACCTTCATCGCCGGGGTTTCTTTATGTCTGCTCAAAGCAGATGCCCTCATTTTAGGAGACCCAAAGACATGACCTCGAAACAATTCCCCCAAGACCTGACATTCGCAGGCGAGCAAATCTATTCGGCTTTTTGGTCTTGGCATGAAAACGGATACATCAACACGCTTGGCGATCTGCTGCGAAAGCTGCGATTGGTCGAATACGACATGGGCCGTTTCGACGGAGACGCACTCATCATCGATCACTGGCAATACCTTCGGGTTGGCATCGATTACGTCGAGTTGTTCGGCAACCCCAATGACCACGACGACGAGCTTCCGCTCACTTTCGAGTACCGTCTTGAAAATGTTGATGAGGACATCATGTACGTCGAGGAACTGATTGAAGGTCTCAGCGAGTCCTTCCTGTTTGACGACCTACCGAAGCCAAAGTGCATGACAGCACAGCAGACAGTCGCCTGACGATCAGGCTCGCATTTCAACTCTTGTGAACCCGGCGATTCCATGCCGGGTTTTTTAATGCCCATACCCAACCGTTGAGAGAAGCCCAATTCGCAATTGCGCATCGGGCGACGCTCCCGATATGTCCCAATCAAGGAGACCATGACATGAAAAGCCGAAAACCCGAGATCGCCCCCGCCGAATACTACGAGTTCATCATCGACCTGCTGTCGTGCAACGACGGCGTGCTGCCCATGACCGAGGTGTTCGACGCCATCAAGCGCCAGTACGGACGGAACTTCTCGACCGCTGATAAGCGGCTCATGAACCTGCCTAACGGCAGCCAGCAACCGAAGTGGAAGAACAACGTTGATTGGGCCAAAGCGACTGGTGCGAGACAGGGAGTGTTGGCCACAGTCACGCACAAAAAGCAAAAGTGGCTCGTCCTGCTTGAAGACGCTGACGACTTCTGGGTGGAGAAAGCTGCAAAAAAGAAGTCCGAGCGATCATTCAAGAAGAAGTGTCGCATGTGCGGACATTGGAATCCATTGAAGAACAAAGTGTGCCCCGAATGCGGTTACGAGTTTCCTCCAACGCCTGAGAAGCGGCGACTGATCTGATGGTTCACTCCGACTCTTGAATTCCCACCTTCCGCAAAGGAGATCACACATGAGTAAGAACACGAAAATCCAATGGTGCGACAGCACCATCAATCCGACGATGGGCTGTGACGGCTGCGAACTTTGGGACACAAACTGTAAGTCCTGTTACGCCGGTATTCTGCACAAGCGATTCGGTGGTGCGACCAAGGGATACGCTCCGAGCTTCGAGGACGTAACGCTCTTCCCCGGTCGCATGGCTGAGGCCGCTCGCTGGTCTGACCTACGGAGGAAGAACCGTCCAGACAAACCGTGGCTGAACGGTCTGCCTCGGCTGATCTTCGTCAGTGACATGTCGGATGCGCTCTCGAAGGTCGTGACGTTCGATTACCTGATGGACGAAGTGATCGCCAACGTCAGCAGTGAGCCGGGGCGACGACACCACTGGCTCTGGCTGACCAAACGCCCGAAGCGCATGGCCGAGTTCTCGGCGTGGCTCAGGGAGCGTGACATCGAGTGGCCGTCCAACGTGTGGGCAGACACAAGTATCACCAACCAGAAAACGACCAGCCGCATCAAGCACCTGCTCGGCGTTGGCGATGAGGGCACGATCCGTTTTCTTTCCGTCGAACCGCAGGTCGAGGAGATCGACCTCAAACAGTGGTTGCGGCAGGTGGACTGGCTCATCCACGGCGGCGAGTCTGGTCACGGCGCACGGCCATTCAACCTGCGATGGGCAACCGACCTGATCGAGCAATGTCGTCGCCACGATGTTGCCTACTTCCTAAAGCAGTTGGGCAGTCACGTCGTCGATGGGGCAAAGCGGCTCGGCTTCGAGGACAACCACGCAGGCGATTGGAAGCAATGGCCCAAGAGCGTGCGAGTGAGGGAGATGCCGAAGCTCTGACTATATCGTGCAACGACGCTCAGAACCGCCGAATTTCGCCATTACAAAATTAACAGTGTTTGTAATGGCAGTGCTTTTCGAAATCTTCAATCGCTTTTTCTTAATTCGCATCTTCTTAGATCACAGTCAGTTACGGCGACTCGTGTTTTGGTTTGCTTTACAAGCCCAAAAATGCCGCCGTACTAATACTCGTAATCAACGACACCTTCCCGAGTCCGATTTCCACATTCCAGTTTCCAGAAAAGTTGGAAATCGGAATTCAGTAAAAGGAATACAGCATGACAACTCACGTCCGCAGCGACCCTACTCCAATCGAATCGCTGAATGGCCGCATTCAACTCATTAGAGACCGAGTGAAGAGTGTCGCCCTTCGCTATCACACGGCCTGCTACCTCGTTGGTAGACCCGGCACTTCCAAAACGTTCACGGTCATGGAAGAACTCAAACATCTGGGCGAGCCATTCGCCTACCGCAACGCACGAATGACTCCCATGGGGTTGTTCGACTTCATCGCCGAGCGCCCTGAGCATGTACTCGTTCTCGACGACATTGGCTCGCTGTTCAAGAGCGACCAAGCGATGCAGATTTTGATGGCCGCAACCAGTGGCGATCCGAGCAAGCCACGGCGTGTCACCTACAAATCCAAGGACAAGCAGCACGACGTAGAGTTCTCAGGAGGCATCATCGCCATCAGCAACGTGGCCCTCCGTCACGATCCGCTGGCTCGTGCATTCGGTAGCCGAGTCGTCGTCTTGGAGCATGAACCGACCGACGAGGAGATCGGTGCGTTCATGCAGCATCTTGCCGCCGAAGGACATGGCGACCTGTCACCCGAAGAATGCCTCGAAGTCGCAGAGTTTGTGATCGAGGAGACAAGGGAGCATGACCGACGCCTCGATCTAAGGCATCTCACGAAGGCGTGGCAAGACTTTCGCCAACATCGGGACGGTTTCACGGGATGTTCGTGGCGAGAACTCGTGCGGACGAGCCTTCAGAAAACCGTGTGCTTGGAACAGGAGTGTCTTTCCAAGGCCGAGCGAATTGAATTGGATCGCCAGCGAGTTCAAGAAGCACTCAGCATGTTTCCAGATGACACTAAGCGTCAACTTGAATACTCCGGTCTTGGGAAGTCTACCTTTTACAAGCGTCGGACCGAAGTTCAGACCATCTGATTCTCAGTAGCCCTCTGCTGCTGATTTCAACTCTTGTACCCCGACTGCGCTAAAGGTGCGCACTCAGCGTAGTCGGCAACTCAAACTGTGCGCATTTTGGAGGAGAAACTCTTTATGACTACTTGGAAACTTCGTAACTACCAGCAGGCTGCCTACGACACCGCTAACGGCGAGCCACGAGTCATCGTGAACATGCCAACTGGTTGGGGCAAGAGCTTCCTACTCTGCGCACTTGCTGCATCGGACCTTCGTGATCCTTTGAGGAAAGTGGTGATCTGTGTTCCCCAGAGGATCATCGCCAAAGGCTTTGTGCGGAAAATGAAAATTGAGCTTCCTGACGGTGACATTGTTGATTGGTCTGTCCCAAGAAATCTCTGCGGGACTTCAACGGCAAAGGTGGATGAATTGACGGACTTTCTCCTCGCCGGTCCTGCGAAGTCTTCGGCAAGGCGAGTTGTTCTCACAACCCATTTGACGCTCTCCTATGCCCTCAACCGATTGAAAGACGAGGAAATGAGCGAGGTTGCAGATGACACCACCTATGTCATCGACGAATCACATCACGTCTCCGCTTCAGAACAGAACAGGAACGTCTTGGGGAATCAGATCATCCGGTTGCTCGATGCTAAAACAGGGGGTCTTAAGATGTGGTTGGCCACGGCCTTTTTCTTTCGTGGCGATCACCTCCCGATCATCAGCGAAGCTCACCTCGCCGAGTTCATTCGGGTTCACGTTCCCTTTGACGAATACTGGAGAATCCTCAAGTACATCAAGAGCTATTCCTACGACTTCGTGACATACAAGGGCACAGTCTTCAAGGAGCTACAGCACCTTCTTCAACAGTCGAATACGCCGACAATCATCTACTGTCCCCCCGAGGGACACAAAATGCTGCTTGGTAAAAGTAAGGCGACCTTCGTCGCTCGGCTGCAACAGATGGCGTGCGAGTGTCTCAAGGCAACGCCGTGGACTTCATTCGATGAAGCATTACTGGAGAAGGCGGTCGTCGTTGATTTGGTCGATCCCGAACAACGCTCAGAGAAAATCCGGTTCGTGGCTGAACACGGCGAACGAGTAGCTGCGATCCTCACGGTCGGTATGTTTCGTGAGGGAGCAGACTGGGTTGAGGCCGCTCGAATCATCGATCTTGTGCCTACCAACTCCGATCAAGACCGGCTTCAACGGTTTGGACGGCTCGTTCGAGACTGCCGTGGGAAACGGCACATCAGCTACTTCAATTTGTTCCCGTTAGTGGTCGACCAGAATGAAGAAGAACGTCGGCGTCAACTGACGAAACTTTACGCTCACTTCCACGCCTCTCTCGTGCTTGAGAACGCTATTGAACCAATTCGAGTTAGGCTTCGGCCTCGTCCCAAACACGGCCCGAAGGAGGCCGTTGGCGATCCCAAGACTTACTTCAATCTGCTCGGCGAGTTCTCAGAGGCTGAGCAAGAGCAGATTATTCGAGACACCTACGAACAGCTTCTCAAATTGCAGACGAAGAAGGATGATGCTGGCCAGACAGCAACCCCCGATGAAGTGCGTACAACCGTCATCAAAGCCCTGAAAGAGAATGGTGTACGGAAGAACCTTGAACCGCTCGCCAAGCAGGTTTTGCTCCTCATGCGGCGAAAAGCGAATGTCTCTGTTCGGACGGACGATCTCGTCGATGGCGGATTTGACAAGGTGTGGTCTACCGACATTTTCAATCCCATCACTGCCTATTCTGCGGGTCTGGGAGGACCGAAGACACTCGCCGAGATTCGAGATGTCGTCGAAGGTGTGTTCGAGCGTAAGTGGCAGGACAACTACAGTCGTATTTGCCATTTACCCGGTCCACCGGATTCGCAGAGTAGTGCCTACTGGTGGTGTACGCATAATCGGACATTGCATTCTCAAGGAAACCTGCCCGAAGCCAAAGTGAAACTGCTGGAGCAGATTTCTTGGTGGACGTGGACGATTAGCGTGTCGGATCGCTGGGAGACCAACTTCGAGATGATTCGTGCGATGGCCCAATGCCCAAAGGCCGGAACGCCAGAATACTCTTGGGTGCGTCAGCAACGGCGATTCCACGATCAGAAAAAGCTCGACGCTGAGAAGATACGCCTTCTCGACTCGATTCCGTGGTGGACGTGGGCAAGTTCGTCGAACAATTGGGATAAGAAGTTCTCTGATGTTGCGGACTTACCCGAGCGACCTGCTCGTGGCACGACATTGTATGACTGGGTCAGGACGCAGCGGAAGGAGTACAAGGCCGGAAGGCTTGCCCCGGAGCGGGCCAAAAAGCTTGAGTCGATCCTGTGGTGGGTTTGGGAAGAACGGCGATCCAGCAAAGACGACGGCCTTGCGAATCTCCGTATCTGCGTCCGAGAGGGCATCGAACTCGGCCACACGAAGCGACAGGTAGCCGAAAAGTGGGCAGAAATTATGGGAGTGGGACGAGATCAGGTCCACAAGTACCTGAGAAAGTCCGAGCCTGCGGTACGGGAGCAGTGGAAGTGTCTCGGGGACGAACGAGGACGACGTAAATCCAACCGTTCCAAGAAGGGAGCAAAATCATGACTACTTCCGATTACCAATTCCTTCCGCCCCTGCTTCCCGAAGAGTTCGAGGCTCTGAAGACATCCATCGCTGAGCGAGGCGTCGATGTGCCGATCATCGTCGATCAGGACGGCAATGTCATCGATGGCTACCATCGTGAGCGGGCCTGCGACGAATTGGGCATCTATTGTCCGAGGGAGATTCGCCACTTCGACAATGAAACAGACAAGCTGGAGTTAATCCTGAGCTTGAACTGCCGTCGTCGGCAACTGAATCGCAAGCAGAAACGCTCTGTGATCGAAGCATATCTGCTCCGTGATCCGCAAATCGCAGACAATTTTCTGGCCGAAATCATCGGCGGCATCTCGAAGAACACCGTCGCCGCCGTCCGAGGAGAGTTGGAAGGAACTTGTCAAATTGACAAGTTCGATGTGCTGCGTGGCCGGGACGGTAAGCAGCGTCCTGTCCAATACAAAAAGATCGTCGCTAACACACAGAAAGAAGTGGATGCCGCCAAGAAGGTCATCGGCGACTTGCCTGACTCATCTGCCGGTAAACTTTTGAATGTCGTCACGGCAAGGAGAGAAGTCGAAACGGAGAAGCGTCGGCAAGACCCATACGACTTCTACCCAACGCCAAGAGGAGCAACCGAAGCTCTTCTGAGAGTTGAACAGTTCTCGAAGGAAGTCTGGGAGCCGGCATGTGGCGAGGGTGCGATCTCTGACGTGTTGAAACAGGCCGGTTACGCCGTCGATTCCTCCGACATTGTGAACCGAGGCTACGGACAAGTTGAGAACTTCCTGACGACCGAGCGCAGAGCGACAGACATCATTACGAACCCACCGTACCGCCAAGGTGATGAGTTTGTCCGAAAAGCCCTTAACATTACGACTCGCAGAGTTGCGATGCTCTTTCAGCTATCGTTCCTGACAAGTGAGAAGAGGCGGGCGATCCTTTCGGAGTCATGCTTGAAGAAGATTTACGTCTTTGAGGACCGAGTGTCGTTGTACAAGGGCGGCAGCGAGTATCGTGGGAATGGTCAGTTAGGCTACGCATGGTTCATCTGGGAACACGGGTATTCCGGTGAGCCGACGATTTCGTGGATCAACTCTCGGTTGGCGGGGGCCATGCTTCGCCCAATTGAAGACACGCTCACCACGAACTCGTCAGCCGATAGAGGCCCCTCGCAAGATGAGTCAGTTGATAGCCACAGCAATGATCTTATTAGGGAACTGTGCATTCACATCTGGGACGCTGACGACATGGACGCATTGATGGACTCCAACAGAATTGTTTCTGAGTGGGCACAGTTGGAAGGTATCTCACTGTCGCTCGCTGAGCGGCTTGTGAAGGAATTGCCCGATGAAGTGCGTAGGCTTCTTGATAATGGTCTGCCGCCAGCAGCCTGAATGCTTTGAGTCCAAAAGGTGTGCAGCCTGCTGAATGTGAGAAGTACCTGAGAAGTCGGGGACTTCTCACTTCAGCGCAGGCACTTTGAGGTCAAAAAAACTGCGGGCCAACAAAGTTCATGCGCATGTGTGACATCTCACTTGAATGGCGATTTTTGCGCACAAATCAATCTTTCTGTTCCAAAACCAATACTTAGTCTCCCAAGCTGGTCGGCTCGCTGCTACTTCAAGACCATTGCCTATTTACCGCTTTGACGACGCTCTTGACGCATTTCGCCTCAATCCTACCATTCGATTGACAACTGAATTGATTCCCCTCGGCAACCGCCGACTAATAGCCATTCGAGTCGCACTCAACTGGCTGGGGAGCGAGTCGGATCAGACCACAGTGAGGGCAACCCGAGTTGCTTCGGCAACAAGCGGATAACCAAGTCGCTCTTGGGAAGCGTGCCCGGCCCGACTCGGCCTGACCCTGAATGCGCTGTAAGGGCAGGCTCATCGCATCACGACGCTACAAATGCGTCCGTGCGATGAGCCTGCCCTTTTTTCATTGGCGGTCTCGCATTTCGCAGGCAGCCTCAACACGTTTTGACTCGAAAGACAAGGAGAAGGAAATGATCTGGCCAAAATACTGGGACGAGAACGAGGCAGACCTACTTCTGGTTCACGCAAACAGAGGAACTGAGGCATGGCACGATGCCACGGATGAGTTCCCGATGAAGCCACCTTCGAGTGGTAAACGGTTGTGGCTGATTCACAGCAATGTTCCTGAGAACTCACCATCGCTCATGTGTTCCATGGAGTGGTACACGGTGGATGAAGTGAGAGAGTTCATTCGACCGCATATCGAACAGGACTACTGGGAAATAGAGAGAGATGAGCTTTCGAGATGTGTCCCACAGCAGGAGGAGGTCGAGTGATGGAGAATCACGATTCGACGCCCCCCAAGCAGTTCACGTTTCTGGACGAAAACCAACGACAGGTGATCTTCACCCCGAAGAAATACGACCCGAAGACCGGTCAACTGATCGGCGTCAACCAGCAAGGGAAGACGATTGCCGTGGCCGTCAAGGATTTCATCATGCCGTATAAGCCAGTTGAATTGGAATGGGACTAGCCCCAACAAACAAGGCTGTTCATGGTGAGCGGCCATTTGCACTGAAAGGATTCCAGAGATGACAAGTGATCAGTCACCCAAGAACGAACCAACACGCATGGACAAGATTAGAGAGTTGTTGGCAGGCTGTAATGCTGACGACGCCATAGAAATCTTGTTGGCGTTGGCGGCAGATTTCGCCAATCGACACTATAGGAACGGCGAAGCACGATGGGCCGACGAAATGCGTGCCATCGAAGAATGTATGGAAGTCATGCAGGAAGTCTTCATGGGCGACGACATTTGAAGGCACTTTTCCCATCGGCATCCTCGGTGCGACATTGCACTGGGGGTGCCGTCACACTTCTTTTAATCACCGTTTGTGACGACCGACATTATATACCTACAACTTTGTCATTGAACAAAAGGAATCAAGAAATGCCAACGCAAGACTCCTGCCCCGATTGTGGTGTGGCCGTGAGCCAATCGCATATCAACCAATGCGACATAGAACGCTGCTCGGTCTGCGGAGGCCAGCGGATCACCTGCGACTGCGAGGGCCACGATCCGATGGCGTCGGCATGGACTGGAGAGTGGCCCATCAACGCCAGCATCAAGAGCGCTGCACTGAGTGGAAGAAAGCGTTTAACGACAAATCTGAGTAACGAGGCACCCCCGAGTGTCGAAGACGCAACATTCACGTCAGCGAGGAAAACTGCCATGAGCAATGAACATCTCAAAGTCCAAATCCAACACGCCAGCGAGGTCGTTCGAGAGGCGCTTCATCAGCCGAAGCCGACGCTCGGCATCGACCTCGATGGCTGCGTGGATGAAGCTCCCGGCTTCTTCCATGTCCTCTCAACGGTCTGGCCGGGCGACGTTCTAGTCATCACATTCCGAAGCGACCGTGCGAAGGCCATCGCCGATCTTGAGAAGCATCGGATTCGCTTCACGGATGTCGTTCTCGTGAACACCTTCGACCAGAAAGCCGAGGTGATCGCCGAGCGGCAGGTGAGCTTCTACATCGACGACCAACCTGAGATGTTAAAGAACGTCTCTGCGAAGACCGCTGTGATGCTGTTTCGGAACGAAGGAAACTTCGACTTCGAGGACAAGAAGTGGATGTTTAGCGACAAGACTGGGAAGCTGATTTAGGATCAAAGGAAAGGATGCGAGTCAGTCGGTCGGCTTGCCGGGCACGGTGATCTCGGTCGGAGGTTCTTCGTGATTAGTTCTTCATGGCTTACCTGTAAACCACATCCGCAGGAAAGTGCTTGCCTTTATCGAATTGGGAATACTGTGGCAGGAAAAACACAACATCTCCGAGTTGAGGGAAGGCCGTCTTGAGCTTTGGGATCGCCTCCTCAATCCGTGCATCACCTTTCACTGCGATCACTTCTCCGTGTTTAGCGACGATTGCGACGTAGAGGTGGACTCTAAATCCTTCATCGTTTTTCCCCGCAAGGAGAATCGAAGGCCGCCTGCCACACTCGGACTCGGCAGTAGAGACTACCCAGCTTCTTTTTGCGGTTGCGGCCAATGCACCACAAAGTGCCTGCAACATCGCAGTAAATGGGTCGTGGTCATCCTGCGGACCTTTCATCTCGAATACCACTAGAGAGTTGTCTCGTCGGACTCCTAAACCATCTGGCTGGATTGAATTCTGCCTGCCGTCTTGGAAAGGGTTACTCTTGCTTGACAAGCCGAGGCACACCTCAGCAGCAAACAATCCAAAGTCTGTGTCCGGTTCACCAGTCGCAATGAAATCCAGTTGAGGCGTGGAGCGGCAGTATTCCAGCAGAGATGCTGTCCAGCTAAAACCATCTTCTATGTTTCGATGCTGAGTGGCGTCAGTGTTGTCCCAATGGTTGAATTGTTCTCGTTCGACAACGTGTGAAAACCCCTCGATCCACTCTACGACAAACTGAGTAAGTTCGTTGCTTTCGCCGGTCGTCAGGAGGGACTTTACTCGACTCGCAAAGAGAGACTGAAGCCTGTGGCCACCATCCCCCTCAGTAACGTCGTCAATAGGAGCTAAGGACATGCTGGCGTTCTTTAGGCTGATTTGCTCTCTCCAAAATTCAGTGTCCTTGTAAGATATGTGCGGAGCCATTTCCCAGAAGTGTTCCGGCTTCGTGAGCATCGTCTCAATGTCGCTTGTGGAAAGCTCTCGTTCTTCTTTCGTTGGAGAAAATCGATAGTCTCGCAAACACGAGCCTTCACCACTTACGGTCCACAATTGCCACGAATCAGGACAGACATCCTGCAGATATACGAGTCTCGCCATTATTGCACCTCCCACCACTCGTGATCGTTTCTAATTTCCACTCGATCTGACAACTCTGCGAACCCGTCTCGATCTTCCAAGTGAATCGGGAAGACTCGTCTGGCTGGGACCGCCTCGACGAACTGTCGAAGCTCGTCCACTGTTGCATGACCGGATGTATGAATTTGTTTTCGTTGAATTCCCAAGGCAGCCATCTCATCAAGCTCTTTGCGGTTACGATGAACGTAACCAGACCAAACTGAGCTTATCAAACTGGCACTATTCAAGCACTTCGCCCGCTGAAGGTCTCTCAGCATACTCGGGCGGAAGACCATCACGGAGCCAGAAGCCGCTTCCGCCAACGCATCCGGGTAGATGCGATGTGGATAATACGGGTTCGAGATGTGGAACGCCTTCTCTCGTTTGATCTTCTGCTTTTGACTGAAGGGCAGATAAACCGTTACCCCTTCCTTGCCGGGCTTTGGGAGAGCGTCATCCCGAGCGGCTCGAATGATCTCAGCGGTGTACATGTCGAGGATCAACTGTCGCCTTGATCGCTGGCAGGCATCCCAGACTGAGACAAGCCGGTCAATGTTCTGACTGGAACACCAGACTAAGCACATGCCGTCCGTCTCGTTGAACACTTCGGCCATCGCATCCGCTACGGAATGCTCGGTCGGGAAGGCGAAATCTGGATCACGACCAATCTGAGTTCCTTCGCAAATGAAGTCGTCAATGTCTCGTGGTGGATTTCGAATCAGATCATCAAACAGGTGGGCATTGCGTCCATGCCCTCGGATGTCCCCCGAGTAGAACAACCGCTTGCTATCGGCTTCGACCAGTAGGCAATAGCTGTCGTAGGCTGAGTGATCGATTCGATATGGCGTGATGCTGAATGGCCCGAGGGTAATAGTCTGCTGGTCGCTCAGGACATGCGGCTCAAGGTTTCCCAGCGTAGGTAGGCGAGTGAAGAAGGCGCTTACATCGATAATCCGTCGAGATGCTTCTCCCATGTAAATCGGCACGGGTTCCGTGATCTCCTCCAGCAGGCCGTAGTGGTCAGGGTGAGGATGCGAGATGAGTACACCCAGAAGGCTGTCGTCTTTCGAAGTCAGGCCCCCGATGTCGGGAACGGAGACTTCGCCTTCATCTTTGAGCGGCAAACCGATGTCCAAGACGATTCGCTTTCCGTGCGACTCGACTTCGACGCAGTTTCCGCCAATCTCGTGACATCCTCTGTGAATTCTGCATCTCATCGCATCTGCCTCCAGTCCGGCAGTCCTCGTCGCATCGCCTTCGTAGTCTCACCAGCATCAAACTCTTCGGGATCAAACTCACCTGCCCACTCCACGAAGTCGTCGTGCTGCTCGTGCTTTGGATCGGCGATGGCTTCAAGGAACTCGGCGTAGCCCCAAACGCCACCAACGTCTTCCGGTGGGCAATTCCTTTCGCCTTCGACACAAAGCGGGTATCGGCCACCTTTCTCGGCCTTCAGGCAGCCTTCGAACAGAATCTCATGTTCCCACCCGTCGCCGAAGTCGTACTCGTACAGAAAGCGGAATCTTTTGCCGTCCTTTGGGGCGATCTTGCTGATCTTGGTGACGGTAGAATCGACGCACTCGAAGTCCTCAAAGCCATCGTCCAGAAGTTCGGGATCACCGAAGCGCTCCCCGTCGATTTCGAACTGGTGGAGGTGTGAGTTCGTCCATCCCATTGCGGTCTGGATGTGTTCGTGGAGCTTGTCGAGCGTGCCGTTCTTGACCTGAATTCGCCTCCAGATCGGAGGCTGCGATTCGAGAAGAGTGATCTTGAACTGATAGAGACGCTCGGAAGCTGGAATCGAGCCGATGCCTTCGGATTCTTTGAGAGCCTTGCTAACGACATCGACCACATGCCGTAGCGAGTTCCGCTTCATGCCGTTGTCGGCATGGGGACGTGCGACTTCAGCCTTGCCTCGGATTGTTTCAAGTTCTTTGGCCGTGAAAGAGATCGTGCGAGGATTCTTCTGGTCGAGCTTGAGACGGTCGGCGAGTTTGAGGAGAAGATCGGCGACGACGTTGCGTTGGGCGGCAGTCAGGAGGACGTTTAGCGAACCGGGCATTACACCGCCCTCCCATCTTCAAATGGGCCGAAGTTAATTGGACTCAGATCGATCATCAGCCTGTCACGAATCTCGGTGATCCGAGTCTCTGAGATGTTGGTGAGGAGATGTTCGACGAGTTCCGCCTGCCGTGGCTGACCAAAAGCGAGTCGGTATAGAGCCAGCGTCTTGAGCAAAGTCGAGAGTCTCGCCCGGTCTCGGCTGAACGGGTAGAAGGGAATGATGCGCTCGATCTGAAAACGGTCGGCCTCGACATGCCAAAACGGGATCAACTCACACTTTCCGGTCCCAAGCCGTTCGTGTTGTTCTGCCACCTCGAACAGTGCTTCCCATACGCCGTCATCGCCGAGAGACTCTTCGCTAAGGTGCCTCCCGTATTTCGCCGCTATTTGCTGGCGAATAACCAGACCTTTGAACCGATTGATCCGCCCTTCACGCTGTTCAAGATCGATTGGATTCGATGGCAGGTTCCAGTGGACGATCTTTCGGCAATAGGTGTGGAAGTCGAGTCCCTCTTGCCCAATGGACGTGGTGGCCAAAACAAACGGACGAAATGGAGAGTTGAAGTTCAGCCGGATTCCCTTGACCCGCTTTTTGCCGTCGTCCGTTTCGATTCTCTGGTTGCCAAGCTCGACAGCGAAGTGACACCGCATGTTTCGAGTCTTGTGATTGAGAAAGCTGTTCAGGTCATCGACCTTGACGGGAACCGTTCTCAGGTTCATTGAATCAATGAGCCGTTCATACATCTCCCAGATCGACGGGCAATCGGCTTTCAAGACGTGAAAGAACTCGTCCATCACCGACTGGAGGCATCCATCGACACAGTATTGCAGCACACGTCGCCAGTAGGCGGCTCGCCTCGTACTCAACCGGATGGATGCAATCGATTCCGGCTTGTTGAACAACGTGAGAAACTCGTGGGCGAGTTCGAATGCAAAGTGGCTTCGGTCCTGAAATGATGGTTCAAAGTGGTTGTTCACAGTCCGAAGGGCTATGACGGCGGGACTGGCAATCGCCATATCTGCGAGAACTTCAGCGAGATCGCTGGGGAGTGGACCAAGCTTGGCATCCATCGGCTCTCGAAAACACTGGGCGAATTCTTCAAAGTGCTTGGCCTTAGAACTTCCGTCCTTGTTCTCATCGTCGAAGTAGCCCGAGTCATACGGTAGGTCATCGCTGAACAACCAGTCGGCCAAGCCTACGAATTCAATGTGGCGATCCAGAAGCAGAGGTGCTGCCCAGTACCAGCGATCCGGCTCACCGTTGGACGTTTCAAACTGATGGAGTTCGGCTTCGTCGATCAGCTTGTTTATGCGAGCCACCAACTCTTCACGAACATCCGTCAGCGAGCGCTGGTGAATCAACGCATCCACGGGATCAAACGCCTGAGCCAATGTCTGCGATGGGTAGAGCAATGCGAAGTTCGACATGTTGTTTGCCGATTCACCATCGTCAGTCTTCTTCTGCTTGAAGACCAGCTGCGGGATCGGGTGCCGTCGTTCGTTTTTGGCGTGAAAGTATTTGCGGTTCTCCTTCTCCTGCGGATCGACGGAAGCAATGTTGCCAACGGTCCTGCGTTCCACCTCGTAGGAAATCAGCGACGACAACATTCGAGGAACCATCAACCATGCCGAGAAGATCAACGTCTTGGAGAATCCATCGGTCCCCTCGAATGCTCCTGAAGGCGGATAGCAGGGCAGACTCGGAGGAATCCAGAGCAGATTCTCGCCATTGTCAGCCAGCACTTCGTTTAGCACCTGATTCAGCTTGGCATTTGCCGAAGCACTGTCACCGTTCAAAATCACGTCGTACTGCTTCACTCGGCGATGGTTGATCCACGCCGACGAATTGGACTTTAACTGCCGTCGCACATCGGACTCATCCTTCCTTTCACGAAGCCGATCTTTGATCTTGTAGCCATCCAAGAAAGACAGCGGGAACGGAGCGGACTTGCAGAACTCGACAGGGGCATGGAGCTGTTGATGGGACTTTCCGTTCGTCTCGTTCAGGTAACGGACCACATTATCGGTGGCAACGAAGTTGTTGATGTCGCCTGCCGAGATGTGCAGCGGGTCCGACTGCCATTTATCCACCGTCATGGCGTTAAAGTCTTCGGACACGCTCAGTCGTTCGGTACGGCACATGACCCGGCGCAGAATGCCCTGAACCGCATCCCGGTGGGACGAGTCGATCTCTCCAGTCTTCACGTTGAGTTCAAGTAGTTGCTTGAAGAGTGCTTGGCGATGATCTTCGTAATCCGCCAGAGCATCACCGTCTTCGTCGAAGAGAAACCCGAGAATCGTGCGAAACTCCTTGTAATGCTCCTCACCGCTCTCGCAAGGCGAGTCGCCGGTGTACGCCTTGAACGGTGTCGCAGACAGCAGAAGGATCCTGGCGTCTTGCCTCCCGAAGATGCGTCGTGCGATCTCGGATGCTTCCGACTCGCCATCTTGACTGACAAGTTCTTTGAACCTCTGGAACTCGTCGAGAATGTAGATGTCGGCGTCGATGTACTCGACGCAAACTTCCGAAAGCACATCCTTTAGTTCACAAACAAGATGGTTCGAGGCGTCTCGGTACTGGCCGAAGTTCTTTAACGTCAGCAGTTGAGCGAGTCCGTAAACGGCATCGTAGAGCGAGATCGACTTGTAGATGTCGAGGCACTCAAACAACGGGCAGTCCGTGTATTTGATGCGTTTCTTCTTGATGGCCTTGAGGAATCGGCCTGCGCAGTCAGATCGCAATGGATATCCGCACGGCTCGTCACGCTGCTTGTAAAGTGCCTTGTACCAATCGCTGGCAGCCCTCTGGACCGACGCCCGGAGCATCACCGCCAGAGCTTTCGGATAGTAGCTCAAATTCTCGTCTTGCATCAGCAACGAATACAGAATCTTCCGTTCATCCTGTTGGCCCGTGTTGCTGCCCTTGTTGAAGGATGTCGCTGGGGTGAGCGTATTGAGACGCAGCACGCCTTCGTCGCTGCCCTCGGGTTCCCACGCAAGATAGGTGAGACGGCTCGCAAAGCGGTCGTAGGAACGCTGGTCCGGGTAGATATCGAGTTTACCGACGTTCTCGTGCGCAATAACCTGATTCGAACAGATGTATGTCACCTTGAGCGGCGTCGTATCGCCCGACTCAATCTTTTCCTTGATCCGCTGAGCGATCACTCCACGGGCGACAATCGTTTTGCCCAGCCCAACCTCGTCAGCGACGAGCATTCGCTGTTGGCCCTTGTTGTACAGATTGTCGTAGACGACCTTAACCGTCGCCCGTTGAAAGTCTTTGAGGGCGGCGAGACTGCGCTCGACATGCTCGTCAACGTGGTGCTTGTTCATTTCTGTTCCCTCGCTATCTGCATGGGAACGTCCTGCTTGAATGCCTCCCAGAACTCCACGAACTCTTGCGGGACAATCTTCGTTTCTGCGTCCTCGCCTTCCTCTTTCCGAAGCTGCTGGATCACGTCGTCGATGGCTTTTAGGCGGCGAGGTGATCGGGATGCCGCCAATAACAACTGCTCAAAAATGGGTGTGGACAAATCCCAGATGCTTGTCCCATCCCCATTGCTGTTCCTCCCGTTATCATCTGGTCCGGTGCCGACTTGTTCCTTGTCCATGTCGTCCGCTAGGAGGAAGCGGAGGTACTCAAAGAACCGATCTCGGCTGTTGATGATGCTGCGCAGAATGCGACTCACTCGTGTCTCGGGAAGCCCGTCGATTTCCACTTTCATCAGGAAAGATCGAAGCTGCTCTTTTTCCTGCCAAATCTCAAATCGTAGGAACCGGCTCAGATTGCTTTCGTTGATGTTCTCAAACACAAGCTGACTCACTCGTCCGGGGGCCAACTCTCTTGGCTCAATTCCGTCCGAGTTAAATGGCGAGACACGAACGCTGAAGTCTTTCCACTTGCGGGAGCCGGGATCAAGAATGAGATGCAGGTCGAAGTTCGCCTCATTTTCGGACGGCGTGACTACCGCCTGCTTGATGTCCAAGTATCGGAGCAGGTCAAACTCCAGCAGACGGAGCTTTTCCTCCAGCTTCTTGCGCTCACTGTCGTCAATCGGCTCATCAGGCGGCTCGTAGGGCTGGAAAATCCCGCCCAGTTCATTCTTGCCGAGCAGTTCCTCTTTCAGCCGGTCAAGCTGTACGACACCGCTGCGTCCTCGCAGTTCCAAGATGAACTCGATATTTCGCTCGAACGCAGCTTTCGTGGCGTTGGCCGAACCGAGGAACCAGAGTGTTCGAGTCGAATCCCCTTGATAGACATACAACTTGGCGTGAAGGTTTTGCTCCAACTGCTCGCCCTCGCCATCCTCGCCCGTTTCAAGGCTTTCGCCGTCAACGATCAAGTCCGAGATACAGAAGGCCCGAACATCTTCGAGCGTCTCTGGCTGGAGTCGTTTCAGTTCTTCCCGACAGCCGAACAGCAGCAACTCGTCCGAGACGTTCTCCCAAAGAGTGTGGACGGCTTCGTCATGAAGAAACGGGCTGACGCAGATGGCTCGACTGCCTTCTTGAGTCACGATGGGATTCTCGTGGCCGTCAATGCCGACAGGATGAAAGACGAAGTTGTTGTTGAATCCGGTGGGCGTCTGAAACTCAACTTTTCGCAGATCGGAAACGAACTTACGGTCCCCGTCGAAGCCTTCATGTGATACGAGATGATTCACGAAGGACACGAGCGGCTGGTTCTTCCGCTGTCGTGTATCCGTGACTTCGCCGTCAAGATGTGCGGCAATGTCCCAGCTTCGGTCGTAGGTCAGATTCCGACTGAGGACGATGACTCGGTACATCGTCGGTTCCTCGTCATGCTCGTAGCGAAGAACCCAGACCTTCGGATGAAATGCGGTGTAGGCGTCCTCGGGCAGAATCCCGACGACGCATGGTTCGAGCAGCCCATAGAGCCGGTTGTGCTTGCGAGGAACATGAATCTTGCCCTTCTGATGGTAAATCCGCAGCACGTCAGGGCAACGCTGGATGGCTTCGAGTAACTGGACCCGCTCGGTCTCAAAGTTACCTTCCAAGGTTTGTGAAAAGAACAACGCCACCGGAATCGAAAGCAGCGTGTTCAAGTCCAGCGTGTAGGTGGCGGCGACCGCCTTGGAGAGTCGATATCCAGAGGGCGGAATTAGCATGGCTCCGTAGTCGAGCCGGTGCTTCTTAATATCCAGCATCGTCGCCCTCCGATGCTGCGAGTCCTCGGTCGATGTCACGGATGATGGTCCGTGCCTGCGTCAGCCGGTAATTCAGATCAGCAATCCCAATCCACTTGCCGACACTCTCGTCCGCCGTGGGCTGGAGCCGGGCACGGCCTTTCTTGTTGAACCGCTCTTGCTTCGTGACCAGTTTGTCGAGGTGGTCAGTGTCAGCTTTTTCGCACACGCCATCGATCCACGACTGCACAAAGTCAATCGTGTATTCCTTGACCCGCCGATGATGGAGCTTCGTCTGTTCCCAAAGACGGCCCGTGTCCCATCGCTGCCACGGGAAGGACTGCAACTCGGCCAGCCATTCCGCCCACTCACCTTCGAACTCGTCACGCAAACCGCTCGTCCCGTGCTTCTCTTGAAGGAGGCAGTTGTAGCGGATATGCGCACCGTACATGAGTTGCCAGAAGTCTCGTGCGGTGGCAATTGTCCGCTGAAGTTTTTCAGGAAACTGATCGAGGAACTTGGCTTCATCGGCCAGCGTCGTAAAGTTCCAATCGCTTGGCAGATCGAGAAACTTCCGCCGCACATCGCTGTCGAGAAGAATCTGTCCCAGCAAACTCAACGGGACACGAGCCTCGATCTGCCGAGAGAGAAATGACGCCTCCTCATGCGACAAGTGGATCGTCAGGTCTTCGATCCAGTCGTCCTCATAATCCGGCCCATTGATGGTCTCGTTCGCTTGCTCCGACGCATCAGGGTCATCGCCCTTCAATTTGTCGTTCCCTTCAACCAAGTCCCGTAATGGTTGATCCGGGTTGGCGAATCTTCGGCAGAAGACTTGAAGAGACAGATTGGTGCGAATCAAGCCGAACTGCCGAATGCCGGTCCAGTAGGCAGAAGATGGCTTTCGCTGCACCTCGCCTTGCTTATTGGCGAAGGACTCGCCGATGATCCCATCCTGCGGGTCTTCGTAGTGATTCTCGACCATCCACTCCATGCACTGGTTTTCATGATCGTTCAGGTAGTCCGCCAGCTTTCGTCGTCGCCGCTTATGGGCAGGCAGCTTTTCGTAGTCCTTGAAAATGCGTGGAACGGTCAAGAAGTATTTGGCTCGTGTCTGGATCGTGGAGATGCCCGGAAAGAGCGAGTCCGAAAAGGAATCACGGATGACGCCAATTCCAAGCTCATCAACCACACCGGGAGTGGAGAGCAAGTCGATGACGGACTTGACCTTCTCACGATGCTCTGACGAAAAATCGACCCATCCGATTGCTGACAATTCTCGACACTCCCTTCTTGCTAGTCGTACATTCGGGACACTTCGTGTTTCGGGAGCCGTTGTAGTGCTTGCAACTGCTCTACTTGAACAGACTGGCCTGAGTTAAGAGCCTTGATGAGTGGATCAATCATTTTATCTGCCGCCTGAACTAGCACCGAATTGTATTTGGTTGCTACGAAGAAGTAGGTCGGTAGTAGATACCTACGCCGCAGTTGTGACCGACCTGCCAATTCAACAACATCACCGTCGATGCTTGCGAAGCCGTCGTCATGCTGACGGTAGTCGATGTAGCGGCCATCAAATAGCCCGGCCACTTCGTCTTCACCGTCATGGTCGCCGTAGATTCCAAAAGGTGGCATAGCATCGGACCGAATCAACACTGAACAGCGGTCAAGTCCTGAATCTCGGGTCACCCAACAGTCTGTGATTTTGTATTCCGTCCAGCCGAATAACCAATGCTGATCGTCGCTTCTCTCCATGACCCTAATGGCGGCATTTGCATCTCCTTTAGTCCACCACAATTCGTGCGAATCACTGATTACAGAAAGAGACTCAATTAAGTCATCGATTTCCTTCTTTTCGGTGAGATGGACAATTCCCCTCTGGCCGGGAGTATGTCGCCGCAGTAGGCGCTCGAACCTCTCCAAACAATCGATCACATGTGCGTGCCATTTCTGCGTTTTTCGATGCTGGTCCTGTTCACTGAGTGTGTCAATTACAACTTTTGCAGATTGAAGTCGTTCCGCTGGCTCTTGCCTCGACATTAGAGGTACGACTTCATCGAACTGGGCGTAATCTTCGTCGATCAGTGCCATCGTCGGAGGTGAAGCGCCTCGAAACGTCTTCTGTGTCACACACCAATATAAAACTTGCCCTAAAGCAAAAATGTCCGCAGCAGGGGTAAGTTTTGCTTCCTTCTCAAACTGTTCGGGGGCGGAAAACTGGAAGTTCGCTATCCGGTCACCTTTCTTTGTCAGTTCGGTCCCTGCAAACATTTCAGGGTCGAACCATGCGATGCCAAAGTCGGCGAGGACAAAGGTTCCATCTTCTCGAAGCAAAATGTTCTCGGGCTTGATATCACGATGAATTATTCCTTGGTTGTGGATATGACTGAGTGCCCGGCACATGTCGTCACACAGCCGGTGAAGTTCAGACCTTGGAAGCACTCCAATAGATTGCACATGGGCTTTCAGCGAAGCCTGACAACGCTCCATGATGATGGCCGGGACAGCCAAATCATCCAGTGTTACTACATCGTAATGGAAGAGCCTAATGAGGTTGTCGTGTTGCGGTATGCGGATCAGGCGACGATATTCCCTTTGGAACCGTTTCAGCTTAGTAGAAGGCTTTCCGCTCAAGTCTTCGGCGAAAAGTTTGACTACAGCAGAGCCTTCGAAATCGACAGGATATACGAGGCCATTTCCACCCTGACCCAGCAGCGATCCTGTAACGGAGATGTCCCCAAAACTCGTCGGAATGATGCCAGCCTTCTTGATATGGCTGGTGATTCGGGATTTGATATCGTCGCTCATTATCCAAGGACACCTTGTTTCAGTTCGGATGACTCAAAACTACGACTCGCCGCCTTTCCTCAATGGCTTGTGCCACCGCCATTCGGTCATCGAATCGAGAAGTAAACACCTCAGCGGCAATCTCCGGGGAGAGACATTCGGAGAACTTCAGGTTCTCCATCGCATCAATGCTCGGGATCGGCTGGACGGCCTCGGGTTGAACGCCCTCGATGTATTCGGACACGTTTTCGAGTGACGAAGCCGTGGGAAAACTCAGGCAGAGATTGTCGGCTTTCACGTCGCAGTGAGATTTCAGGTGGTCCGCCAGAAGTGCGTTGGCGACTCCCCCAGCGAAGGTCCACCAACAAATTTCTCCATTCGGTTGCTGAACAAGGCTGGTGGCATCTGATGAGACCCACGGGTGGTCGTCTCGAATCTCGTTAAACTGTTGCATGGCTCGTCGGGACCAAGCTGGGTCATCATCGTCTGAGGCAAGGATGCGGCGGATACTCTGGCAGACTGCATGGCTGAGCATCTGACCCTCACCAAGCCAGCGTGATCGCCCTTTTTCGTCGGTTGGCTCGACGTGGGCAATCCGGCGCTTCCAGTCCAAGTGTTTCGTTTTCCAGCTTCGGCCTGCCAACACCAAGATCGCCGGACCTTCTTCTCGCTTGTAGAACGTGGACTCGTGGACATTGCCGAGTTCCTTCTGACCGGACATCACCTTGAACAACGGCGGCGAAGTAAACACGGAGAGGATGTCCATAAAGTTTCGCCGACCAAAGGTGTTCTCGCCTTCCGGGGCAAAAGCCAAGATGCCGTTGTCACTCCACAAGATGCCTTTGGCCACCATGAACTCGACGAGTTCCGTGATCCTCTCCTTTGACATCTCCGAGAAGCCAGAGACGTTTTCTAACCACGGAAGCCATTGCGACTGCCCGATGCCCCGTTCCTGAAGGATCAGAGCCATCAACTGCTGAGCGAGGATGTGATAAGGACACGGCGGCGCTTGGACCGGCTCAACATAGCCACGCTGCCAAAGCTCGATCAGGGCCGCTGCTCGTAGAAGTCCTTCGTCATTGGTCGCAAGGAACAAGCAATTCCGGCTTGTGCCCAAACGACGCCCCGTGCGCCCCATGCGTTGCAGAAACGACGACACCGTACCGGGAGCATCTATCTGAATCACCCGGTCGAGATCACCGACATCAAGGCCAAGTTCGAGCGAACTGGTGGCGACAATGACACAGTTCTGGCGCTGGGCGAACGCTTCTTCGGCCTGCCGTCGCTCATCGATGCCGAGCGAACTGTGCGAGACAAACGTGTCGATGCCATGCTGCCGCAGCGAGACCGCCAACTGCTCCACTCGTGAGCGGCTATCACAAAAGACCAGTCGCTTCTCACCTTGATGAAGCAGGCTGATGACCTTGGCGGCATTGGCGAGCGAACCCACGAAGTCGAGTTGTACGTCAGGCGTTTTAGTATCACTCCCTTTCGGCCAGACGACTTCCTGTGGCCGCTCGGAACCTGATGAGAGCCATTCCAGCATCTCTTGGGGATTGCCGACCGTGGCGGACAGCCCGATCCGCTGAATGTCTCGCTTGGCGATCTTGCCGATGCGGGAGAATACCGAGAGCAAGTGCCAGCCACGATCATCACCCGCAAAGGCGTGAAGTTCATCGATCACGACAACTTTCACGTTGCTGAAGAACTGGTGATGATCCACCTTCTGTGAAACCAACAGGACTTCCAAAGACTCTGGTGTCGTCAGCAGGCAGTCTGGCTGCTCGGCAAGTATCTGCTTGCGCTCCCCCTGCGGCGTGTCACCGTGCCAAAGTGCGGCTCGCCGACCGACCAACCGCATGTATTTGTCGAGCCGCTGTTCCTGATTGTTGAGCAGGGCCTTGATCGGGCTGACGTAGAGAATCGAAACGCCGGACCACGACTCATCGAGCATCTGGGAAATGACTGGAAAGAACGCCGATTCAGTTTTCCCGCCAGCGGTCGGCGCAAGAATGACCAGATTCGCTCCGGTAAGGTACGCCTCAATCGACAACGACTGCACTTCTCGCAAGTCTCGCCATCCGAGCGAGTTCACGATGTGATGTTGGAGTGCAGGATGTAGTCGGTCAAAGGCATTCACAAATCTAACTCAATGTCATCCACATTCTGGGCCTGAGCTTCTCGCTCCACGGGGGTCATCTCGTTGCTGCTCAGCGTCAATTCGTAGTCTTTTCGAGGGTCAAACGAGTCATGCAAATCGATTGTGTCCAGCACATTGACGACGAGCTTCTTGAGAAACAGCCGGGGCGTGATTCCAACCTTGCCGCCAAGCTTGCCGGTCATTGATCGGGCGAGCGTGTCGATGTACTCGGTGTTGGCCAGCGAACGCACCCGTTCGGGAGCCTTGCAGTCAGCCGCAAACAAATCTCGGACCTTGGTGCCGACTTCCACCAATCGATCATGGTCGAAGGTCGTCAATCGCAACTGCACCGCCCGTGGATTGTCGAACTGCGCATTGCTCGGAAAATCCACATGCAGGCGTTGAGCCAAAGGTTCAAGGCGCTGAATCCCCTGTGGTCCGTCGTAAAAGGCAGGCGTGCCAGTGATGACCAAGTACAGGCCGGGAAACCGACCACCATCGATGTCGTCAAGCAACTGGCGCAGTGCGTTTAGACCCTTCTCACGCACGTCCGAACGAACACGTTGGATCGTTTCGATCTCGTCCAGCACCAGCACCAGCCCAGAGAACCCGGAATCCTTTAGGATCAGCAACAGTCCTCGCAGGAAACTCAGCGCTGCAAAGTGGTCCACGTCTCCCTTGATCCCCGCTTCTCGTTTGATCGAGGCGGCGACATGTGGTTGCCCGGCCAACCAACCGGCAAGACCTTCTGCGGTGGCGTGGTCTCCATTTCGCTGTGAGGTGCGATAGGACCGGAGTGCGGCAGCAAACTGTGGTGTTGCCCGAGTGATCTCGACGAGTCGTTGCTCCAATAGTTCATCCGCTCGATCCGCCAGAGCTTTCTCATCACTTGGATCGATGGTTCCTTCGGCCAACACATCTTCTTCGAGGCCGTAGAACCATCCGTCGAGGATCGAACGAAACGCCCCAAGGAAGCAGTCAGGCGTTGAAAGCTGCTCCATCGCTCGGCGATAGACGGTTTCCAATCGGTGCAGCGGAGTTTCTGTCTCGGAAATCTGAACTTCAGCGGTCGCAAATCCCTGCTGCTTGGCAAACTCCTGCACCCAGCGAGCGAAGAACGTCTTGCCGCATCCATACTCACCACGAACGGCCTTGAAGATCGCACTCCCTTGAGCCACGTCTGTCAGTTCTTCGGCAATCACGCTGTCAAATCGTTGAAGGCCGACAGCGAGGAAATCGAGTCCACGTTGTGGCACCGTGCCTTTGCGCAAGGCAGCGATAATCTCTCGGCGTCGTTCGGGGCTGATTTCCATGATGCACTCAATCCAAATCGAATTGGCGTTTCAATTTGCCAACATTCAGTTCCACACGGTTCTCGTTCCGATCCAAAGTGAGAATCTCGTATCCATCAACGTTGAGGACACGCTGCATCTTCACGACCAATCCGTCCAGTCGAGCCATCGACACCTCCGCAGCCTTGGCAAAGGCAGTCGGAGTCATGATCCCGCCGCTCGCAGCCAATGCCGACAGACATGCCTGCATGACATCGTTCTCGACCGGGTGTCGGCGGATCATCGCTTTCTGGTCTTTGTAAGCCTGTGACTTCAGCAGCGCCACGATCCATTCGGCTCCGTCCGCCGTAGGCTTCGCTTCCGTTTCGGGCTTCGAAGCCGGTTTCTGTTCCGGCTCCATATCGAAGAGGGTCGGAGGACCAACTTTTTGAGGCACGGTGATCGTGACCTGTGGCTCTTCGACTTTGGACGTAGCGACTGGGGCTGCCGACCACCAGTCGGGCTTGGGGTATTCGCAGCGTACCAGTCCCGTGTAGGCGCTGGTCTTGTCGGTCAACAAGATCAACGGACAGACCATTTCCTGCGGGGTCGCCCCTCCGTGATAACCGTTATGCTGGACCTTGTAGTAAACACCTTCCGACCACGGCACGATGATCGACTTCTCACCGGCGACAACTCGCTCGCCTTCGATGACGATTTCATCTTCCATGCACTTGCCATCGTTCATGCGCCAACGGCTGCTGTCGTCATGGCGACGATTGGTGCCGTCAGGCCGATGCCAAACGTGTCCGTGATCGCTGGCAAGGATGACGACCCGTCCTGAATCTCGTGCCAGTCGCAGCAAAGCCCGTAGAGGATTGATGCGACTCAGCGACCAGTGATCGATCACCTGCTGGGCATTGGCGAGACGATCATCGATGGCATTGATGACAACCCCGACCACCTTGTGGACCTGTGAAAGCACTTTCTTGGAAAGCTCTTCGGAGACTGCTCCTCGGTTGCCTTCCGTGATGTCCTTCTTGTGGAACAGCACGGGCGGATACCGTTTGTCGCAAGCCTCTACGAGTGCTTTGTGTTCCCTAAAGTTCCGGTCTTCAACGTTCTGTGCCCCATGCGTGAGTTTGCCAGACAACAACGTTGCTCGGGAATAATTGGTCACGCTGGGGATGGTTGCGATCACTGGCGCAGGCGGTGCGCCGGACTCGTCCAACGTCGATTCAAACCAATGGTCTTGCCGGATATCTTCCAGCAATTCATGGCAGACAGCCCAACTCATTCCATCCAGCACGACCAGCAGAACTTTGTTTCCAGCATCGACCGCTTTACTGACAACGCTGTCCAGCACATCCTCGACGCCCAACACGCCAGCCTGCTTCGAACCTACCGCCGTCCAGTCGGCCAACGACTTGGCGAAGGTGTGGCTTCTCTCTTCACGAATCTTGAGGACCGTTTGGTCGAGAAGCTGATAGGCCGCTGACAGATCGGCCACGTCTTCGCCACGGCACAGCGGCTCCCGTGCCCAGTCCACGAACGACATCTCTTTAATGTGGTAATTGGCTTGATCGGCGAACGAAGTGTGCTTGCCGGGTTTCTGCTTCAGCCAACGGACCAGCCGCACCGCCATCTCTGCTTTCGAGACCTGATCCTTGTTGCGTCCAAGTTTCGCCATGCGGTGTTCGGCGATCTTTTCCAGTCGCACTTCGCAGGCGGTGATTGTGTCCTCGGTCGTCTCTTCGACCGCCGTTTTAATGGCGTGGCCGAGGCGTCCCAGTCGTTGTTCAAACGACAATCGGGAAAGCGTGTTGCGATAGGCGTGGTCTTCGCAGAGAAACTGTTTGATGAGTTCATCCGCTCGCTGCAAATGCTGCTGGGCGATTCGGGGATCATCATGCCGGTCGAGATCGGCAATCGCATCCACGGCGATCTTGCCCAATGTGCGGCCCACGGTCTTGGGAATGGGTTTGTTCCCGTGGTACTGCTCCATCCGAGCGGCAGCAGCGTCGAGTGTGGAATCATCACCGGAACCGAACACGACCTGACACACGACCGCCAGCGCCAAAGCATCCGGCCCGGATTTGCTCTCGATGAATTTCAGGATGGAATCCGCAGCATCGCCGAGATTGTGGACCAGCCGACGACGGAGACTGGCACCGATCTCGTCACCCGCCTTCTCGTACCGCTTCGTGCCTTTCTCCGATGACGCCCACAACAATAACGACACGAGATCGGGTTCCCGCTCGCCCATGTCAAAGACGTGACGGCAGATCGCTCGCCAGACCGTTCCGCCATCCAGCAGCCCAGCCGACACGGGCGGATAGCCGTCAGGCGGGGCGTATTCCATCAACGCCTGTGCGATAGCCGGTTCGCAAATCGAACGATCCAGTTCCTTCGCCTTGAACAGTGAACACAGACTGGCCCAGTGATCGACAGGGAACAATCGGCTGCGAGCCAATCGCCCAACCACATCGTGCCCAAGATCATTCTGCTGAAGCCCGGTTAGAACGACGATCCGAGTGTTGTCTTTCTCGGCACCCAGAAGTGCTTCACGGACTTCGAACACGGTGTCCGCACGAACGACCTTGGCATTTCCGAACTCAAATTCGACTTCGCCCGGTCCCTGCATCGAGGATGCAACGTGCAGACCCACAGCCACGGCGTCGATGTCACGCTGCCACTTGTCTTCCACGAGGGACCGCACTTGCTGTGAACTCAACATGCCGACGCTCATTCAGACTCCTCGTCCAACGTCCAGTGGATCGTGAGCCTGAGCTTGTCGTTCTCTTCCAACTTTTGGACTAGACCTTGGGCTTCCTCCAGAGATTCGCCGTGACTCAAGCGGGAGCGGCTGCCGGTCCCAACTTGCTTCCAACCCTTCTTCGGCGGCGGTGGTGGTGGCGGTGGCGGATCATCGGGCTTGGGCTTGGGCGGCGTCAGCAGTTTGACCGCTCGACTTTCAGCCTCAGACAATTTCGAGGCCAACCCACCGGCCAATGCCAACTCATCGGTACACAACGCCGATTGCACGTCCTGAATCAACATGTCGGCTTGCGTCTTTCGTTCGTCGGCCAGATGGGAAACGCCTTCGAACAAATCCCACTTGGTGTTCCGCAGGCAGTCGAGAGTGGAAGTTGCCGACTTGAAGCTTCGGCCCATTGCCGTTCCCGATGTTTCCACCGTGGCTGAAGCAATCGCACCCACGAGAGCCGTCGCCTCTTTCCCTTCACAGTCGGCCAGCAGCTTGCGGACTGCCTTCGCCGTGCGTACTCGGTCGGTCTTCCCGATTTCACTTTCGGCAACGCCCAAGTTCTTCAGGATCAATTGCAGACGATCCGGCAGCATGTCGCAGTCGGACTTCAGATCGCCGACGCTCTCTTCCACCTTGGACGCCAGCATCGTCAGGTTCGACGCATTCAGCAGCCGTGAAATTGCCAGACCGAAAACTTCCGAGACTCGTTGAACAGCGGTCTCCCAATCCTTCACGTCAGGAAGCTGCTGCTCGACAAGCTCCAGTTCGCTCGGCATGTCGTCCATCGTGGGCGAGTAGTTACCGCCGTATCGCACAAAGGACCGATTCGTCTGGTCTGCGTAGACCAGCACCAGCAAGTTCTGAATCTCCCGAGGCAGGCCACGCTCGTCGGGCTGGTCCATCCAGCGTCTCAGATCGGCCACCGTGGGGTGGGGTTGGCCGGACTGAGCCAGCATTCGGTTGAAGTGCGTCTTCCAGAATGTGCCCAAGACGAACGGCGTCTCGTGCATCTGGCCGAGATCGAGCGGGTTGCAGATGTTCCGCAGTTTCGGACGAACTGACTTGTCATCGACGATGATGCGGCCATCCTGTGTGCGTGCCGCCTCTTGGCAGACCGCAAGCACCTGCTTCAAGTCCTTGCCGAGTTTGATCTCCTGACCGAACTTCGGATGCTTTGGATACTGGTGCGACAACGCCTGATCGAGCAGATGCTCCAGCGCCTCGCCAAGATTGGCTCCCACTGGCCGTTGCAGCATCAGCGAGGGAAACAACGACTGGAAGTGCGACTCCGACATGTCATACGCACTATCGAGCGATCCCGGCGTCGGTTCGCTCCGAATGGCATACGCTGCTTCGACGACTTGAGTGATCCGAGACTGAAGAGCGCTCTGCTGGTTCTTCAGCAATAGCCTCGCAGTCTCCCGGTCCTGCATCGAAAGGTGCTTAGCGTATTGGTCGAGGTTACTGCCACGAAGCAGATGATCGATGATGACCAGCTTACCCAGTTCACCTTGCGTGCGTGTCGAGAAGAAGGACGGAAGCCAGACGATGGTGCGATGGGCTTCGTTCTTGTCACGGAACTGATTCAGACGGTCCAAGTCTTCGATGGGCGTATGCCCTTCGGAATCGAAGGGGAAGTCGAGGATCAGCTTCCACTCGTCCGATGACCGCAATGACTCATCCGGCAACGCACGGACGTTCGTGAACAGCACGTCGCAGGATCGGCGACTGCCACGCCACACGAAGTTGTGGCCAATGAACATCTCGTCCTGATCGGGAATGCCGAGCGACTGAAACAGCATTCCCCGGATGCGTGACTGCCGGTTGCCGGGATTGTCGAACACTCGGGCCGCTTCGATCAGGCTCTCGGTATCAACACCTTCCAGTTCGAGCGACACCGTGGGATTGGCCGGATCGCCTTCGACTCGCAGTTCACCACAGATGCCTGCCCATGTGCGGAGCTTCTGAGCGACGACCTGATGTTCCCGGCCCGGAATGCGAGAACGGATCGTGCCGTGGTTGAGTGCCGCCAGCCGAGTGCAGGTCATGTTCTTGAGCGCATCTACGCCCTGCACGAGCGACGACAGCAACATGCTCTTCACGAGCCGGTCGTCGTTCTCGAATCGAGCCAGCCGGTCGGCGATCTCCTCGTTCTCCTTGGCTCGCTGCTTATCGACTTCAAAATCGATCTCGTGTTGCTGCTCCAACATGGGCCGCAGTTTGTTCTGGTAGAGCTTCTTGGCGTTCTCGAAGCGGACCCGCATCACATCGGTAAATGCTTCGTCGCCGTGCGCCACCACGTCCCAAAGATCACCAAGTGGAATCACGTCACCCAGCCGCAACGTGTCACGTCGGTTGACCAGCAGTTGCAGCATGATCTTCAGGGCTGTCCGTTCCCGCTGAAGGGCGCTGGAAACGGCAACCAGTGCTTGGATCAACGCCGGGCTGAATGGGTAGACCTGCTTGAACATCGCACGGTCGGCTTCCCGAGTGAGCAAGACTTCCATGATCTCCTGCCGGACCTTGGCCGTCTGTTCGAACGCCTGCTCAAGCTCGGCCTTGCACGCATCGTTCTTGGGCTTCAGCACACGTTTCTGAGCGATCACCGGCAGGTTGCGGTCTTCGAGCGTGATCGTGTGGAATCGGCCTTCCCAGTGGGACAATACGTCTGAGAAATTCAGGCTCTCCACGCCGGTCACGTTCTCACCGATCAGATCACGCAAGTCTCGCTGACGAGCCACGAAGCTGATGATCGGCACCGGGCGTTCGGCCTTGCGGGACTCGACCAGCTTGGCCAGCTTGTTGCCTTCGGTCTGGACGAAGTTCAGGTCCGCCGAGTGCGTGGCCAGCCAGAGGATCAGTTCGTCGAGGAACAAGATCAGGCCGTCGTAGCCGAGCGTCTTGGCGTGTTCGCTGATGATCGCCAATCCTTCGTCCAGATCGACGTAGGCTTCGTCTTTCCCTTGAGCGATCCCACGGAACGCCGGGAAGATGTTCTCGACCAACTTGCCGACCAGTTGGCTGCGTTCCTTGCTCTTGGGGGGCGCTTCGATGGCGGCGTCGAAACGCTCGGCATTCCAGCCTTCGAGTTTTCCCCAGCCGCCGCCTCCCCCGGACCCGCCTTTATTCAGGTCTTCGAAGAACTTCTCATCGCCGAGCCGCTCCCGAAGCTGCTTGGCGTTCTCGAAGATTTCGTCGGCCAGATAGACGCCGGGCAGCGGCGCACCGGCATGTTGATCCTGAACGTAATCGACGTAGCCGCCGAGGATCGCCGACTCCATGCTACGGGAGCCGATCATGTGGTACGGGACCAGCAGAAACTTCTTGTCCTCAACCCATTGGTTTTTGTCGCAGACTGACGCAAGTTCGGGAATCGACCGCACCTCGGAATTGTGCTGGAGCAACAGGTGCAGCACAGCCATGAAGTGCGACTTACCAGAACCGAAGCTGCCGTGCAGGTAGCACGCCTTGCTGTTGGACGCATCGACGGCAGAGCGGATGAAGCCCAGCGCATCATCGAAGCTGGCGACCAGTTGCGGCGTGACGACATACTGTTCCAGCGTCTTTCCCGGCTCGTTGACCCCTTTCGACAGGTTGAGGACGAAATCGCCCTTGCGCACCTTGTCGGGGAGTTCGAGGATGTCGCTGATGAGCTTGTCCATTATTTCGTCTTCCTCTTGCGACGGGTCTTTGTTTTCTTCGGTGGCTCCCACGCTCGGATGTCGTCGAGCGTCAGGCCGAGTTCGTGGGCGTCCGCTTTGAGCATCGTCTCAAACGACTGGCCTGCGGTTTCGCCGAACTCGGGATCGACTTCGGGATGCCATTGGTGAATCCATGGCAACAGTTGATCGAGACCAGCCAGCAGCGGTGTCAGACGTTTGGCGTCCCAGCCTTCACGCTTGCGAGCGTCGTAATAGGATATGATGGCCGTTGCCTGTTGCAGATGGTTCCAGCCTGCCCAACCGACGACGAGAGATGGATCGCTCTCGGTTTCGCAGTGGGGAAAGCTGATCCAGCGTTCTTTGGGAACGTCCAGCTTGCCTCGCAAACGCCAGTTGTCAGAAGATTGAAAGTCTGAAGACTTGTACTTGGGGGGAACCTTAATCTCGCTGACTTCCTCGCCAGCATCTTCCCTCCGCTGGAGTTCCCACATCTTTTCCCAGACTTCACGCTTACGAAGACCAGCAGGCTTGTAGCAAAGGATTGGCAGAAACGGGACCGATTCAGACTTGACGAGTTCAGCGACGAGTGCCGATACGTCGAAGTCATTACGGCCACGATAGACAGCCGCAACCTGCAAAAACTCTTGATCTCCGCTGGCTCTGTCTGACAACTCGGCAACGGAGTTCAATCGAGGTTCGTGCGACGATGGATCAGGCCAATAGGGCTGGGCTCCGAGGCGGTCAATGAGCCAATTACGGAGGGCACGCTCCGTCTGCTTTTCCCATGGTTCGACCTGCCAACGTCGCTTGAAATCTAGTTGCTCAATCAATCGAATACTAGAGTTAGCATCCGCAATTCTCATTCGGTGTTCAATCATGTCTTTGTACTTGGGTGCGAGATCATTTAGTTGACCTGCCCCTCGATAAGAATGAACATCGTAGAAGATTGATTTATTTCCCGATTGAAGTGACCGCAACAAATACTTTTCAACAGGCCGATGTTCTGGGTGCAGTCCCTCTTCTATAACGGCTGGCGAAAGCGACGTTGGTTCACACAAATCGAAAAGTGCGTAAACATGCCAGTCCAACTCCTCTTGGTAGCTGACGAGTTTAAGATGTGTGGATTCGAATTTTCGTCGCCCAACATCTAAGCGAGATTGCAGTTGCTGAACTCCTTCTTTAACAATCGATTCCGGTAGCTGGTGTTGAATGTCGCAAGCCAGATTATCCATAATGCGTGCGAGAGGAGTGAGCGAGCGATACGCAGCAGGAACAGGGCACTTCTTCATCATCGTACCTGCGAATTCGTATTGACGAGACCAATGTTCTGGCTTGATTCCACCACCTTGGCCGCCCAGCCCCTTGCAAGTCATTACTTGTTTCATCCAGAAGCATGCCAAGGAACTGTTGAGCAAGCCCAGCAGAGCAAGGTGGTCATCCTCAGTTGCAGTATCTTCGAGCTTGATTATCGGTGCGGACTGCTTGTAGATCGTGCCCCCCCGATCAAGGGCGAAATGATTGTGCGTGGCAACAAATGCGAAGACAATAGATAATGGGGTGCACATACGATCCCGTGGTATTTGACCGTATTCATACCAAGGCTTTCCTGCCTCTTGATATGTCTTCCCTCCGAAGACCTTTCGATTCTTCAAGACGGTTCGGTATGGCCACATGAATTGAAGCGTTTTTGGGAGTTCATCTGGCGGTAGAGTGTTTGTTTGTTCGTCATACGGAAATATCACGGAGTCACCTTCCGTGTGACGCCAATTTCTTACATCTTCACCTATCCCGAATGGACGCACTTGCGACTGTTCGCAACCCGCTTCTTTTAAGATGCGTTGTGGCTGGCCGAAAACATCGTCCTGCTTCGTGATGCACATAAACCCTATCGACTCGATGTGGTCCGCAAGAGTAGTGTCGCAGTGTTGCTCAAGACGGTCTCTGAGTTCGCTAACACCACCTCCACCTAGATTCCAAGGATGTTCCATAAAACCTGATCGTGGCATGTCTGCAACAGATGTGAATGCGCTTTCGCAATCCACATCATCGATCTGGCGAACGATGGACTTCCAGACTTTCCCCTGAGCGGCGTCATCAGGTGTGCCTGATTCGCCTTTGATCCCTAATATCGCTCTCAAACTGTCGGAAAGCGGGGGTCGATTCCTTCCAAACAGAATGACGGTAGATGTCGTGTGTCCGGGGATGAATGCCCCCGACGTGTCTATGATGTGCGTTAGATCAACTGTGGGAAAGAAGGACTCAATCAGCTTCTTCCCAAACTCCCTCTTCATAAAGGAGTGGGCAGTAATCATGCCAGCAAATCCAGCTATCGCATCGCTGCCTGACAATGAAAGATCGAAAAACCTCTCTGCGAACGGCACTGCGAGCGAATACTGTCGATGACAGGTTGAGTATCTATCTCGATATGCCTGATTCAAAGCGTTGTCTTTTGGCGTAATATAGGGCGGATTTCCCACAACGACGTGATACTGCTGTCCCAGCACCTCTGAGACGGCTGATTTGTCTTCGCAAGCGTAAATGTGAGGTGCCCAGCTTTCTTCTGCTGTACCGAGGAACTGCTGTTCTCCCTTCTTATTTCCTTCTCTATCCCAACGGCTTCCGAACAGCAGGCTGTCCCCTGTGGCCAAATGGATGTTCCATGCTGGAGCATCTTTCAACCGTTTGATCCCACAGGCTCTTAGTGCAGCGACGATCAACCGGAACCGGGCAATGGCGACTGCGAAAGGGTTGATGTCGCACCCCCAGACCCCATCGAGCGCCTTCTGCGCCGCTACGACTTCGTTGTCTTCCCGCTTGATCCACAGTTCGAACAGTCGGGCAAACCCACCGAGCAGAAAGTGCCCCGAACCGCAGGTCGGATCGATCATCCGCACTTCATCGAGGCCGAACTCGTCGATGGCCGGATCGAGCGTGCGATCCAGAATGAACTCTTCCACAAAGACCGGCGTTTGCAGCAGGGCGTACTTCTTCCGGGCACGCTCGGATAGGTCTTGATACAAGTCACCCAGAAAGCGGGTGTCACCGTCTTCGACTTCAAACGACCGCTGGAGTTCACCTGTCTCGGGAACCACATCTCGCCAGAACGCCAGCAGCTTCATCGCCATGTCACCACTCGGACCCACGGCCCACAGCGGCGTCTTCCCTTCGGCGAACAGATCACGGCAGGCGGGAATCTTGCCGACTTCCCGAAACACATGCTCGAAATATTCCCGGTCGGATTCGTGTGGATGCTCTCGAAAGTAAAGCTCGTGTGTGTCCTCGGCCAGTGTGCGACGGTCGCCATTCCCGGCCAGCCAGCACTCATCAATCAGATGGTTGTCTTCCATAAACCGCACGAAGACGCAGCCCAGCACCCATGCCACGGCGACCTGATCGAGATAATCCTCTCGCCAGACTTCAAACGCATCCGCTGTGCGGCCACCTTTCTCGATCTGCTGGTACGCTTCCCTCAGACCGGCATCGACTTCAGCACTGTGTGGGTCGTCCTTGGCCGTACTGCGAGCGAGCAAGTCTTCGGACAGGTCCGTGACCAGCTTCTTTAGTTCGGGGAGTAAAGTCTTGATGTCCAGCATGTATTATTTCCCACCCGCTTCCATTGATTCCGTTGTTGCCAGTTTGGGAGACCGCCCTCGATGCAGATTGTCGATCCATGGCTCGGAGACCTTGGCTCGTTGTCCTGGTGAGATCAGCGGAATCTCCGCATCATCAAGGAACGGCATGTCGCTCTGTTCGTCCGTCGCCACCAGTACCCAGACACCGGGGCACGGCACATCGTGGCCGGTGCGGTCCCGCAATGTTTCCAACAACGACATCATGTCGTAACGGGCAATCAGCCCCGGATGCACGAGCAGCAGATGCTCGTCCCGGTTGAGCAGGGCCTCTTCGATCTTGGGCTGAGCCATGCTCACCAGATGGAGCAGATTCTTCCAATCCTGACTGCCCGGATCACTGCCATCGGCTTGCTCGACCACGTTCCAATTCACATCGAGTTCCTGCGCTTCGGCACGCAGAGAGTCAAACAGCAGATCGTCAAACGAAACCCGCTGGATCGTGCGACCGTCCTCGTTGAACCGTTTCAGCAGATTGGCTTCGCACGCACGCATCCGACTGGGCCGAACCGTCAGCACGAGGAAGCCGCCTTCATCGTGGGCGTGCTGAAGCCGTTCCTCAAATTGCCGAGCATCCGCCATGTCGGGCGTGACTTCGACCTGACGAGTGCTGGTCGCCGTGGTCCGACGCCGGGGCATGGATGATCCCGACGTGTACATGATCGACGACTCCCGCCGATGGTACGTCGTGGTCTCCGGGTTCCAACGCACATCGAGACCGACACGCTCCAACAGAGCATCCAGTTCCGGGCGATCCGGCAAACTTTCCGCTTCGGGGTAACGGCTCTCGACTCGGGACCGAATCTGATCGATGGAGAAGCCGCCTTCGTTGTCACCCAGCCCCAATCCCGTGAGTGCGCCGATGCCCAACCGAAGCGCTCGCTCGGCAGCCATCCCGCAAGGGTAAAGCTCCTGCTTGGCCGACACCGCCGCCGAGCTACTCATCGCCGCCGCCAGCCGCAGAAGCCGTTCGTTGTTGAATGGCTGACAGCCTTCCGGTAGCGACGGCTGACTCACATCGAACAACTCTTGGAAGACCCGCAGCGGAGGCAACAGTGGATCAGCCTGAGCCAGTTCGTCCGCCACCTGACCGAGCTTCTCTGCATACGTCGCCACCTCCTGCGTGCAGGCAACCACGGCTTTGCCACCCACACGTCGAAGCTGGAAGCGAGGTTCGGCCAGTGAGGTTTCCGTTTCGACAATCGCCCGTGCAATGGCCGACGCCATGCGTTGTTGCTTGTCGGTGTCGAGAGTGTCCGCAGCAGGTCGAATGAGATTGGTCACTTCGATCAACTCGCCAATCGTGACCACGCCACCAAGACGCTGAATCTGTTCGTAGAGATCGCCACGCAGAGAATTGAGTAGTGGGTCTTTGGCCCAGCGGTTGCGATCCGCCTTCAACACCTGTCCCACACGGGCACGAGTGAGTGACAGAGCGTCGGCGACTTCCGACTGGCTGGGCCACAAGTCTGCGGCCTGACCTTCGGGGGCGCTGGTTCCGAGCAACGCACAACGAATCCGCCACTCAGCTTCCTTCTTCGCACTGCGTGCCCCGAGTACCCGCTGCTCCAACAGTTCGAGAGCAACAATGCCGGTTTGTTCGTCGTCGGTCGTGGATGACGGAGGCCGAACCGCTTCGATGTCGGGAAACCGATCCCGAAGCTCGGCCACGAAGCGAATGATCTCCTGCCGAGTCTGGTTGCCGACGCCACGCATCAAGTGGAGTTCGAACACCGGATACAGCAGCAGGTCACGCACGGTCAGGATGTTGGCACGTTCCAAAGCATTCCGGGCACGAGTGCTGAGACCGAGAGCGGCAATCGGCGTTTTGAGATCGACCTGATCCAGCGTGACGCTGAGATCGACTTCTTCACCAGTGGGAGTTCGGACCTTGCGCTGCTCGGCCTCTCGGAAGACTTGCTCCCAAGCCCATGCCATTTCCTTGGCGTTGTCGAACCGTTTCTTGGGATCACGATGCAGGGCCGAGTGAAAGAACTCCGTCAGTCCTTCTCGGACGCTGGAGTCAAACTTCTCGGCATCGATGACCAATTCACAGTCGGTCACAGAGGGATCGGACTTGTCATCGCCCCATTGAGGCAACACGCCCAACCCAGCCGACATCTCGTACAACGTGACACCCGCAGAGTAGCGCTCCGCCGCCAAGTCCCAACGCTGAGGTTTCCGGTTAGCCAGAAAGGGATCGATGTATCCCGGCGTTCCAACTCGGATGTTGTCGAGCGGGGCACCTGTCAACGAGAAATCGAACAGGATCAGTTGATTGCGCTGCTTGGTGAGCGAGCGGATGCCGATGTTGTCCGGCTTGATGTCCCGGTGAGCCACGCCATGTCGTTCCAGCGAGGCCAAGGCCGACAACAGATCGTCGCCGTAGCGGGACAGCAGATCGAAGCTGGGGACACCTTCTTTCCTAAGTAGTCCGGCCAGTGTTTCGTCACCGGCCTTCTGCAACACCAGAACCGTGTGACCGGCCATCTCGATCTCGTCGTGGATGGCAACGATGAACTCGCTATGGATCGACCGCAGTGCTTCGGCCTCATCGTGGAGCCGGGTGTTGTCATCTTCGGTCAGAGCGACCTTCAACACGAACTGCTGATTTTCTTTCGTGACCAACAGCGCCTTGGCCGTTGCTCCTTGCCCGAGTTCTTTCTCAACGACGTAGCCGCCTTCGAGCCGGTCCCCACGCTTGGCTTGTAGTGGATCGGGGACGAACGCTTCCTCGGGAGCGGTCAGTTCGTCCTCGACATCATCCAGCAGCGAGAGAAAGTCTTCGACCGATCCGACTCGGGTATTCACATCCGGGTGAGTACACCACTGGATCATTTCTTCCAACTTCGGCCCGACTCCATCGATGACGGCGGACAGACTAAGCCCCTTGTTCTCTCGAAGAGTCTTCGCCAACTCCGAAGGACTGCCAGCCGGTGGCCGGGAGGCGAACAAGTGGTATCCGATTGCACCGAGCGAGAACACGTCCGACGCTTCCGTCACCTTACGCTGATCCGAGATTGCCTCGGGCGACATGTAGACGAACGACTGGGCTTCCACCAAATCTTCGACGTTGGTAACTCTGCCCGACGTTGTGCTGGTGTCACGGACCCCAACTTGCCAGTTGTAGACCTGAAGCGTTGGCGACTTTGATTCGGCATCCGTCACCAAAATGCTCTGTGGACCCAGCGCCCGGTGAATGACTCGTTTCCGGTGGGCGTAACGGATGGCGTCGGCGATCTGCCGTAGCATGTCGAGCCGTTGCTCGGTCGTCAGTTTATGGCAGTTGGTGGCGAGGTAGTGATCGAACTGGCTCGCCTCGGGATCGAGGTAACGGAACAGCAGGGCCGGACCAAGCTCATGCTCCTTGTAGTCCAGCACCGGGAGGATGTTCGGATGGTTGAGCGACTGGATGATCTGGAACTCACGAGCCGCCGCCCGTTTGAGACGCTGGCGGTCTTCTTCCGAAGATGCTTGGGCTACGGTGTACTGCCGGACTCGGCAATGCACGTCGTCGAAGGACGCATGTTTGGCCAGACGGTCTTGGTAGCCGGGACCATCGGCGAGCAGCTTGCCCAACACATAGTCGCCGACTCGACGAGATCGTTGGGAAGGTCGAATCCCCGACTGCTCGACGGCACGAGAGAGCGCCTTGGCCACCTTGCTGTCGATCAGGCTACGACAATCGGAATCGACGCCCGGTCCTTCACGGTTCAGAAGAGCGGCGAGGATGCCCTTTCGTTCGGGGCGTGATTCTTCCGCTGGCCGATCTCGCAGGAGGACTCGGTTCCGAGCCGGACCAGTCAGATCGCATTGAAGTTCATCGGCAGACAGAAACACGAGCGCATCGAGCCACGGCACCCGCACCTTCTTGACCGCCTGTTGGGACTTCAGCAGCGAGACGAGCGCCTTGGCCTTACGGTTGGCCAGCATGACCGGGTTGTCTTCGGAGACGGTGCGGCCTTCGTGCGTGCGGGTCCACGTTCCAGCGTCACCACGGACACGACCGGGCCAGCTTTTGATCTCGACCAGCCAGAAGCCTTGCTTGGTGAGAACGAGTAGATCGACTTCGTAGATCGCCCCGTCCGGCGTTTGGAATTCGAAATTGGCCCACGCACGGTACGGGTCGTGATTGGGCAGACCCGTCCGAATGAAGTCCAGCCCACGCCGTTCCCATTCGTACTGGGATGGCGTGATGATGTTCCAACGTGGAGATTCCATTTGTTTCCCTGACCCTCAACCTGCTTCGTCCGGCTTGCTCAACCTTCCCTCTGCGTATCAGGCGGCTCTTGCAACTGACGAAGCAAGGCATCGAGTTCTTCCTTCTTGAAGAGTCGATAGTCGTTCACCGGATGCCGATGAGCGGCGATCTTCCCGGCGTTCTCCCAGTTGCGGAGAGTGTTCGGCGAGACCCCGAGATACTCAGCGGCTTCTGAAATGCGTAGGAAGTCCCGTAGGTTTTCCACAGCCTGACTCCTCGGTCTCTTTCGATCCACTCGACAAATGGCGACGACAGCCTTGGTAAACCTTACCAAAGTGCGTTATGATTGTCGATCAGGTGAAGGAGATGATTTCAGGCTTGGAGTTTTCAATGCGCATGACAGCGGCAAAAGAATCGGTAACTCTTGACCATTCGGTTGAGCAATTCGCCGAGCGAAAGCCTCAAGCCTTCCTGTTGCGACTTCAGGAGTCTGTGAGGACACGCCAAGGTTACAGTCATGCGATTGAAATGGGCACCAGCACCTTCACTGAGGTAAGTAAAGAAGCCGCTGATGCTGACCCTCGCTCGCACAGCTATTTCGCAATTGAACGGGAGACCTGATTGTGGCAAACGCATTCCTTCTTCGCTTTCAAGAATCTTGCGCTGAGGGTGACAACGCAACGGTGCTGGGGACAGCCACGAAGACATCCGTGTCACGGGAGCAGCCGGACACCGATCCTTCAGTCCGACTCTATTCTGCGTTGGCCTCTGGGACGGAGACGGTCACTCGAACCGCAACCGAGCAACGAGATTCTGACGCCACTGCTAAATCGAAGGCTTTACCAAGAGACATCAGCATGGGAACTCAAACTTCTACGGCTGTAAGAGAAACGTCGGACACCGACCCCGGACACGTCACCAATCGAGTGCTTCGCCGATGATTCTGACTCTGACCAATTCGGAAGATGCCACGGCAAATTACCTCATCCCTGTACTGGAGGATGCAGGTATTGCTGTATTGCGACTCAATACGGACACCCTGATCTCCAACGCCTCTGCTTCACTTTCTGGCGGTTGCATTTCCCTAACTGTTCATGGACACCGACTAGTTCCTGATGACGTGGCGAATCTCTGGTACCGTCGCCCAGAGCGACTCCGCCTTAGCGGAATCGACGAGTCGCCGGAATCACGTTTCGCAATAAACGAGTGGTCAGAGGCCATAGAGGGCTTTCTCGCCCAAATACCGAGACATCGGTGGATGAATCACCCTGCGGCTAACGTGAAAGCTTCAAACAAGCTTGAACAGCTATCAACTGCGAAAGTGCTGGGCCTTGTTACTCCGGGCACACTGTTAACTCAGGATGCCGCAACCGCTCGCCGATTCGCACAGCAGTTTGATGGTTTGATCATAGCCAAACCACTGTCGAACGGATACATCGAGCGACCATCCGGTAACGACTCACTGATCTACACGAATCTAGTGCAGGCGAATGATCTCGCAGCCGATGACTCAGAGTTTGCGTCATGCCCGACGTTATTCCAGCAGTATGTGCGCAAGCAATATGATGTCCGGATCACGGCTATCGACGACACTCTGCATGCTGTCGCACTTTATGCTTCGGGAGACGATGGGCAGCAGCGATGCGACATTCGACGCAACAACATGAACGATGTTGTGTATCAAGACATCGACTTACCCTCCGGTGTCGCCCTCGCCGTTCGACAACTCGTCAAGCATTATGGCCTTCGTTTTGCAGCAATTGACATGGCGGTTGATCTCGATGGCAATTGGGTTTTCTTCGAAGTGAACCCGAATGGCCAATGGGCGTGGTTGGACATTTCCGCTGGAATGCGAATCGCAGATTCATTCGTGAGGGCATTCAGCGATGTCTGAAAACGAGAATGACGATCAGCAGACGCCGAACCAAAAGACTGGCAGTATTCAGTGGTGCCTTGATTTATTTCATGATGCGAGAAGTGGGTTCGTCAATCGACTCGCTTACTGCTCAATGCGACTGTTTGGGTACGATGACATTGCGCTTGCGGACATCGAAAGAGGAGCCTACGACGGGCCGAAGCACAAGGATCGAGGTTTAGAAAATGCACACGAAACCGCACTGTTGCTTTCGTCGGCTAAGGAGTGTCATCGAGATGCTGAGGCGAGGCGGACAGCAATCACCGATAAGTGCAAAACCTTGCTCACGATGAGTTCGATCCTGCTGGGCTTAATCGGTTTACTTTTACCGAAGGCCTTCGCTTTCGATTCACACTGGATGCGTGCTGTTTGTTTCGTTGCAATTCTTGGATTGCTAAATGTTGTAGTCCTTCTGCTGACGTTTTTTGCTGTTGGTCGAGATGCCCGAATGACTCTTGACCAGTCTGAGGTTGATCTTGAGCCGAAGGATTTTGAGAAGAACCGCATCAATCTGTATTTGCAGTGCCAAGTGGCCTTGGACAATCGCACTGACTACTTGGTCGATCTGTACAAGGTGTCTCGGTTCTTTTTTCTTGCCTCATTCGCTCTTGTTGTCATTCTGTTTTCGATTTCGTTCCTGTCGAATTCAGCACGCAGTGAATCCAGCGAATTCATTCGACAATTGCGAAGTGACTCAAAGCTTATCGAGTTACTCCGTGGCCCAAGGGGTGAACAAGGTGGGGACGGGAACAAGGGCGATCAAGGACCACAAGGACCACAAGGACCACAAGGACGAAATGGTGAGAACGGGAAAGACGCTGTGATTGACGAGGAAAAGATTATTGATCGCATTCTCAGTCATCCTCGCCTAAGAAAGCGACTCGAAGATGCCATTGAAGCTAGGGAAACGCAGAAAGCACCGCCAGAATAACTGAACTGCGAGCGGTGGGACTCATGAAAGTTCTCTTCCTTCACGGCTGGCGCAGTATTCGGGGCGGCGTTAAACCGACCTACCTGAAGAACCACGGCCATGCCCTCCTGAATCCCTTGCTCAATGACGACGACTTCACCGCCGCCGTCCGCACCGCTCAAGCCAAATGAAGTGATCCTGCACAGCCGTTTTGACGACGTGATCCCGTTCAGCGACTCCGAGGAACTTATTGCCCAGAGCGGCCTGCCGCCTCAGAAGCTCATCGAAGTTGGCAACGATCACCGACTCGCCGAGCCTGAGCCACTCAAGGCGATGCTGGAGGCGTGTGAGCGGATTGGAGAAAAGAAATGACGCCAAATGATAAAGTGGCAATTCGAGACTCGATTCAAAACGTACTATCGACGATTCGTCGCACCGCATTAGGTCGAAACAAGACCGAGCTTCCGACAGCAGATTTTTCGAATGCCCTGAACGCCGTGGGGGAACACTTCGTTGACTTGCTATTGAGCAAAGAGCGCAGTGGGCAATGGTGGATTGACAATGAAGGCAATTCCCATGAGTGCATCATTTGTCGGTTAGGCGAGCGATTTCCCCGAAACTTCTCCCGTGGACTTTCGCCCGAATGGAGTTGGTTCCCGGCAAAAGCCAGCCGTCTTGCCGACCCAATGACTGGGCCTGACCACATTGTCAGCGTAAGAGTCCCATCACTACACATCAGCGGCACGGTATGTTTGGAACAAAAACTGCGTTTTGGCACTCCGGGGGATGCCTACGCTGGGGCCACTACCTACCTCAAGCACCTTCTTCATCGCTTGAATTATCCACGACCAACGGCCAAGAGCTTCCATCTGGAGTCTTACTACAACGGCCTTCTTGAAGCAGCGAAGGCAGTGTTGTGCAGGACCAAGAAGGACGGGTCACTTGCCTATTCTGGATCAGTCCCTCAAGTCTGCATGGTGTCTACAGGACTTGCACCGGGCAAAGTTGTAGTGATGGACAAGTCAGGTGACTCAAGAGTCGAGTGTGAGTATGTGGGGTTTTTAGCCCCGACAATCAACCACGCCGACCTTCAAAGTGACTCACCCGCTGCACAAATAACTCACAGAGCAAAGGTGAAATTGTGGATCGGACTTGACACCTTGCTGGAAGGCTGCACGGCGGAAGAAGTCGAGCAGGCTTGGTCAACTTCGGTCTCACGACTTACAAGTGACTTGTGTAATCCAACTTGGCGTAGCGACTAAAAGAGACTTCACTCGGCCGCATCCAAATACCCCTGAGCCATCCCTGCCAGCGGCGATTCCTCCCGAGCCGCTTCTCGCCGCAGCACGAGGTAAGCATCCTCGCAACGGCAAAGCCGCCACAGATTTGCCGCCGAGATCACTCGCTCGAAATCGTCTTCTGATTCGAGCCGTGGCGTAAGGAGCGGCACGATGTCGTCGCTGGTGTCCCTCATGACGTGAAGAGTGTTGAGCGCCGTCACTCGCACGAGCCGATCTTCCTCGTCTGAAATCAGCGAACGGACGGCTGCCAAGGCACGTTTGGCATCGGCAAAGTGTTCTTGGAGTAGCTGAAGCGCCAGCAGCTTCAGGTCGATGTCGTCTTGCTGTAATCCCCAGATCAGGCCATCGATTACGAGATCGCCGCCGTCCCAGAGTGCAGCGGCAGCCTCGTCCACCTGAGTCGGATGCTGCTCGTTCGTGGAATACATCCACAACACGTTTTTGATCTCGTCGAAGGTCGTCATCTGGGTATCTACCAAATGGCTCACTGAAAATTGCGGATCACGAACCTTCGGTTGATTGGCTGAACAGGGCGTTCCGGTTGATGGGCTTTCTCTTTCAATTTGCGGAAGTCAGCCGAACGGACGCCGATGGGATCGACAAATACAAGCCAACTAACAATCTCGCTGTACGGTTCAGAAGTCAGCGATCCTTCGTAGCGATACCACTGTGCATTGTTGGGCTTTTCAGGTACGAGACGGCGAGGGTCAATTTCGAACCTCTCTGTATCACTTGTCGTCTTCGATTTGTTCCCGACTTGCTTCGCCCACATGGCAAAGAAATCGAGTTCCTCCGCACTCTTGTCTTCGTCGAAGAACACTCCGACAACAACCAACTCTGAGCCATTGATTGGACTTGCAAGTCGATGAATTAAATGGATTTCGCCACCAAGGTCGTTCCCTTCGAGATCATGCTCCGATGGGGTATGCAGATGAATTTTAATGAGTTCTGCTGTCACGCCGCCCATGGTCAGCATCGGAAGGTGCGTGCCGGGATGAGGCTTGTCCAGAACGAAATTGCCGTGACCGTCCGCACCTTGAAACTCCCCTAAAAATGGAGCGTCACGGTAATCAAATTTCAAGAACGTCTTCGGAAACTTCACATGAAGCGAATTGTTCTTCACCAAGTTGATCGGTGACTGCTGTTTCCAGAAGTGCGTTGGAACATGATTCGTTGGTGCTGACATGAGCCGTCCCCGAGTTTGAGTGAAAACGTTGTCGTGAGAGTCTGCGATTGTCGCCGATTCTTTCGAGTCATTCCACTACGGGGTGCCTTCGCTCACTGCTCTTGTTCCAACAAGGGCAGTGGCGTTCCCGAAGGACACACAGGCACCCCCAAGTTCGTCGTTCCATCACTCACTCAATGGAGACGACGACATGGCCAAGCAATCTGCCAGCGACATCCGCACGGCGATCACCAGCACGATCATTGAAGCTCTCGAAGCAGGCGGTCTACCGCCATGGAAGAAATGCTGGGCCAACGATCCCAATGGCTTTGGCCTCGCTACTTCCCTCAGCACCGGCAAGCCGTATCGGGGGATCAACCAAGTCCTCTTGCAAGTCCTCGCCGCCAAGCGTGGCTACCAGAGTCGCTGGTTCGGCACGTTCAACCAGATAAAGCACGTTGCGGGCAGCATCCGCAAGGGCGAGAAGTCGATGAAGGTGGTCCTCTGGAAGCCGATCAAGCGGGAACGCACCGACGAGAACGGCAAGAAGGTGGATGATAGCTTCCTCGTCATGCGGGAGTTCTCCGTCTTCAACGTGGAGCAGGCCACAAATCTCGATCAATTCCGTGTCGGTTTCGTCCAACCACAGGAAACGGCCTTCGAGCGCTACGAACAAGCCGACCAGTTGTTCGACGCCATTGGTGCGGACATCCGACACGGGGGCAACAGGGCCTTCTACTCGCCGAGCGGTGACTTCATCCAGATGCCACACCGCCACCAATTCGATTCGGCGGAAGCCTACTACGAAACGTTGGCGCACGAGGCGATCCACTGGAGCGAGCGCAGGATCGGGTTCGACCGCTCGAAGGAAAACGACGCCTACGCTCTCGGCGAACTCGTCGCCGAACTCGGGTCGTGCTTCCTGATGGGCGAACTGGGACTGCCCACGACCGACAATCTCGACAGCCATGCTGCCTACGTCGGCAACTGGCTCAAGGCGATGAAGGGCGACACTCGCTTCATCTTCAAGGCGGCTGCGACAGCCTCCAAAGCTGTGGACTTCTTGCTTAGCAATGTCCGCCAACCCGAAGAGCAGCCCGTTCCCGAATCCTTGGGCACCCCCTAGTCAACCGTTCCTGATCGGGACAGCCGAGTTGAGCCACCCACGAAGTGATCCATCGGCTCTCGGGCCTCGACGCTCAATCGCAGCAGCAAGCATCACTCCCACGGTCTGCGCAGCGTGAAGTGAGCGGCTCTGTTCCTGCCGGGCCTTGAGACATCCGTATGGATCACCCACGGGCGGCTCGCTCGGTCTTTCCAATCCAACTTTTTGTACTGGAGCAGCCTATGCACCACATCCCCGCAACGATCACCGCCGAGGAACGTGACGCTCTGCAACCAATGCTGGCCCTCATTCGTCATCCTGAGCAGCTTTCGATTCGCACGATGTCCGGCGAGTTCTTCGACTGTGCCGACCACGCACTGATGGCTTTCCAGATTTGGCGGCGCATGGGCCGCAACAACGAAGCGACCGGCGAAGCATGGCGGCGTCTGATGCAAAGCGACTGCCCCACGCCGGACGTGATGGCGCTGGTTTCTTTCTACGTTCTCCGAGTCATGCACGACGACCAATGGGGCACCCCCTAGTACACCAACGACATCACCACCACTCACCACCGGAGAAGCGCCATGTTGAACCAAGCCAAAGCCCTGATCGCCAAAAGCTGGAAGAACCAGAAGGCCGACCTTCCGGTTGGTCGTCACGAGATTAACGAGACACTGCTCGTCCGTGTCCGTGGTCAGGTCGAGAAACACGACGATCAGATGATCGCTCCGACCGTCTCGATTCCTCTCGTGTCGGTGCTGGCTTTCTTTTGGGAAAGGGCCGGGATCGAGCGTGACGCAGCGATGGCCATGCTGCGGGACGCCTTGCACGAAGCAATGCTGGAGAACCGCAGCGAGGACGCCGCCATTCAAGCTCGGATCGAGGATGTGCAGGCGGCAATCAAGGCCGTGAAGACCGAATTGATCGGCACGCTGCCCAAGATGCCACGCTCGGGGCGACTCGACACCAAGGGCCTGTCCATCGACGTGCTGGCCCTGTCCGCCAACCAAGAGCGGCTGGCGGTCGAAGCAGCGTGAGTTGAGTGGTGAAGGAATTGGCGGCAATGGAGTGCCGCCATTCTTTCGAGGCACCCCCAAGTACATCGTCACCCACACTCGACAGGAGACCGAACGATGGCATGGGAAATCAGCATCAGCACCGAAGGCTGGCAGCAGCTTCGTGACAAACTCGACGACTGGGATCGTTCATCCCTGATCGAAGCGATCACCGACGACACGTTCGAGCGAGTGTACGAGAAGGGCGGTGAGCATCATGCCCAGCGTGCCGCCGACGCCGAACGCAAGCGACTCGAAAGCCTGTCGCACGATCTGCTGGCGGATCGAGCCTACGAACTGATCGAACAGAACTGTACCTGCGACAACGGCGGATTCGCCTACTGGATTGACCGGGAAGGCTACCACAAGGTCGTGCTGGAGTAGGCACCCCTGAGTCGAGAGAACACAATCCACATTTTGCAATGGAGCAACAACCGTGAACTTTCACGAGCAGGAACAAACACCGACCGAACTGCGTGAAGTGCGGCCTTCAAGCTTCTCGCACGTTATCGGTCAGGATCACGTCAAACAAGCATTGCAGATCGCTGTCGATGCGCACTTCCATGAAGGTGCGAGTAAACCACTCGAAGACATCTTGCTCTGCGGCCCGCCCGGATTGGGTAAGACAGCGTTGGTCTCTGTTTTGGCGGACGAACTTGGTTGCGATTCGAATTTCACTGAGGTCTTGGCCCAGAGCATCACCAACACAGCGGAATTGAACTCTGCACTTCTCGGTGTTTCTAAAGGCATCCTGTTCTTGGACGAAATCCATCTGCTGAATTCGGCTCACCAAACAGCGTTGCTCAGAATTTTGGAGCGGCGTTGCATCGAGATCAGCAACGGCAAGACAGTTACGTCCTTGCCCCTCGCCCCTTTTTGTCTGGTCGGTGCGACGACAAACCCGGAAGGTCTCGTGGCACCGCTTGTGGACAGATTCCGGCTCGTGCTTCATTTGGATTTTTACGACGAAATCCAGCTTGCCAAGATTGTCCAGCAGCGCTGCCACGCACTTCGTTGGGAGTACGACCCCGAGCTACTGCCTGAGATCGCCAAGTGTGCAAGGCAGACACCTCGAATTGCGATCAGATTGCTTGGTGCGGCTCGCCGAGTGGCTGTCGCTCAAGGCGCAAACAGGGTTGAAGTCGGGCACCTCCTATACGCTTGTCGGATTGAGCGGATTTCGTCCAGAGGTCTCGACAATTTCCAACAGAAGTATCTGCGTTTGCTCGGAACATCGAGCCAGCGACTCAACGTACTGGCGTCGATGCTGGGCGTGACGAGTGCAAAAGTTGTAACGGCAACCATCGAACCGTTCCTTTTGCGTTCGGCGTTTGTGGTCAAAACCGACAACGGCCTGCGGCAGTTGAGTCAGGCTGGCCGAGACCACCTTGCCGAGATCGAGGCTCTGAATGAATGAAATTCGCTCGAACAGCCGTCGCAAAGTTGTCCTGTTTTGATTGAGAAAGTGTTCCATGAACATTCCAGAAACGCCTACAAAAGCTGTCGTTTCGGTTCGAGAAATGGCCGAAATGTGTCTTCTTTCGAGGTCGAGGTTTCATGCTTTGATCCAAGCATCGGTCTTTCCTACACCGATCCGCAATGAGTCCTGCAAGCGTCCTGTTTACGACCTCGAATTACAGAAGAAGTGTCTTGAAATTCGTCGTACTGGGATCGACGCCGAAGGTCGCCCCGTCGTCTTCAACCGAAAGCGACGGGCCAGTGGGGCAAAGCAACGCCCTCGACCGAGAGTAAACGCCACCGACCATGCTGATCTGATCGAGTCGCTCAAATCGCTTGGACTGCAAGCCAAGGCCGAAGCTGTCGAGTCGGCATTGGGGGAGTTGTTCCCGAATAGTCAGGCTGATGTAGACGAGGGTGAGAAGGTGCGTCGAGTGTTTCTGCACCTTCAGCAGAAGAAGTAGGCACCCCCTATTTCGCAGAACAAGCGGATCACGAATTAGAACCGCCATCTTTCCCCCTTGGAGTGTCCACCAATGACCGAAAACAACGCCAACGGCGTGCCACAAAACGAAAAAGCGAAATCGGAAATTGTCTCGCAGATCGCCCGGATCGTTCGCAAGCACGGTCTGACCTACGATGACTGGCGGTACGTTAGCAAGCGAGTCCGACAAGCGTGTGAGCTTCGACCGGCGAAGAAACCAAAGAAACTGCCCAACGTTCTCAACGCCACCGACTTTCGCCGGTTCTATCGTGTCGTCGATCAAGCCGACGATGTGCAGCACTCGCTGATGTTGCGGCTACTGTTCTTCACCGGCGTTCGTGTAAGTGAACTCTGCCAGATGCAGGTCGCCGATGTGGACGTGGAGAACTGCAAAATCAGGATCAATCAGGGGAAGGGTAGTAAAGACCGCTACGTTCTATTCGGTAAGACCTTCGCCACTACCTTGCGGACGCACATTGCCGCCCATCCCAAGAACCGTTGGCTGTTCCAAACTCGCCGCAACACGAGGTTCTCGACCCGGCGAGTCCAGCAGATTGTGAAGGATTACGCCGAGAAAGCGGGAGTGAAGGCCACCCCGCACACATTCCGCCACCAAGCCATAACTTGGTTAACACGACATTCTGGTCTGGCCGACGCCGAGCTTCAACTCATCACCGGCCACGCACGTCGGGAGACGCTTGCCATCTACCAGAACATCGCACTCGATGGCGACTTGGAGGAGAAGTACCACGAGGCCATGAAGAAGGCCGATCTTTAGGCTTTTGGGCACCCTCTAGTCCGGGCGAACAATAACCACACTTTCTCTTGGAGAAATCACATGAGCAGAACCGCCATCGCTAATGGCCAAGACGAGACCAATTAGAGTGTAATACCAATCACTCTTCCGACTCAGTTGAATTGTCGCTTCGCTTCAAAGCATGAAACAAGGTCGCCATAAATGCTGCTTTCCGATAATCAGGAGCGTCCCGATTCATCTCTTCGGGCGTAACGATTTCTGGCCACCTCGGTAGTAGGTCCAAATCTTGTTGGATCATCTTGACGGCCTCTTGCACTTCCGGTGGAGGCAAAATGAAGTCGTGGAATGTATTGAAATAGAGCAGCAGTAAGTACGCTCCGTAAACCGTGCAAAAATGCCGGTAGTAGTCTTCAAAGTTGCGGGGGCTGAATTGCATCTCAGCATCCGCTTCCGGTCCCCATCCCGATCTCATGAGAACATTTGGATTGAAATGAACCATGTCTGATGTGATTGAATAGATGTACTCGTATAACTCAAGCATTCCATGCCGTTCTGCCAAATCTCTTGTCGTGGGAGCCACCTTCTTTCCACCCAAATTAAAGCCTACACGACTCCATAGTTGTTGCACCTTAGCGATGGTCTGACTTTCTTCTGGAGAATTTTTCGGGGGAGCAAGTATTGGTTGAAATGGCCGATTCGCAGAAAAAAACTTTTGCTGAATTGCCAGATTTGATGTAAGTCGCATTGCAACAAGTTCGAAAGCCAGACCATTTCTGTCGGCACTCGAAGCATCACGCCACGCACGAAGGACGATAATGTCTTCGCAAATACCTCGCAGCGTCGGCGCAAGGAAAAATGAAGGGCAATGGTCGGCCAGAGTCCTCGCCGCCACGGTGTTGAACTCAAAGCACTTCGAAAAGGACGCTCGCAGAAGGACGTTATATGCACCGTCGCTTTTGATCGCTGCCTTCCTTCGCTCAATCACGAAAGGTTCTATCGAGGAAAGATGCTTCGAAAGCGATTCGCTGAACATGTCCGCATAGGATTGGTCTGTTGAACTTTGTTTGTCTTCATCGCTCATCGTCGTACACACTCTCTTGCAGTTGGGTTGTCATTGTTGCGCACACCGTCTTTCACCATTGACTTTGATTTTGGGTTGGCGCAGGACCAATATGAAGAGTTCGACTCGGGCCGTGGCTACAACCAACGCCTTCTACGGTCTCCGCTCCTTTAGACGTTGACACCAACATTGATCGACCTCTGGGGGAGATCGAGGACCACGAATCAATTCTACCTCAACTTGCTGAATCTCCCTGTAGTCGGTCCTGCTGGGAGCGAGTTCATGAGGCTGTCATGTTGGTACGCTGCTTCTGGAGGCACCTGCTACGCCCTCGGCAGGACTCATTTCTCTTCGCCGAACACGGCCAACTGGGGAAGGTGATCGCTGAGGGCGAACGAGTTCTCGTCGGCGATGTTCAGGCGGAACGCTCCCTCAAACAGTGGTCTCGATTCGCTGATCTGCTCGGCAATCGGGCCAGTTGCCATGACATAATCGATGCGATACTTGGGATCGTCGGCCTTGATTGTCGAACCTTGACCTTCGCCCACTTTGGCGAAGGTATCGATCCAGCCAGCGTCGATCCAAAGCTTGTATTCCTCGGAATCCGGGCCGTGGTTCAGGTCGCCGATCAGCAACATCGAGCGGCCTGATTCGAGGTCGTCCTTCATCGCTGCCAGCATCGCCTTGATCTCTTTCAGGCGGACGGTCGGATCGGCAACCGGATAGAGGTGAGCCGAGTGAACGATCAAAGACTCACCGTTGGGCAACTTGACCGTACCTCGTCCCCAGTGCCGAGTGAACAAGTCTTTCGGACGCTCGTACCCGAGCGGAACGTTTTCTGAACTGGTGATCTCGTACTTGCTGAGCAGCGTTCCCGGCCAGTTACCGCCGCTTGGAAAACGGACATGGTTCATGCCGAGATGCTTGGCGACTTCCTTCGTAATCGATTCGGTTGGTGACTCAGAAAAGTTGATGATGTCCGGCTCATACAAGGCCAGTTCCATCGCCAACCGCTTCGCCATCTGACCTTTCTCGACCGCTTTCTTTGCCAACAGGCGGTCTGCTGGCCAGCCTTTGCAAGCATAAATGTTGTAAGCGATGACTCGCAGCGTTTGCTGCTTCGTGTCATCTGCGAACGCTGGAAGAACAACGGTTGAAAGTCCGGCAGCACCAACTGCGGTGCAGAATTGGCGTCTTGAAATCGACATGGAAGTGCGTCCTTCTATGAGTTGTTCGTGTTACAAGAATTGTCGCACGGACTATTTCATCAGTCCACCGCTACGGGAGGCACCCCAAAGTATGCCAGTCAAGCAATCCAACTTTTGCAACGGAGACTGGCTATGCCCGAGATCACTGCCACCTTCACACTAAACGGCCAAAATCTGACCGACGTTCCCGTAATCAATCCGGGTGACTGGTTCGGCAAGACGTGGCTGCTCGAAGTGGGAGGCTGCTACTCGCCGCTCTTCCTTGTTGTTGAGGCGGACAGCGCCTCCGACGCCATCGACGAACTCGCCGACAACGAGCAGTACGGCCATCACATCGTGGTCGATGAGGCCGATCTTGGGGACTACGACCCAGAAACGTCCAGCTATGGGCCGAGTGGTCAGGTGATCGACCTCGATCATCTGATGATCCACGGCTGCGACGGTTGTGACGTTCCCTTTCGCTGCCGCTACCACGGCGACGGCCTGCCTGCCGATGGCGTGCTGCCCACAGACTTCTGCTGGGATGACCGTGACGACGACTGAGGCACCCCCAAGTCGCTCAGACAAGTCACATTTCCTTAAACAGCAGGAGACCAAACATGGGATGGCTCTTTCCGCACGGTGCTGATCGCAAGAGCTTGATCGAAGATCGCACGAAGTCTTGGGAACGGCAGGTCGGCGAGATGACCGTCACCACCGACTGCTTGAAACACTGCTTTCGTGGCGGTCGATTTCGGGGCGTATTGTGGACGGTCTGGCGCAGGCGGTTTGTTGTAGCTGGTCGAGAGGTTCGCCCGGAGGAGCGTTGGATCGGCTGCGACCTGCTCCAGTACAGCAGAGAGAACGAGGGGTTCGGCTACAAGGACATGACGGAAGCCGAATACCCGTACTACTTCTCAGCGCCGTTGTCGTACCTCGACCTCGTGCCGCTGGAACGCTTTGGTGGCAATCCCGATTGGCGTGCCGAAGTGACCGAACATCACCGCCGCCGAGCCGAGAAGCGAGCGGAGCGGTCGAAGACGACCTAACCGCATCGAGCGTGGGCACCCTCTAGCTGAGTGTTGGCAAACCACATCCATCACTCAGGAGACCGTGCCCATGCAATTCAGCATCATCTACAGCGTCGATGTCCCCGCCGAAGTTGACATCGATGACTTCGCACCGCCCCAAGTCGATGAGCTTTGGGATCAGACCGAGGACGACTCTTGCTACGAGTATTCGTACCTCGAAGGCCGCTGGGAAGAAGGATCGCACCGGAAGTGGTGTGCGATCCTCGACCGTGAACAATTCGACGCCTTCGTCGAACGCTGCGGCCTAATCGCTGAGGACGTTGAGACCATGGGGAGTCTCGGCGCACCGGGGTTCGGCTTCGGCTGGGCACCGGCCATCTCTTTCAACGGCGACGATCCCGACGCTATCCAGAACGCCTACGTCACGCCGCTCATCGAGACGGAACGAGAGCTTGGCGAACGTGAGTGGGATCGAGTTCGTGAAGCGGTGCTGTCGGTCTACGGCTGAGCGAGGCACCCCTTAGTTCAACGTCACAGCATCATCACCGCTCAACACAAGGAGTCACACATGGCCGCCGAACGAAGGCAGTTGTTTCCACTCGGACAAGTTGTTGCCACGCCGGATGCACTCGCAGCCCTCGAAGAAGCGAACGAATCCGCTCTGCCCTTGTTGTCCCGCCATCAACATGGCGACTGGGGCGACTTGTGCGATGAAGACCGGCAGTTGAATGACGAGGCGGTCAAGGATGGCTCACGCATCTTGTCGTCCTATGTCCTTGAAGCGACCGCCCAGAAGGTCTGGATTATCACCGAGGCGGACAGGTCAAGCACAACGATTTTGCTGCCGCAAAATTACTGATCCGAGGCACCCCCTAGTCCAGCGTCAGAACAACTCACTCACGGAGACACGAACAGATGCAGAACGAAGTCGAAAACGCTCGCCGGGAACTTCTCAACGAAGTGAATCAGGACGCTGAGCGAACCAGATTGGAGGAGAAGTACGGCGAAGTCCTCACAACAAGTGAGATGCAGGAACAGTACACAGTCGAAGGCTTCCTTGCTCCCTTCGTCGTCTGCCGCCGCAAGTCGGATGGCAAGCGTGGGACGCTGATGTTCTCCCATTCGCCAAGGTACTACTTCGGCTGGCAAGAGGATTGATCGGATGGTCTCCGTGCCAGCCTCGGTTCTGCTCGTCGTGGGATCGAGGCTGGTTTTCGTTTTCGGAGCGAGGACATGGAACGAAAGCAAGCACATGTCGGAATGCTGGTGCTGCTTGGCGGCGACGGAGACGTACCGACCGTCGCACGGATCATCAAGCTGAACCGAGCCAGAGCAAAGGTTGTCGTCATCGACGGGTGCGAGTCGAAGACGGAAGGAAGCCGATGGAACGTGCCCTACGCACTGATGAAGCCGGTTGATGAAACATCTGTGACCGAAAAAAGTGGGCGGCAAAGTTGAAAATCGAGAAATTCCCATCGAAAACCTGTCGGCCAAAGCAGGTAGGGTGGACTTCCCAATGACCATAGGCCCACCTTTTTTATTGTTCCTCGGCAGATTTTGTTCTCCGTGGGTGCTGACGCCAAAGTCAGAAATCGGAACTCGAAATCCCGCCGCCGAAATAATCCGGCCTGTCAGTAGGTCGTCCACTCAGACTTGTTGCAAAAGTTGTAATGACCGGGCGGCAGTTGTTCTGATCGTGGGCGTCAAACGGGAGTTGAAAGGCTGGGACTCCTTCAGAAATCCGCCGCCGCTCAGTCGTCGTCCGCCATGGTTGTCGATTCCGGCTGAACTTCCTCCAAATCGGCCATTTGCTCGTCAAAACTGGGGATTTCTCCCAATCTCGGGTCTCCCCTCCGAAAACGGGAGACAGAATATAGTTCCATTTGTTGTGGGGGGTGTAAGAAGGAGAGCGACGAAGCAGGTTCGCCGAACTTGTACGCCATTGCCTTTCCAATTCCGTACCGCCTTGCTCTACGATTTTGACCGCCACCTTTCTTTCGAGGGTGGTCATAGTCAACGGCAATGTACAACCACTCCATTTCTCGCAAACAATCAAAGAAGGCGGTCTGTTTGTCGTGATTCCTCAATTTCAGGTCAAAACCTTCGAGAATTGAGGGCAATGCTGAAACAGGTAGCTCACGATCACAGCCTTTGATGTACCGCACGAAGAAGGCCATCGCTCGAAACAACCGCTCTTGCTTCTCAGGTTTTTGTGACTGTTTCTCGCCGAACACGATGGGAGCTAGTTTCTCGACCAACACTTGCTGTTCCTCGGCGGTAAACGTGATCTCAACATCTGCTGGCACCACGGGCGGGGGAGCTTCTCGCCGGGCGTCCCATGTTGTCTTGTCTGCCAGCCGGAATCCAATCTTCTCCCATTCCGCCGCCACGACCTGCCAAGTGTACGACGGATCGTTCTGCCAAATGCCCCGAGCAATTCGGCAAATGTCTGTATCCACCTTCTCCCGTTGGTCTGGCAGGCGAGAACAAACTGAGACATCCGGCAATTCATCCACGAAACGCATCACGGTTTCGACGGCCTCAACCTCAGAGTCGCCTTGAGCGTGTAATACACTCAGCGTGATGTAGATTCCTGCGTTGAAGTTGGCAAACAAGCCAAGGTCTGCATCGTTCCACAGCTTGACCAACTCGCCACGAGTCTTCCCCCGCAGCTTGCCTTTCGTCTGACGCTTCTTGCTAGCAGCCTGTTTCGCCGGTTCGTGAACCGGCGAAACAGAAGCATTGTAGCCATCCTCGGCGGCGCAACTCGGATCGAGACGCTCCATAACGAATGACAGGACCGCATTCTTTTCCATGTGTTGCCGGTCCCGGTCGATCAGCCAATTTATGTACCCTTCGACATCCTGCCTCAGTTTTCCTCGCCGCCAGATGAAGTGCAGTGGCTTGTCCAGCAGGATGATGCGGCCTCTGGCCAACGGTAGACGTTGCCCAAACTGACGAGCGGGAAACACTTCCACTGGCTTGATGCCTTTACGCTCCTCTCTGGGAACAGCGCTGATGCTGTCTGCCGTCAAGAAAATGTCAGGGTGTTTCCATTCCAACTTTTGGAATTCTTCTTTCAACCACTTTCGGCGAGTCTTCAGTGGTGACTTGTTACCGAAGAATAGGATTATGTGAACGCCCCGAGCATCTCGCTCAGCCACCTGAACGTGACAGCGGTGCTTCCCGTGAAAGTGGTCCAACAAGACTTCGAGGCGTCGAAGGAACAGTAAGTACGGCACGTTGTGTAAGTCGAGATCGATCATCAAATGGCACGAGTTCTCACCTCCGAAGATGCCGTATTCTTCTCGTCCAGAAAGATGGCTCTCGGCACGCTGAAGCGTCATTGCCTCTTTGAACATCAGCCAGCCTTCCTCGTCAATCGAAGAATCCCAGTGTCGCTCGCCTGCGGAGTCAGTGACATACGCACCTTTGCAGCGTTTGATGAGTCGCCTGCGATTGGCTGGCTTCACGAACGCCCGAAAGAAACGCAGCTTGGCAAGCTCCAATGGGGAAACGTTGGCAGGCGTGGTCTGGTCCTCGTGGTACAGTTGAATGAGCTTGACGATCTTTGCCGTGTGATCGATGACCGTCATTTGTCGTTCTTCAACGACCTCCATTATCGCAGCCGGTTCTACTTTGGCTTTGACCATCCTGCCTCGAATTCTCCAGCCGGTGCGAGTGGCTAGTGTGCTTGGTACGTCCTTCCATCGACAGAAGACTTGCGGTTTACCTTTTCGACGAGCCATTGTTTTCCTCCTTGTTTTTGGCTGCCGAATTGTTTGAGTGAGCCTCCCGCATTTCAAGAGCATCCACTTGATCGGCGGTGTAGTAAGCACGCCGCATCAGTTTCACCGCTGGCTTTGGCAGTCTTCCTTTGGAAACCCGCCAGCGGAACGCCTCGTAGCTGAGACCCAGCCGAGCCGCCAATTGTTTTTGGTCCAAAAGTCCCAAGGCTTCACACATCTCCGACTGTGAGATGCGGGAGAAGAGTTTGGGGCCGAGAGTCTGAAGTGCGGATGTGAGTAGTTTGTTGTCTGTCATAGAACATGCCTCCTCACTAGCAGAGTGTGAAGGCCACCATTTTGTGACAGAAACTGCGGTTAGTCGTCTTTCCGAACAGCGATTTGACCCATTCTTTAATTTGTCGTAGAACGCTCCCACTTGCTGAGAAAACTCAGGGCGACATGCGACTCACTGCATGATTGGCTTGAATGCGTATCAGTAAGAGCCTCATCGGAAAGGAATCCGACCAATGACTACGCAGTCACAAAAAGCACCAAACGCCATCGTGGAATGGCTCATCTCGCATGGAGATGCCTACAACGAGAAAACTCTATTCCACATCGAAAATGCTGATTGGGAGATTGAAGCGTACAAGACGATGTTCGACTCATACGCCCTGAACATCGTGAGACACGACCGATCTCAATGGCTCTCATGGGAGACCTGCGAAGGCAGGTGCTACTACCAAGAGGGTCGCCCAAACGCTCCAACCAGAAATGCCGCCGAGGTGATAGCTGAGACGCTTCTCGGCGAGCTTCAGGCACAACACGAAGTTGCAAGCGTATAACTTGGTGTGAACGATGCCCTCTCTGTCTTGGCAGAGGGGCATCAGCTTTCGTTAAAACAGTTGGAACTCAAGCTCGGCGGGAAGATTACGACCGGGTAGAGACTCAAGGATCACGGACGATGAAAAGAATCAACAGACGAGCAAAAAAGCCAATTCTTCCTTCGACGAAGAGGCGGCACGACGACGGGTTAACCCGTACTTCTTCGGTACGGACTCTCTTATGCTGGCATGATGGAAAGCACGTCGAGCGTCACGAATGCGCTAAATGTGGGCGAGAGTATGAATCGCCAGATTTGTGGTGCGAGAATGGCTGCCACTTCAACTTTTTCATAGGCAAAGTGAGCATCTATTTCGATTCCGTGTTGAGTAATTCGGTATCGTGTTACGAAGCCAGTGAAGTGAAGTTCGGGCATCAGCGGCACGCTCAATACGAACATTGCCCGTTTCTTTACTTCAAGGAGAGAGGCAAGCGGAGAGGATCGATCTGGCACGGCTCTTCAATCCACTGGGTGGTGGTGTTACGGGGATGGATGCCCGGACTGGACTTCGATCAGGTGAATGCGCTTGCTGGAACAGATGAGTGCATCTTCGAGGATCGCTCCGAAGCAGCTTTTCAGTGGCGTGAGAAGCGTCACAGAGAAGAGCAAGAACGCCTTCAGCAGAATGTCCACAAGCTGAACAAGATTGGCAATCTGATCGAGGCCGGGTCTGGCGATCCAGCAGCCTTCATCGACTGAAACTTGGACCGAGCCGCCTGCGATCTTTTGGGGCGCAGGCGGCTCCTTCATTACAACTTTTTGAACGCACAGGGACCGCTGCTGTGCTGCTCCTCCTGAAAACGCAGGCCGAGCAACTCGTAGAAGCCAACTGTTTGGGCAGGGTCTTCGGATCGGATCACGAGCAGGTTGAGTCGAGGTGCCGTCATTTCTCGTTCTCCGACGAATTGCCACGCCAATCAGTAAGTCCCACGTTGGCTGCGGCGGTCGTACATTTCGGCACATAGACGTGTTCGGAAGGGGTCAGCAGTTTTCCTGATTGCCAATCGCCGATTAAGTCACGCTGTCGAGCCACGAAGTCGCTCATGTCGATGATCTCGACAATCTCTTCCTTTCCGTAGGCATCCAGCGACTTCCCCCGAAGACCAAGCTGGATCGCTCTTCGCTCGCATTTGCCGCCAGTTGGATCGTGGTCTGGGTCCCACTGGAGTCTCACGTCGGAAGATGCCACTGCTGCCTTCCATGCGTTGTGGTTCTCAAACAACTCTGGAACGAATGACGAAGGAACGGCCTGCTCCAACAGCGAATCGAAGAATGCCCGTCGCAGACGAATCGCCAGCACAACTTCCTGTCCCTGAGACCGCCCCCAATCGCTGCGATACATCATCCACAGAAAGTTCGGCTTGATCCAACTCATGCGGCTGTAGCTGAACTCGCCGCCGAAGTGACCGTGGGTGACTGCGAAGTGCCCAATCTCAGGTCGATACGCCTGATAGACGATGATCGTCTTGTCATCAAACTGGGCGAGGATGTGACGGCCAGATGTGGGCCATTGAAGAACCTGTTTGGTATAAGGATGTGTTGCCAGCGTCATTCTTGATCTCGTTACAACAGTTTTAATTTTCCCGTGATCTCGTCCATCTTTCCGGCTTCGTCTGGGCCGATGGCGAGGCAGGTCCGAGTTGGCTCGCCGTGGAACTCGGTCTTTCCGCTGTCGGTAATCAGATGGACTTCCAACCCCGCTTCCACCGCCTTGTCGTGAATGGCCATCAACTCATCCTCGCTGTCCACACGACAGCAGACCTTGGCGAACGCTCCGGTCAGCCATGCACGCTCGACTTCAGAGAAGTCATCCAGTGAGACCGATCCACGCTCCTGCAAGCGACGGCAGATGAAGGACATCGAGGCGTGCGAGCCTTGCGCAATTTGCTTCCCACGACGCATCTTTAAGTCGTGACGGACCACGATCACCTGCTTGATCCGCCGAGGCTCGTGAGCCGCCTGTTCATGCACAATTTGCGGTTTCCTTCCCACAAGCAGCGCCAGTTCCCGCCATTTCCAATGGCAATCCACGTCCTCAAAGGCGATCTCCCGAAACCATCTCAACTGGGTTGCCACGTCGAGCAATTTGTTCGACGGGTCTTCGTCGTCGGGCGTCATGCCCATCGCCTCGACGAAACGGTCGTGAATGCGCTGATTCGGCGATGAGACATGTTCGAGATTGCAGAACACACCGCCCGGCTCCAAGAAGTGGAACACCTCGGCGTAAAGCTCTCGTTTTCGATGGTGCGAGCAGTGGTGGATCGCAAAGCTCGAAACCACACAATCGAACATCCCAAGGTCGGGCAACGGGACATCCATATTGTGTTCGGTGAGTGTGACTCGTTGATTCTCAGCGAAACGGCTTTGGGCTTGCTCCAGCATCGTCGGTGAGAAGTCGAGACCGACGCCGGTTGCTTCTGGGCAGTGCGACAGCACCAGCGACAACAAGTGGCCGTTTCCGCAACCAAGGTCCAGCACTCGCTTCGCATCGGTGGGAATCTCGGCGAGCAAGGTGGCTTCGCCTTCGACCCGGTGTGGAATGTTCTGCATCCGGGCAAGGTACGCCTCGGCATGTTCCGGCTTCGTCCATTCGCTGGTCATAGTTCCTCTGTTTCACAATTGACTTACAGCCTCGGATCGACCGGCTCACTTTCCAAAGCCAAGACGCCGAAGGTGCATTCGTGGACTCGTCGGAGCGGCTCTTGTCGAACGAACCGTTCCAAGGCTTCAACGCCGAGAGCAAACTCACGAAGGGCCAGCGACCGCTTGCGACCGAGGCTTCGGTTTCGCAGGCGAGGCAGGTTCTCTTCTGAATCATAGTCGGGGCTGTAAATGATTCGCAGATACTCCTTCCCACGACATTTGACGGCTGGTTGCACGAGACCTTTCTTTCCACGAACGATCCAATCAGCCGGTTTTACGACCATCCCTTCGCCGCCACGTCCGGTCAGGCTCGTCCACCAGTCGATCCCTGCCGTGATGCTGTCCAAATCTGTGAGATCAATAACCTTGTACGCCGTCGCCAGCAGGATGTCAGTACCCTCTTGGCAGACTTTCGCCAGAGTCTCCATGTGCCAGACATGGTTCTGATCGGTGTGGACTTTGCCCTCCGTCGCCAGCAGGTGGAACGGGGCGAGCTTCAGGTCACTCAGCGATTCAACGCTCCAGCAGTATTGCCGATAGGCGGTCACAAACTGGTCGATGCTGTTGCGGCGACCACGAAGTCGATCCAGAACGGCAGTCGTTTTTGACTGGTTATCTCCATTCATTCGTCCTGCGGCTCGTTCGAGAACGCCGATGGCTTCCGGTAGTGAGGCACTCCCGGCAGCGCCAACTGCGGCGTACTGCGAACGTAGTAGCTCCTGCGCCTTCGCCGACCACGGCATCAATTCGCAGTCGAGGCAGGCCCAAGATGTCTGGAACTCATCCCAGAACCCCGAAGCCGTCATCGCCGTGCGCAGTCGGTCGAGAAACTTCGCTTCGAGTTCGGCGTCGTTGAAGAACCGTCTGCCGGTGCGGGTATAAACGATCCCTGCCTCACCTTCGGTCACACCGAAACGCTCTCGGGCGGCGTCCTCATCTCGACAGACAATCACGACGGCCCTCGACCCCATGTGCTTCTCTTCGCACACGACTTGCGGAACGCCTTGGCTGCGGAAGTACGAAAACGCTTCGGCGGGATGTTCCAGCAGTCCCGGCTCGTTCGACGTTTCGCACGGCGACATCGTGGGCGGCAGATAGATCAGCCATTTTGGGTTGGCGGCAAATCGGCTCATCACCTCCAACGCTGCGGTGGCATTCTCTTCCCGAATGGTCACGTTGCGTTGAAGACGAGTCGAAACAATTCGCTTCCCAAGCACGTCCTCGGCGTCGAGGATATCGTCGTGTAGTTGCTGGGCCGACAATGGGGCCTGCTGATCGTCGGCAAGGAATGGTCGGGCCGGTTCGCAGTAGGTCTGCTTTGCCTGAACCGAGACAAACTCTTTCTCAGGATAGCGAAGGGCTGTGAGCTTGCCGCCGAAGACGCAGCCGGTATCGACGTTGACCGTTCGATTGAGCCACTCCGGTTCGGGAACGGGGGTATGACCGTAAACCACCATCGCCGATCCCCGGTATTCCGCTGCCCAGTTGTATCGAACCGGCAGGCCGAACTCGTCAGTTTCCCCTGTGGTCTCGCCGTAGAGAGCAAACTCTCGGACCTTGCCAGAGCCTCGTCCCTGAAACTCTTCTTTCATTCCGGCATGAGCGACGACCAGCTTGCCATCGTCGAGAACGTAGTGGCTCACGAAACCGTCGAGAAACTCGGCCAACTCCTTGCAAAATGGGACACGCCAGTTCTCGGGAAGTGCTTCGATCTCACTCCACGATTCAGCCAGACCATGCGTCATCTGCGGGTTCTTTCCCCGCAGCTTTCTCAGCAACTTCATGTCATGATTACCGGGAACGCAGATTGCCTCACTGAACTGAACCATATTCCTGACCAGACACAGCGTATCGACGATGCGTGGTCCTCGGTCCACGAGATCGCCTACGAAAACGGCTCGCCGACCCTCCGGGTGTCGGTAAAAGACGTGCCCCCAGTAGTCATTGCCGTCTACAACGACGTGTTGGTAACCAAGTTGTACGAGCAACTCCTCCAGTTCGTCGCAGCAGCCGTGAACGTCGCCGATGATGTCGAATGGACCTTGCTCATCCCGCTTGTCGTTCCACAGCGGAACACGCTCGATGGTCGCAGCATCGATTTCCTCGACCGAATCCATCACGAAGATGTGTCGAAAGCCTTCCCGCTTCAGTTTCTTGATCGACCGCCTGAGTTGTGACCGCTGTTGCCGGATGACATGAGGACCGAACTGTCGGTCATCCCGATCTCGGTTTCTTTCGTGGCACACCTTCTCCGGGGGATTCAGTACGATGGCGACGGGCAGGCAGTGGTACGTCTTCGCCAACTGCACCAGCGGTTTTCGAGCCTCGGGCTGCACGTTGGTAGCGTCAACGACCGTCAGATGCCCCCGAGCAAGCCGTTTGGACGCCACGAAGTGCAAAACCTCGAACGCATCATTCGTTGCGGCTTGATCGTTCTCATCATCGCTCACGAGACCACGGCAATAATCCGATGACAACACCTCGGTCGGCAGAAAGTGCTTCCGTGCGAACGTACTCTTCCCCGATCCGCTTGGACCGACGAGAACAACAAGTGAAAGCTTGGGAATCTTGATGTGCATCTTGGCTCAATTACAAGATCAAAAGCTGGTATTGGGCTACTGTTGGTCACTCTCGGGATGATAGTCCAGCGAGATGCAATCGATCTCTTCTGCAAACGGCGGACGGGGGTAGATAGCCTGTATGCTCTTTTTTTGTTCGCTCGGCCCACCACAGCTTGGTCCGCATAACTTATATCCAGACAAACCTGTAGAGTCGGGACGCATGTGGCTGAGAATTACACCAAGAAAAAATGGGCGATTCGGAAGCTCGACCACTCGCAAATCAAATGGGAAGATGAGCGTTGACCAAAACGGTAGGTTCTTCCGAAGTATTCGCCTCCCATCGATAGTTCGACTGGAACTGATTTCACTTTTCGGAAACATGAATACTTCGAGATGATATGCCGTATCCTCTGGCGTCGAGAATTTCGGGTGATGCCACATGTCCGTTGGCTTAAACACTTCTGCGTCCTTTTTGTTTAGCCGAGTGAATTTCTCTAGCCCCTGTATCACGATCCCAAGTAGTGGCCCAGTCGTGACCGACACTGCATCGGGGGCTTTTAATCCGGCCCCTTTAACAACATCTAGCTGTGAATTGTACCCAGAGACAATCGGCTTCTCACCACCTCGGGAAAATTGCACAAACCCGTTCATGTGAAAACTAAGTTTTACAGTGTCGGTGACTGTATAACAGGTGCTATTTTCTAAGGGCACGAGAAACTCATCCTTTGAGTAGTCGAGCGGCAACTCGATAATTAGCCCTTGCTTCTCAGGATGATATGGAACAGAGACAGCAAAACCGTCGCTCTGTAAAAGTATTCGTGCAACAAGATATGTTCTACCCTCTTCATTTTGGATGGCGATTCGGTGGCCTTGACTAAGGCATTTCTGAATCCGGCCAACCTGAGGACCGACACGTTCAACGCAATGTCGCAGTCCCTCGGACGAGACTCCCAGTTCTCCAGCCCAATAATTCACGAGCCAGTTCTGCGAGAGATCAACTATGTCTGGAATCGATTCTAACATGATTGGCTGTCAGTCCGGTTATTACAGGTACGGAAAAATTTTCGGGCTTTGAAAAGCCGCACTCATAGGCAATATCTTATATCAAGTTGATTCAACCACGCTCGAAGACTCCCATCTGTGTCGGCGATCCGACCTTTTCGTCTTCCGGTCCCACGGGCAGAAATCGAACCGAGTAACCGTGCTGCTCACCGACTCGATTGGCCCAGTCCTGAAACTCCTGACGGCTCCACTCGAACCGATGATCTGCGTGCCGGAACTGGCCAGCCGGAAGTGTGTCCCACATCACGTTGTATTCCCGGTTCGGCGTCGTCAGCACGATGGTCTGAGGCCGGGCAAACTCAAACAACACTCGCTCCAACGCCGACAACCTCGGCGGGTCGAGGTGTTCGATGACTTCAACAACCGCAGCGGCATCAAATCCTTCAAGCCGTTTGTCTCGGTAGATCAAGGAGCCGTGAATTAGTTTTAGACGCTCGGCCTGCCTTTCGGGAAGTCGATCAAGTTTCAATCTCTTCTGAGCAATTTCCAAGGACCGGATCGACACATCCATGCCAACGATCTGCTCAAACTGCCGATCTTGGAGTAATTCACGCAAGAGCTTTCCTTCGCCGCAGCCGACATCGAGAACCTGCCGGGCACCACTGGACCGAATCGCAGCCATGACCACCCCGTGACGCTGATCGTTCAAGCTCAACGGCTTTTCCAGCGTTTCCTCTGACTGTTCTGACACCGCTTGATCTTCAGTCGGTTCAAGCTCCTCCTCGACCAGCCGGGCGAGCGCCTGCCGGTAAAGGCTGGAGCGATGCTTCAGGTAGCGACGAGTGATTTGCTCCTTTTCCGGGTGCGAGGCCAACCAGCCGCCGCCCTTTGACAGCAACTTCTCCAGTTCGTCTTCGCCGACAAAGTAGTGCTTTTCGTTGTCGAAGACTGGCACGAGGACATACAGGTGCGTCAGCAATTCGGAGAGCGTCTTCGTGCCGCTGATCGTCGCTGAGTAGTAGGGACTCTCGCCCCACTCGGGAAACTGCTCGTCGAGCGAATGCTGCACCGCTTCGACCGTGTATCCCAGCGGCTCAAACATTCGATGGAGGAAGCCTTCGCCGCCACGAACTGGCAAGACATCGAGCCGAGCCGTCAAAGGAATCGGCGTCGTGACAAGTTCCGGTCGATCTTTGCAGCGACCGCCCATCGCCGTTCCGAAGACCTGCGAAATCGCCACACTCAGGAAGGACGAGGCGACGTAGGGCCGGTCATTGACGTAGTGGCTCAGCAGAAAACTCTGATTCCGCCCCTTCCCACGCACCATACCCACCGGGTCAACATCAAGCATCAGACAGGCCGTGCAGCAATCATCTCCCGCCTCGGGGTAGAAGACATGCGCCTGCCCGAAGCTCAGATCAAAGCTCTGGAACCGATCCGGGTGCTTGTGCAGCAGGAAGCCGAGATCGGTGGCCGGTTTATGTTCTGTAGAGATCGTCAGGAGCATGGGCACGCTTATTCAATGTCGTTTGGCTTGGAGCTTAGTTTTGATTATCTGTGTCGCAGTCGCTTATCACCAGACTGAGGTACTTAATCCACGTCGGCGGCTCGTGATTCTCGGCCAGTCATTGGAAACTTTTTCGTGGAGAACGAACGCACGAACCCGCCGTATCGTCCCTTCATCGGCAGATCGAAGTCCGTGCGAATCCGACGCCGACGTGCCGTCACTTCTTCGTTCGTGATCGGGTTTACAGAAGGCTTGTCGTACTCTTCCTA